>JAGWBR010000036.1:0-3653 GCA_021295785.1 Gemmatimonadota bacterium
CGAGGCGGTGCGGTGGCTCTGAACCACCGGGGCGATTTCAGAGGCAAGCCACTGTGGCGCTTGGGCGTGGTTCCGCCACCAGGCGTCCGGACGGGACCCCATCACGTCGCTGCCGCCGACGAGCACCGTGGACGGGGTCTCGCTCATTTTCTTCACGTGCGCGGCCTCGATGGCCTGCCAAGATCAGCACTGAAGTCCTGATTGCCGTCCTTCGGAAACGCTCAGCCCATCCCAGTCAAACAGGCTGCCTTTCTCCCCGGAACGCCTCGTCGTCGGCGATACGCCCCTCGACGCTTCCGCCCGCATTGCGAAGGACCAGGGTCGCCCACCGGCCGTTCCACTGAACGACCGTGTCGCCGGTGAAGAGGTATGACTTGCCCGTCGGCGAGCGGTGGAAGTAGCAGATGCTGCCGTCGGTATGGCCGGGGGTGTGGATGACGTCGATGTCTTCGAGCGAGGAGTCGCCTTCCACGAAGATGATGTGAACCGGCGCATCCTGGCCGACGAATGGAGCCTCCCGGGCGTGGCAGCAAAGCTTCGAGCCGAAGCGACTCCGGATGCGCTCGAGCGACGGCCCCGATTCGTCGCGGTGCGACAGGACCTGGTATCGGACCCCGCCCAAGCCAGAAATCCAGCACCGCCTCCGGGGACCGGTTCGCAATGCCGAAGTCTTCGTTGACTCTCCTGCCAGAGATTGCTCCCTGGACCTGCGGACCACCAAGGGATCGGACGAGTCCATCCTCTTTGTGAGGAGCATCGTGATCGGTTCACGCCGGTTGGCCGCACGTGCTTCCGAATCATGCTTCCGTGGTTCCCGGGGCGGTTCAGTCGCGACCGGAACTGCCCCGCCTCCTGACGATCCTCGAGACGCAAGGAGCGAAGGCCCTCGCGGACGAGGTGCGCACACGAAGACACAAGAAACCCGGAACGGCCTGCACTCAGCCTCAGTGGCCCGCTGTTGTGCACAAGACGGTGCCACTCCGCGCAACAGCCGCCTTCTCTCCGACAGAAGGCGTTCAGAACGGGGCTGAATCCGCTTCGGCGCTACGGGTACCGCCTCCGGGCGAAGCCCAGGGTCGTGGGGTCAGTCCCAGCCCCTGCCGATCCGGGCGAACCGACCGACGCGTGGGTGCGGGCGAGGTTCATGGAGACACGTGAAGCGATGACACGGCGGCGGGCGCTCTCAGAGCCCGCAGGACGCGCCGAAGGCGCGAACCGGTGGAGGTACTGCCCCCACCGAGGTCCGTTCGCGTTGTAATGCGGAGACAGTGACGATCCCGGAAGAACGGTGAATTGGGGACGGAGCGCCTCGCGTTCCCAGCGGGGCGGACGCGAAGCGGGCCGTCCGGGGGCGATCCGCCTCACCCGTGCGAAGTTCTTGGCCTTCGTCAGAGGCCGGCCGCGCTATTCAGCGCCTTCTGATATTCCGAAGCCAAGGCTGCAGGGTCAGCACCCGGATCTGCAACCATCCGGTCACGAAGTTCTTTCAGAACGTCATAAACCTGTATTGCACGAGTCGGGTGGGTTGGGATCGTAACCATCGTGGCGGCAATTGGTGCGACATCGACCGCCCAGGGTTTGGCTGCAAGGTATTCCGCATCTTCCGCAACAGCGGAATTCGTTGTGGGTTGATAACGGATTGAAACCTGTTTGGCGAACTCCAGCCGTGCCAGATATTCCAAAGCCAACATGGCTGCCTCTTCATCCTTGTTGCCCATGGTCACGATGAAGGGAAAGGCATATCCAGCCTGGACATGCGGTTCTGTCTGGCCGGGACGCGTCGGAAGCCTTTCGAACGCCCACTTTCCTTCCTCATACGGTAGCTGCTTGTCAATCGCGACATAGATGTGCTCACCTTCATACATCATGCCGGCTCTCTCACCGATAAAGGCTGCTCGCATTTGCCCGGAATCCCACGATGGTGTATCCGGATGGGCACTGCCTTCATTCATCAGTGTCTGATAGAATTTTATCCACTCAATACCGATTTCGTTGTCGATCTGGGGAACCCCATCGACGATCACGCCACCCATGGAGAGAAAAAGCGGCAGTTCCCAAGTCGGAGCGTTGCAGCATCCAAGCAGACTGAAACCCTTTCGGCCATCACCACTTTCGGTTATTTTCCGTGCGGCCTCCAGCACCCGGTCCGTTGTTTCCAGGGGCGCTTGCATGCCGACTTCCTCAAGCCAGTCAGTTCGATAGGCGAGATAGATCGACGTGGAATACACGGCCGCTCCGTAGATTCTGCCATCAGGATCCGAGGCGCCTTCCCAAGCCAAGGGAGAAAGTTGTTCGTAAGTCTCCGGGAAACGGTTCTTGAATTCTTCAATCCAGCCAGTGAAGTCCTTTACCACTTTGTTGATGGCGAGCTGTCCGACATCGCGGTCGCGAATCTGCACGATGTCGGGCGCACTGCCCGACCGCATGGCAAGGACAAGCTGCGCGTTCACGTCTTCGAGGCGGATCACCTCGAACTCAACGGTGATGTCGGGATATTCGGCATGGAATGTCGAAAATTGATCTTCGGGAATAAAATTTTCACGCCCGAACCAGACCTTTATCGGTCGATCCTGTGAAGCAGCCGGGCCAGCAAGAAAACCGAATGCCAGCGCACTTGCCGAAACGGCACCCAAGAGTGCAATTCTGAAGATTTTCACAATACTCATTTGTATATCCTCCTGTTAGTTTCGACGATTTTTTTCTCGACACGGACTTGTACATGATCGACTTGTACGCTGTCAAGGGCGAAGAGAAACCAAGCCATCGCTACCATCCGGATGCTGCTGGCAGCAGATGCCGAGGCCAACATCGCCAACGCCGAAGGAAGGACGCCGCTGCACCTGGCTGCCGGCAGCCACGACAACCCAGGGGGTGTCGCCGCCCTGCTCGCCGCCGGCGCCGATCCCTGTATCCGTGACGGCCAGGGTTTCATTCCGTATTCCGTCGCCGCCGAAGGCGGACGGATCCATCGGGCCCTCAGCCGTGCGGGCGGGTACGACCGGGCGTGCGACGAGCAAGGAGAAGCAGTCAGCCTGGACTCGGACGAGCAGCGGCGTATCCAGTCGGCACTCGCCGCCCGGGGTTTCGATCCAGGGCCCGCAGACGGGAAGTTCGGCCCGCGAACCCGCCGGGCGATTCAGGCCTGGCAGCGGGCGAACGGGTACTCGGCGACCGGCGACCTGACACGGGAGCAGGCCGAGATGTTGCTGACCGAATCGGTCGTTGCGGACGAGGTCAGCCCGAAATGCACCGGCGCGGCGAAAGGCGACAAGTGCTGGAAGAGGGTCGCCGACAGGCCCGGCTGCCATGTCTGGGTCACCCACTTCCACCCTGGGCAAACCGTCTCCTGGTCGGGGCCGTGCTCCGCAGGCATCGCCGAAGGACGAGGAGAGCTGGTGTGGACGACGGACGGAAATTCGGTTCAACAAACCGGGACGCTCTCGAATGGCAGGAAGCATGGCGACTGGGTCTTGTCGTACAACGGCGGCAACGAGAACGTTGCGTGCGTGGTCCCGGAATTGAAGCAGGGCTATGAGACGGATCGCAGATTCGCTCTCGAGGGACCCTTTGAGAACGGTAAAGCGCAAGGTCAGTGGACAGTACGGGGATGTCTGGTCGTTCAGTACGACAGCGGACAGCAGTATCTTCCTTAT
>JAGWBR010000036.1:3679-6646 GCA_021295785.1 Gemmatimonadota bacterium
GGACGAAGCGCTGGAGGGGCACACGAGGCTACGAGGAAGGGTCCTACGTCAGGGGGAAAAAGCAGGGCGTCTGGGTTCACGAAACGTTCGGGGAATATGCCACCTTTGCTGAATTCCCTTACGTGGACGGGAAAAGACACGGGCGCGCGAAAATCAGGGGCAAGGACCAGAACGGTAGAGATGATGGCATTTGTTGGGTGGAAGTCTACAGCCGCGGTGAGCAGGTAGGAGACGACGCGCCGTGTTGATGCCTCCAGGTGATTCCGAAGTCCTTCGCGTCAAGCAGGCAGGGCGAAACCGGAGTTTCCGCAAGAATGCGCGGCCGCGGCATGACGACAACCTGCCGGTGGCGGGGAGGAGATGCACTGCAAAGTCATGCTCGGGCCGAAATCAACGGGGCCTTTTGCCGGCCCGGCAGGGATCCGGGACAAGTCGATGGAGACGTCGTCGCATCCCCGCAGACAGGGGCGCGGCGAGACGCACCGTCTCATCGGGCTTCACCGAGAAGGCGCCTATGGTCTGCCCCTCGTCGCGCCCGCGCTTCCCCGCGCCCGCCCGGATGGGCGACGGCCGTTTCCTCCTCCGTCATGTCGACCGGGAAGGAAGGGCTGTCTACGTGGCCCAGCTCGAAGCAGTCTCCGAATGGGTTCCGAATGCGGGCGCGAAACTCGGGTGCCGAGACCCCGATGACGACAAGCTGCTGGAGACGGCGCTGATGGGCGCGGCGGACTGCCTGGTCACGGGGGACTGGGACCTTCTTGAAATGTCTCCGTTCCCGAACATTCCCATTCTGTCGCCGACGGGATTTCCGGATCTTCGGACAGTCCGATAGCGACGGCTGCCGACTGATCCGATGGAGGAGAAATCAAACGGTTCGCGATCCCGTCGGTCTTGTTGATGATCACTGTTTCGGAGAGCGTAGGAGCGGTTGGCATGAAGTCGCCAACGGCCAGCGTGCCGAGTCGCCTGGCGTGGTTGGGGGTCCGTGGGTACCTTCGTATATGGTCCCCTTTCCAAGGCCATGGAACGACTCGACAATACCGTGTCTGAAAGAGAGCGGCTCCACGCAGTCGGGTGGAGCTTCGCCGCTCCGGTTCCCGACAGGGACTGTCTCATGCATGGGAATCCCTGTACGGCACCGGAAGCAGGTCACTCGGGCGAAGGGACATCAAGCAGTGCAACCACCCGAATATGCGCGCCGTCGGAGTTCGGGATCTTGAGCGGGAGTGCGGCGACGAAGGCGCGGGGGCCCGGCAGCTTCCCGAGATTGCACAGATACTCGATCATGATCACGCCATTGCGAAGCAGCATATCGTGGGTGACGAACTCTTCTATCGGTGCCGACTTGCCGTGCATCATCCCCCGGATCGGACAGTCCTGGGGAAAGTCATAGCCAATCGTGCTGATCTCCCGTTCGAGCAGCCACTCGCAGGCGGGCCGTGTCATGTAGGGCGCCTCGGACCAGAACTCCGGCGTCGACAACGATTGCTGTTCGTCCCATGCCGTCTTCAGAAACACGATGTCGTCCTTCCGAACGTGCTGCCCCGCCTTCTCCAGTCGCTCCGCGGTGATCGCCGTTTTCGGCGCGATCGGAGTCAGATCGACGATGGCGGCGTGGCCCACCAGGCGGTTCAGGGGCACCTCTTCGGTGGAGATCCCGTCCGGCACGACATGGAGCGGTGCATCCAGGTGCGTGAAGCTGTGGACCGGAGCCGCCATCCAGGTGTTCTGAAACAGATCGCCGGATTCGAACGCCTTCACCAGCTTGCGGTCCACCCGCCAGCGCTGATCGAAATGCTCGGTAATCGGCGCAGTCAAATCCACGATCTCAGGCATGGCGCTGGCTCCCCTTGAATTGGGACTTATATCCATGACTTGACGGACGAGCCGTCCGTGTGGGGCCTTCACCACTCGATGGGTTGTCGGGTTACGCCTGAGGGCTGCCGGTCCAGGGCAGGTCGGATTGGCGAAGCGTAATCCGACAACCCGAGGTCGGTGTGATGGCTGTCAAGTCATGGATATAAGCCCCCTTGAATTCGGGTCGGCATCTGTCGGGCTCGATCGAACCGGACCTGTTGCAGAGATTATCCAACATTTCCCAGCCGGCCGTCGGTCCTGTCCATTCGAGAGCCGTGTGCGCTGTGGGGAAATCTGGTCGGTGCGGGCGTCGGGCGGCGAAGCTCGAACGCGAACATCATCCGCCGAAGAATTGTCCCGCTCACCCCGCGGGGGCTGTTCATGGTCCAGAGGTCGGCGTCGGCGCCGCGTCGAGCGGCATTGCCATCAACTCGGCGAACGCCTGGAAGTCGGGGAACGATGCATCGGTCAGGCTGAAGGAGTGCACCAGCATGAGCGCCCGCCCGGTCCGGTATCTCTGCGCCTCGTAGATGGCTGAGGCCGTGCG
Source organism: Gemmatimonadota bacterium (assembly GCA_021295785.1). Lineage (GTDB taxonomy): Bacteria > Gemmatimonadota > Gemmatimonadetes > Palauibacterales > Palauibacteraceae > Palauibacter. The sequence goes on from JAGWBR010000036.1 coordinate 6,084, forward strand.
GTGGAGAAGCTGGTACCGGATATCCTCCCTTCGGAAGCCAGGAGTCCGAGAGACGCGCAAAGGGCCTCCGGACGACGCTTCTTGCCTGGGCTGCCGGTGTTCCACGTCGAGACGAGATCGCCGAACGGCTCCTCCACCTTCCCTTCGACGGCGATCACGGCCTTGCCCTGGGCGAGCTTCACGAAGGCAAGCAGGTCCGTCTGCCTCCGACGTCCGGGCGTTCGCAGGTCCGCGTCGCGCTCGAACCGCCCTTCAACGAGATGAGCGTCTGCGTAGGCAGGGCAGGTGTCGAGGACCGCGCGAACACTTGCGGGAATGTTGCCGGCGTTGACCCAGGAATGGGCGAGCTCGTAGGCCGAGTAGCCCTTCTTCTTGCACCGCGCACCACGGCGCGTCCTGCAACGCCTCCTTGCGACTCACGAGGCCGGCCGTTCAGCGCTTGGCCGCTGCCCTTCGGTGCGGCGCGATACCGTGTCGAGAAGAGCCCTCACCGGAGCGACCACGCCCGCCTCGACCTCCTCGCCGGACAGGATGCGTACCGCATCGAGGGGCAGCTCGCCCGC
>JAGWBR010000036.1:6741-7107 GCA_021295785.1 Gemmatimonadota bacterium
GCCGGTGCCCGCGCCTCCTCCGAGAAGCCACCGCCTTCGAGCAGGTCCGCCGCCTTGAGCTTGTGCTCCGCGCGGTCGACGAGGGAGCGTCCGCGCAGGCGCCGGCTGGCGGCCTCGGCGCCTTCCGCGCCGGGAGCGGGATACACCTCGCGAAGTTCGCCCGCCGGCATCGAGATCAAGCCGGCCTCCGCGAGACGCAGCATGGCCTCGTGGGCCGCCGGGTCGATCAGCTTGACGTCCAGGCCGGTCGCCTCGGCGAGACGACGTTCTTCCTCGGCGAGCTGCCCCGCGGGGAGAGCGACCACGACGAGCGCGGTGTCCTCGCCCTCGCGTACCAGGATCTGCCTCAGCGCCGCGCCATGTTCT
>JAGWBR010000029.1:0-359 GCA_021295785.1 Gemmatimonadota bacterium
CCGCCGCGCGCTCCATCGCTTGGGGAGGCCGGCCGACCTCCCCAAGCGGCCCGCACCGTTCTGCCCTTCCGTACTCCGAGACATCTCCCACCTCCTCTCTCCTGGACCCCAACAGGTTGGCTAAACTACTGTCCAGAAAAATCGGGGGCACTATAATCGGAATCGTCGGAATGCGGAACTGTCGAAGCACCGACACGCGACCCCTCATTCTCATCTTGTTTGTCGCTCGACAGACGGCAAAGCCGTCGACGTGGATCTGGTAGATTACCACTGAAGGCAAGGAGGACAGATCATGAACGGCACAGGTGGCGAGCGCGTGGGTGCGATGCTGAACCCCCCGCACTTGGGCGAAATGATTC
>JAGWBR010000029.1:413-14224 GCA_021295785.1 Gemmatimonadota bacterium
TGTCGCGGCTGTTGAACGGCAAGGCTGGCGTCTCCGCAAACATGGCGCTCGCGTTGGAGGCCCTCGGCTGGGGTACCGCCGATCACTGGATGCGGGTGCAGGTGAGCTACGAACTTGCGCGAGTGCGGAGGGAACGCGGATGGCGGGAGAACCGCCGTGCCTGACAAGGACGCAAGGGAAGCCGTGACCCCATCTACCGTCTACTACTTCGTGGACACCAACCTGTTCTTTCAATGCCGACCGTTGGAACAGCTCGCTTGGGCTGAATTGGGAACCTGCGACGAAGTGCAGCTAATTGTATCCAAGCCAGTGCTACGAGAAATCGATTTCCGCAAGAACAAGGGCAACAATCGCGTTGCCAAACGGGCGCGAGCAGCCCTGGCCATGTTCCGGAAAATGTTAGATTCAGGTCACAGAGAGATTCAGCCCAGCGATCCCCGTGTCACTCTTTGGGTCAACTCCGCGCACACGTACAGCCCAGCGCCGGAAACGGGCCTGAATTATAGGGAGAGGGACGACCAATTGGTGGCGACTGCTTTGGAGTACTCCTGCGAATATCCAGATCGCGATGTACGCTTGCTCACCCACGACACAACTCCACTCTATACTGCTCAGGGCCTCCGCCTAGAAGCGCGCCAAATCCCAGATAGTTGGCTGCTTCCACCCGAGTCCACCGCAGCTGAGAGGGAGTTGGATTCCCTCAAGGCCGAGCATGCGCGGTTGAAGAAAACGGAGCCCTCCATTTCGATCCGATGCATGGGCCCGTCAAACTCTGGGATCGAACGCTATGAGGCATCTCGAGTTTCGTGTGAACCACTTACTGACCGGCAGGTCCATGAATTGATGCAACAGCTGGAGGATCGTTTTCCCTTGGAAACCGATTACGGCTCCCGGGAATCTGCCCAACGCGCGTCAAAGGAAACGGCATTGATGTCCCTTTTTGGCACCAAGGACGTGTTTTCCCCAGCTACCGACGAAGAAATTGCCGCGTATCGCGACAAAGCCTATCCCCAGTGGCTTTTGGCCTGTCAAGAAACGTTTCGCAACCACCATCGGGCGCTGTTACGCCAGAGTCCCAGGCTGGAATTTTCGTTTCTTGTCGAAAACGTAGGAACCCGCCCGGCTACCGAGGCCTTGGTTACAATTGAGGCTCGGGGGAGTTTTCGAATTCAACCGCCATCGCTCACTGACGTCCTGAGCGAAGACAAACCGGAAAACACGGAGAGCCACGCTTTGCGCCCGCCGCCGGTCGCCCCTAAGGGTAAATGGCAGCGGTTGATTGGTGGACATCCTCCAGGTTTAGGAGAGGCAATGGAATCCTTCGCACGTTTGTTAGACGCGCCTTTATTGGACAAGATACAGTTGCCATCACCAAATGCGTTAAGTACTCGTCACGACCCGAACGCCTTCTACTACAAGCCCCACCGCCCGGCCCGGCCAAGTGCCTCTTTCTCCCTGGAGTGCGATCAGTGGCGGCATGGCGGGGAGGAGCGAATCAATGGGAAGATTCACGTGCCAATCGACAAGAATCAAATCAAGGGTGCACTTGTTTGCCGCATTCAGGCGGGCAATTTGTCAAAGCCCGAATCGAAGACTGTCCCCGTACGAATAGGCTTGACGCGCATTAGCACGTTCGATAGCGCGCAGTCGATGTTGGAGACTCTTGTCGAGAGATCCCAATCTGGGATCGGCTCCGGCTGACCTCCGCTTCGGGCGTACCCGATCCTAAATTGGTCCGAGGAGGAGCGACAGCCGATCTGGCAGCGCGACGCGCTATGCGAAAGCGTTAGTGTTAGCCCGAATGTACAAGTATGGTATTCACCTGACATCCGCCCGCGCCTCGATCCAGTCGGTGATGCGTGGATGGGGGAGGAAGCCTTTGGTGGACACGTATTCGAGGCCCTCGAGCAGACGGCTGCCGGCGCCCTCGTCGGCGGGTCGGAACGCATGTCCAGGAGGTACTTGGTCGGGTGCAGGAACGACCTGACCACCGCCGCATGCGCCACCGCGGCCTCGACGTGGGCGTTCCATACGGTTGGACTTGTCACTACAACCCGTCCGCAGGTGGGTTCAGACCGACGTCACTGCGAGGGGCCGGCGAGTTTGTGGTAGTAGACATGGCCCTGGTGCCAGCCCAGGTGCCACAGCAGGTGAACGAGGAATGACCGAGTGCTCATCCCCTCAAGAACGGGCGGAAGGTCACCGGGAAACTCCTGCGCCAGTTCTTCGTCGGAGAGTCCTCCGATGACCGGGCCAACCACGTCCCGCGTTTCGGCCAGGCGACGGAGGGCCTCTTCCTTTGTGGTGCGTTCGCTGAACTCGGCGTCGCGGTCGCGTACATAGCCCGTACCGCCCATCTGTGCACCCACGTAGTGAAGCAGGTTGCCCGCCATGTGGAGAGCCAGCGCGCCCGGCGAGTTCTTCTGCTCTCCGCGTCTTGTCCAGAGCTCGTCTTCGTCGTCATACGCCTCGATCAGGGCAGCGGCGCGGTCGAGTTCGCGGAGGTAGAGGGCGGCCAGTTCCCGGCCCAGGCCCGTTGACGTGTTCTCGCTCATCGTTTGTTCAACTCCTCGTTCACTCAATGGGGATGTCGGGCTTGGGTGCGCTCCAGGGCCCCGGCGAGCACGTCCAGTGCAAGGTCGATGGTCGCCAGCCGTGTCCGGAACGCCAGAACAGCCATGCGCAGCGTGAACCGGCCCTCGATCAGCGTGGAGGAAAGAAACACCCGGCCGTCGCGCAGCACTTCGTCCAGCAGAGCCCGGTTGAAGGCGTCCGGATCCCCCCCGGCCGCAGTCCAACGGTAGGTGACCACGCTCAGCTGGGGCGGCGGCCCCGTTTCAAACCCCATTTCCGATACGCGCGTGTGAAAGTACCGGGCAAGGTGCAGCTTCTCTTCCAGGCAGGCTCGGAACGGGTCCAGTCCGTGCAGCATGAGCGGCATCCACAGCCTCAAACCCCGGAAGTGGCGTGACAGTTCAGGCGACACGGCAGCCGGAGAAGGTCCCGTTTGTTCGGCTATTGCCACATCCTGGAGATAGGCACCGCCGGAGCGGTGTGCCCGCGTGATGGCAGCGCGGTCCCTTACCAGCACGGCCCCGGTGCCGTAGGGAAGGAACAGTCCCTTGTGAGGGTCGAGTACTACCGAGTCGGCCCTGCCCAGCCCCCGGAACATCGGCCGCACTGAATCGACCAGGGTGAAGAAACCCCCGTAGGCCGCATCGGCGTGCAGCCAGAGGTCCTCCTGGGCGGCGATGTCGGCCAGTTCGTCCAGCGGATCGACCGCTCCGATGTCTACGGTGCCGGCTGTCGCCAACACGAGCCACGGCCGCAGCCCTGCCGTCCGGTCTTGTGCAACCTGCCGCGCCAACTGATCGGTTCGCATTCGCCCGCTCTGGTCCATCGGGATCTCCCGGTGGGTTGCATCTTCCGTTCCCGCGATCCGCAGGGCCCGGTAGAGGCAGTGGTGGACGTGCTCGGTTGAGTACACCACGGCCTTTTCGTAGTCGGCCGCCCTGAGTCCGGCGGCTTCCCGTGCCGACACGACGGCGATCAGGCTGGCCAGGGACCCCCCGGAGGTCAGTGTGCCCGCATTCCCGGGAGGCATGCCGACAAGGTCGGCCATCCAGTCCACCACGATGTTCTCGATCTCGACCGCGCCGGGGCCGGTGAAGCGCACCCCCGCGTATTCGTTGGTAACGGCGGCCAGGTAGTCGCCCAGCGCCGAGGCATACAGCCCGCCGCCGGGGATATAGGCCAGGTGCCCGGGGTGGGAGGGAAGGAGGCCGGGGCGTACCACCGACTCCTCCAAGAGGTCGATGATGCGCTGGGCGGGCAGCGGCGGCCCGCCGGGCGGGTGGGCGCGCAACCTGGCCACGGCCGAGCGGTCAGCCTGGTAGGCGGGCCTGTCGCCCAGCCCGCTGAGGACAGACTCGGCGTAGGAATGCACCGCGGCGTGAAGGCTGCTGCGCCGCGCGGATCCCAAATCGAGCTCCCGAGAGGCGGCTTCCAGCTCCCGGATTCTGGCCCGCTGTTGTTGCAGGCCGGATGATTCGGAGGGTGGGGTGAAGTTCATGGCCGGGATGCTACCCGATCGGGCAGGGAGGGGCGAGAGTGCCGTGAGTCCCGGCGGAAACCCGTAAGATTCGCACCATGGGTCTGACTGTGGTCCGGGCGCACACCGCGAGGTCGTTGTGGGGGGCCTGCATGTCGGCGTTTCTGCCGCAGGCCGGGAGCCGGATTCCTGCCGCCGGCCGGGGCGCGTGGATATGGCTGAGCCACCGGCTGCTCAGGGACAGGCTCTTCGAGGAAGCCTGCGAGCGCGGGATGCGCGGATGGCTGGATCCACCCGTTACGCTGCTGGCCGAGCTGCCGGACCACTTCGGTATTCCTGGCAGGTCGGCGGGGCTGCTCATCCGCAGGCGGATGGTGAGCCGGTGCGCGTCCCGGCTCGGCCGCCGGATCCTGGGGCCCGACCACTTCACCGGTGGAGGATTGGTGCGGGGGCACATGCTTGACGCGCTGCTGGCGGACGTTCTGCCCGAGGGAGTTACCCCGAAGGAGCTGGAAAAGGCCCTGGCCGGCTTGGGCGGGGACGAGTTCGCACGTCGCCGTAACCGCTGGATTGTGGAGGTTTATCGAGCTTACCTGAAAGAACTTGAAGAGGCAGATCTCATTGACCGTCGAGGCGGCCTGCCTCGGGTTGCCGAAGCGATCGAACGGGGCGAGCTGAGGCCGGCCATCGGCGGCGGGGGGCAGCTTCACATATACGGGATCACCGGACCGACCTCGCGCCGGCGGTTGCTGAAGGCACTGGCCAGGCAGGAAGAAGTGGACGTGCGGCTCTACCTTCCCGCGGAGCCCGAACCCGACGAGTTCTTCGAGGGCATCGCCGAAGAGACCGTGGTCGAGGAGGGATCCCGCGCCTCCGCGGGGGTGCCCGGCGGGTTTTCCGGTGGCTCGATCCGGGTGCAGCCCGCCCCCGACGCGGCGCGCGAGATGGCGTGGGTGGCCCGGCAGGTCAAGAAGATCCTCGCCCGGGAGCAGGCCCCCGAACCCCACCGGGTAGCAGTGGTCGCCAGATCAGGCCGCGAGGACACTCACCGTGTCTACCGCGCGCTCGAACGGGCCGGGGTGCCCGCGACTGCCAGAATCCGCACTCCTCTGAACGAGGTACCTGCGCTCAAGGCCCTGCTCAGCCTGTTTCGGGGGGCGGCGAGGGGCTGGGATTATCCGTCGCTCCGCGCTGTGCTGGAACACCCCTACTTCGATACGAAGGTAGATCTGGGCGCCATTGATTTTGCGGCGTCGGTGGGACGAATCGCGGGCCTCGGCCAATGGAGGAACGCTCTGGAGCGGCTCAGACTCCAGGTGGAAGAGCGAGCCCGGGAAGTGCGGGGCAAGGGATTGTTCGCAGACCGGATCGGAAGGGACCTGGCCGGCCTGGCCGCGGTCCGTGAAGTGCTCGACCCCCTGTCGGAGCCTCGCGGCGAATCGGATTGGATCGACTGCACGCAGGGCCTCTTGGGCGGTCGCGGTGTGTTCGGCATGCGCCGGCACGTCTGCGAACCGGTTGAAGACCGCTGGGAGGTCGTGCGCGCGGACCAACGTGGTATCGTCCGGTTGGAAGCACTCCTGGCGGAGTGGAGGGGGCTCGGGCCGGCTCGCCCGGCGGGGGGCGCGAACAAACTCCTGAATCCCGGAGAGTGGCATTCTCTGCTTGGCAAGCTGTTACAAGGCAGCGAACTGGCCCTGACCACTCCGGGCAAGAATGGCGTGCAGGTGATGGAGGCTCAGGATGCCGCCCTGATCCCCTTCGAATATCTGTTCCTGGTGCACGCCAATGACCGCGAGTTCCCGAAAGCCCCGGCACATACCGGGGTGCTTTCGGATTCGGAGCGCCAGAGGCTGACCGGGGCAGGGCTTCCGGTGGCGCACCTGGACGAGGTTCAGCGCCGGGAGCGGTCGCTGTGGCGGGCGGTTACCCAGCAGGACGGCGAGGTCTGGGTCAGCTACCGCACGACTTCGGCCGGCGGCGCCCCGCTACTGCCCTCGCTCATGGTTCCGGCGCACCCGGAGCGGTCGGAGCTGCCGCGTACGCGGAGGCCGCATCGTGATTCGGACCCGGTTACCCCCTCGGAAGCGGACCAGCGGGCCGCGCACGAACTGCACCGTGCACTGCGGGACGGGCAGGCCGGGGCCGAGCGGGTGTCCATTGCCCCTGCATCGCAGGCGCGCATTCGCCGGGCCATCGTCTGCGGCACCGCGGAAGTCGGCCGCGGGCGGGGTATGGACCTCTACCCATCCATACACGGCGGCGTAACAACCCAGGGCACGAGCCTGCATCCGGCACACCTGCCCGGTCCGTGGAACGGCGAAATCCGTGACGGGACGGTGTTGGCCGAACTGGCCAGGCGTTTCGGCGACGACCACGCCTGGTCCGCCAGTCAGCTGGAGGCTTACGCCCGGGCTCCGTTTTCGTTCTTCGTCGAGCGCGTGCTCAGCCTGGGTGAGGCGGCCGAGGCCGAGGAAGAAACGACGGCGCTCACCTGGGGGTCAGTGGCGCACGAGATCCTGGAGCGCTTCTACGGCGAGCGTCTGGGGGTGTTCCCGGGGGATTTCGACGAATCGGCCCGGGACCGGCTGGCGCAGATCACGGAAGCCGTTATTGCGGAGCGCGAGAGTGGGCAGGAGTGGCTGGGGACCACGGTACTCTGGGAACAGACGCGCAGCCAGATAGGCGAAACGGTGGCCAAATACGTCGAGTGGGAAATCGGCCACATGCAAAAGACGGGCGAACGCCCCGTGGCCGTTGAGTTGGAGTTTGGATTCGATGGCCCGCCGCCGGCGATTTCAGGCACCGACATCGGGGGCGCGCCGGCCACCCTTCGCGTGCGCGGTCGGATCGACCGTCTTGACCGCAGCGGCGGCGGAAAAGGCCCTCATCATGTCTTGGACTACAAGAAGGGGTTTACTCCGTCCTTCAATGCCTACAAGGACGCGTCGATTCTCCAGGGGGTGATCTATTCGCAGGTGCTGGCCAACCTGGGATACGATGTGCAGGACTCGCGTTACCGTGCGATTACCAAGCCCGGTAGCCCTCAGAATGGCGGCAGGGTGGTGGTCGGCAAACCCTTGTACGATGGAGCTCTGAAGCTGGCGCTGTCAATTCCCGGACGCGTTCGGGCGGGGCTGTTCGAAGCGGTGGCGTCGGCCAACAAGAAGAGGTGGATGGACTGGGATCCCCCAATCGAAATCAGGCGCACCGGCGCCGTACTTCCCGACGGAAACCGGTTTGAGCAGGACCTGCTGCCCACGGCGGGTCGGGGAAACCGAGCGGGAGAGGCCGCCCGTGACTGAGCCACGCTGGACGCACCAGCAGGTGCAGGCGATCGTGTCGGCCGACGACACGCTTCTGGCTGCAAGCGCCGGGACCGGAAAGACCACCACCGTGGTGGGGAAGATCATGTGGCGACTGGGGCTTCCGTTCGGCCTGGACGGCGAGACGGGCGAGCCGCTCGCACCGCACCCGAACCCCTGCAAGCTGTCAGAGATCGCGGCGATCACGTTCACCGAGAAAGCCGCTTACGACCTGAAACGGCAACTCCGCCGCCGGATTCGGCGGTCGCCCGCCGCCGAAGAACTCAAATGGGAGTTGAACAGGGCGTCCGTGGGGACGATCCACTCGTTCTGCGGGGAGATTCTGAGGGAGCACGCGCTCCGGTTCGGGGTCGACCCGATGTTCGAAGTCCTGGATGAAGAAGAGGCTTCGGCGGAACAGGACCAGGTCATCAAGGGCGTCTTGATGTCGCGCCTCGAAGCCGGAGACGAGGCGGCCAGGGCCATCCTGCGGCGCATGAACCTGACAGGACGTGGATTTCAGGGAGGAGCGGTTGATCACGTCCGGACCGTGATGCGAGACCTCCGCTGGCGCGGCGCGCGTTACGGCTGGCTCCGCCGGCCTCCCGGCGGACCGCCGGTGCCGGACCATAAACAACTGCGGGATGTCTGCGCGTGGGACGAGCTCGACGAACCTCCTGCAGAGCTGTGCCGGCACCTGATCGACGTCGCGGACGAGGCCAGGGCCAGGTGGGACCGCTGGCAGGGGGAAGAAAACAAACGAGATTTCGACAGCCTGGTCCTGGACGCCGCCGATATTCTCCTGGGAAAGACGGGCGCCTCCGCTTTGTCGGCCATCCGCCGCAGGTACCGCCTGTTGATTATCGATGAGTTCCAGGACACCGATTCTGCACAGCGCGATATTGCCCTTGCCATAGCCGGTCGAAGTGACGGCACGGCCCAAGACGGGCGGCGACCCCAGCTGTTTCTGGTGGGAGACCCGAAACAGAGCATCTACCGGTTCCGGGGGGCCGACATCAGCGTCTGGAACGAAGTGGCGGGACACTTCGACAATGTGATTGACCTCCCCAGGAACTTCCGCAGCGCGCCGCCCATCGTCGGTTACGTGAATGAACTGGGCAGGACCTGCATTGGCCAGACAGCCGAGGCGCTGGCCGAAGAGCGTCCCGGGGGATCCATCGCCTACTCGGACCTCGAAGTCGGCGTGGATCCGCACGAACGAGCGGGAGTGGAGTGGGTGCCCGTTCCCAAGAAGGGGCGGTATCCGGATAGGGAGGGCGAGGCGAAGGCCGTGGCGGAGGGAATCCTGGCAGCGGTCAAAGGAACCTCGGACAGCGCCCCCGCAAACGGTGGATCCGCGGCAGTGCGCGGCAGCGAAACCGGAGCGCTCCGGCCGCCGGAGTTCGGCGATTTTGCCGTTCTCTACCGTACCCGGGCGGGCTTGGCCGCGCTGGAAAAAGCTCTCCGGCGCCACGGCATTCCCGCAGTGGTCGCGGGCACCCAGCACCTGGACGAGCGGCAGGAAATCCGGGACGTTTTGAACGCCCTGCGGGTGATTCGCAACGAACGGGACGATCTGCGCGCGTTCGGTTTCCTGCGCTCTCCGTTTGTGGGCCTGCGGGACGAGACGATTGCGCGCATCCGGTTGCTCGGTAGGCCCGGGCCGCTCCTCAGACAGGCCCGCCGGTGGTTGGAACAGCAGGGGGTCGGCACACAGCCGGCGGAGGGTGATTCCGCGGGCGTTGCGGAAATCGAAAAGGGTGCCCTGCGGAAGGGGCTTGCGGCGCTTGCAAACCTCCGCCGGTTGGCACCGCGCCTTCCATTGGATGAACTGATCGAGGAGCTGCTACGGAAGACCGGATACCGTCTCCACCTGCTCCTGATGGACGGGGCGGAAGAGCCGCTGGCGAACCTGCAGAGTCTGATCCAGTTCGCGGAGGGGCGCCGCGCCGAGGATCTGTCGGCGTTTTTCGAGATTTGGGACCGGTCGGTTGCGCGCGAGATCCAGCTCCCGCAAGTGCCGCTCCATTCCTCCGATGACGACGTGGTTACCTTGACGACCATCCACCAGGCGAAGGGACTGGAGTGGCCGGTTGTGTATCTGGTCGGGGTCAACGGAGACGTTGGGAAGGCCCGCGCGAACGAATATTGGGCCGACCCGCACCTGGGCCCCGTGTTCAATCCGAAGGAGGAGGAACGCGGGGCGCGGGCGAGGCGGCTGGTGGCTCGCGAAGAAGCGGAGATACTCGCCGAGGAGGCCCGTCTGTTGTATGTGGCAACGACCCGAGCGCGGGACAGGCTGTTCCTGGTAGGAGACGCAAACCCCAAGAGATCGGCCGGTTACGACCGCTGGTTGCTGAAGACCGGGGAGATTCACAAACAGGACAGGGAAGACTGGCCCGGCACCCCGTCGGGGAGTTCGGGCGGCAGCGCACCCCTCCACCTCCCCCGTCCGCCGTCGTTGGAGTGGCTGGACGCATTCACGGTGCGGCCCCCGTCCAGGCTCGTGAAGCCGATCCCGCCGCCGGGCCGGTGGGCGGCATCGGCAACCGAACTCATGCTCAAGGAACGCGACGCCGAAGCTTGGGAACACACCTACCTCCGCGGCGTCGAGGCTTCCCGGGAATTCGCGCCCGACGGGTCGGACGGTTCCGGCGATCAGGTCTCCGGCCGCGTGCGAGGCCTGATCATCCACGGCGCGCTCGAGCGGATCGAGAGGGACAACGAGATCGCGGCCGTGTTGGAAGAGACCATCGGATCGCTGGACGAGCCCGGACTGGAAGAGGCCCTCCGCCCGGAAGGCGATTACCGCCTGGAGCTGGAGAAGGAGATCCTGAAAGTGGTCCAAAGCCCCGAGTGGGCCTGGTACACCGAGGGCCGGCCAGGGGCCGACTACTGGAAAGAACTGCGGTTCGTGCACCTGGTCGGCCCCCGCCGGTGGCGTACCGGGGCCTTCGACCTGTTCCGGCTGGTGTCCCGCCCGGTGACCACGAACCCCGGCGCGAACCCCTGGGCGGGGGCCGACCTCAAGGCGGTAGTCATCGACTTCAAGACCCACGCGATTGTGGCCGAGCAGGCCGGGAGGACCGCCCGGGACTACGTGATTCAGGCCAAGATCTACCGGGAGGCTTCAGAAGCCCTGGCCGGCCCGACCGCGGTCGGGCTCCATTTCACCAATCCCGGCGTACTGGTCCCGATGGACAAGACACTGGACTCCGCCTAAGGAGAGTTCCACCCTGTCCATCCCGGTCCGCGCACCACGCGACCGGGGAAGTTGCCGGTGTGTTCGCCATTTTCGAGCACTTGCTCGCCGTTTACCCACACATGCAGGAACCCGGTCGAGAGCTGATGCGGCTCCTGAAACGTGGCGTGGTCCTGCACGGCGGCGGGGTCAAACACGGACAAATCCGCGTAGTACCCCTCCGCGAGCATGCCTCGTTCGCGAATACGGAGGTTGGCGGCCGGCAGGCTGGTCAGTTTGCGAACCGCCTCCTCCAAAGGGATCACGCCCTCGTCCCGCACGTACCTGCCCAGCAACCGGGCGAAATTCCCGTAGGCCCTCGGGTGGGTCATTGAGCGGGTAAAAGGGTCCTCCGGGGCCATGGATCCCGCGTCGGAACCGAAGCTCAGCCACGGCAGCGCGATCTGGCGCCGGACATTGTCTTCAGACATCATGAAATAAACCGTGCCGACGCGGCTGTCGTCGTCCATCACCAGGTCCATAACGGTCTCGGGGACGGCCGTGCCGCGCATCTCTGCGACCTCGGCCAGGGTCATCCCGGTCAGGTACTTCAGGGAATCCTGTCGGAAACCCACGAGCAGGGCCCGGGACGGGTCGCCGGCCGCGAGGAGCAGGTTTTCCCACTCGTCCGACACCGTTGTGATCTCTTCGGCCACCCGAAGCCGGATCTCGGGGTCGCCGAGGCGTTCGACCATGGCCCTGTGCCCGCCTTCATGTACCCAGGGGGGCATGGAGGCGTCCAGGCCCGTCGACCCGGCCGTGTAGGTGTACATGTCGGCGGTGATGTGCAGCCCCTCGTCGCGGGCTGCCTCGACCCTGGCGATAACGTCGTCCAGCTTGCCCCAGTTGTCGCTGCCCGCCGCCTTGAGGTGGTAGATCTCGGCGGGGGCCCCCGTGGCGCGGGCGATCTCCAACAGCTCGTCAACCGCTTCGAGCAACTGGTTTCCCTCGCTTCGCATGTGCGAGATGTATCCGCCGCCGAACTCGGCGGCGGCCGCCACAAGGGCGATGAGCTCGTCGGTCTCGGCATAGAAGGCAGGGGCGTAGATCAGCGAGGATCCCACGCCCATGGCCCCCTCGCGCATGGCCTCCCGCACCTCTTCCTGCATCTGCGCGAGCTCTGCCCGGGTGGGGGCGCGGTCCTCGTACCCGATGTGGTTTACGCGGACGGTGGTGGCCCCGATGTAGGAGGCCACATTGGGGGTGACGCCCGTTTCCTCCAGGTGCTCCAGGTAACCACCGAGAGTGGTCCAGGCCGGCGGCTCGCCTCCGCGCTCCGCGATGGCGGCAAGAGTGTTTTCGCTGATCGGTCCCATCGAAGTGCCCTCGCCGAACACCTCCAGAGTGACCCCTTGCTTGATGTCGCTCAGCGACCTGGGGTCGGTGATGAGCGATTCGGTCGCCCACGACAGCATGTTGATGAACCCGGGCGCCACCGCCATGCCCGTCGCGTCCACCTCGTGCAGGCCCTCCGCAGCCGAATAGTCGCCGACGCCCGCGATCCGGTCGCCGCTGATGGCCACGTCGGCGATCACCGGGGAATCACCCGACCCGTCGTAGACGGTGCCGCCCCTGATGATGACGTCATAGGTACCGGTACGCGGCGCCTCGCCACAGCCGGCCGCCAGAAGGAGCGCAGCCGCGGTCCCGAGCCGGGGCAGGGAGGGAAGTTGGCGGCGGGAAGCGGCAACAAGGCGCGCCGTGCGGGCGTACATCATGCTGGGTAGTTTCACCGGAGGTTTCCTCTCAGAACGCAAACGGAACAACAGGAGAAGCAGTCGGCTATGGCCAGGAAAATACAAGTGGCCCGGCTAGGCAGTGCCGGGCTGGTAGCGGCAGGTATCGTGGTGATCATCGTGTCGGTGTTCGGGTTCAACCGGGTCGATGAATTCGAGGTGGGGGTCAAGCGTAACCCGGTCACGGGCGCGGTGGGCTCCCAACCCTACGGCCAGGGACTGTACCATTCGGTGCTGCGGTCCTGGACGAACTACCCGCTCCGGGAGATCCAGTACCCGGCCGAAGGGGGCGCCGAGCGGTTGGCGGCGCTCACCAGCGACCAGCTCCAGATCACCGTCGACGCGGCCTACAGGTATCGCATCAATCCAGACAGCGCGGTCCACCTCTATCTGAACGTCGGATCCCCCAGGGAGGTCGGCGCATTCATCTACAACACCTACCGCTCGGCTATCCGCGACGCGATCGCCGAGATCGAGGCGTCCGACATCCTGTCCACCAACAGGGCGGGCATCGGCGACCGGATCGAGCAGCTCATGACTGTCCGTCTGGAGCCGCGCGGCGTGGTGATCACCGATTTCTTCGTGCGCGAAGTGATTCCGCCCGAGACGATTCGCCAGGCCATCGAAGCGAAGCTTGCCCGTGAACAGCAGGTGCAGTCCGAGCAGTACCAGACACAGGTAGTGGTCGAGCAGGCCAACCAGCAACGGGCGGAGGCCGAGGGTATCCGCGACGCGCAAGACATTATCGCCGAGAGTCTGGCGGGGATTTCGGGTCAGCGCTACCTGTACTGGCGTTACCTGGAAATGCTGGGCAAGATCGGAGAGGGCCAGAACAACATGGTGATTGCCCCGACCGAGGGCGGAATCCCGCTGTTTTTCGCACCCGACAGACAGTAAACCCGCGGTAACGCTGTCAAACCGGAATAGAAATGTCCGGGGTTGGGCACAATAGAAATGTCCCCCCCCCTGGGTGAGTGTTTTCCACCCACGGCCAGCCGGAGCGGGGAGGGGTGGGGTGAGTAGTGGCCCCTCCCGCTCGCCTCGCAGGGTGGCGGTTTGGAAAAGCGGACAATTCATGTGCTCCGAAAACCGGACACTATTTGCTCCCCACAGGGGTTGCCGTGTCCGGGCGGCGACATTACGCTTCGTGCCAGGTGTGTGCCGTCACCGTTACCTGGGTGCACATACCGCAAACTCGGACGCGCGTTGAATTTGTTTCCCGGGAGCAACCGCTATGATGTCGATTTTCGCTCTTCGTTCGCCGTCCCTCTCCGCGCGTCGCATCCGGTCCTTCGGTCTGCGGGCCGTTGTGCTGCTTGTGGCCGCCGCGTGCGCAGATTCGCCCAACGAGCCGATTGAGGGCGAATTGCCCGACGAGCCGATTGAGGGTGAATTGCCCGACGAGCCGATTGAGATTACGGAGCTTCCGCGCGAGTTGAGCGCTGCGGAGGTCGAGATCATGGGGGCAGGCAACCGGT
>JAGWBR010000030.1 GCA_021295785.1 Gemmatimonadota bacterium
CAAGATCCGGGAGGACGTGATCGTGCGCAACTGGCCGGACATCCTGCGGGTTGCTGCCACCCTGGCCAGTGGCGTCCTTCCGCCGAGCCAGCTGCTGCGAAAGTTCGCGGCCTATCCCCGCCAGCACGAACTGGCCGTCACTCTCCGCGAAATCGGACGGGTCGAGCGAACGCTCTTCATCGTCGACTGGTTGCTCGACGCCGATATGCAGCGCCGAGCCAACACCGGCCTGAACAAGGGCGAGGCTCATCACGCGCTCAAGAACGCGCTCCGGATCGGACGCCAGGGCGAAATCCGCGACCGCTCCAGCGAGGGCCAACACTACCGCATGGCCGGGCTCAACCTGCTCGCCGCCATCGTCATTTACTGGAATACCGCCCAGCTCGGCGAAGCGGTCAGACAGCGGAAACACGCCGGGCTGACCGTCGAGCCCGCGCTCCTAGCCCACATCTCACCCCTTGGGTGGGCCCACGTCCTGCTCACCGGCGAATACCGGTGGCCAAAACGTCGATAGCGGTCTTAGCGTACGATTCTGCCCCTTACCGGAATCGACCCGAGAATGCCCACGCGCTGGGGGACACCTGCGCCAACGAGGTCCGGAGACACGACCAGCAGGCGTAGCGCCGACGGAAACTCCCGTCACTGACAGCAGGCCATTGACCCGCCAGACGCCGGTTCCATAACATCTCCCGGCCATTCCACCAGAGGGAGGAGAGCCGATGGACCGGGAACCAGCCGGCGGGGCGGCAGGGAAGATCGCCTGCATCCTCATCACCCACCTCCGGGCCAAGCTGGAGATCCGGAGAAACCCCCAGCTCAGGGACCAGCCCGCCGTCATCACCGACCGCTCCCAGGGCCGGACCCTGGTCATCGACCACTTCCCAGCCGCCCAGGGCGTCACCCCCGGGATGACCCCGGAGCAGGCCCTCTCCCGCCAGGCGGGCGGCAAACTGATGGAAGCCGACGAACCCCACTACCGCCGGGAGTTCCACCGGGTGCTGGAGATGCTCCAGGGAGTCAGCGACCGGGTGGAGGGAGCCGAACTGGGCACGGCCTACGTGGGCCTGAACGGCCTGGAAGCCCTGTACGGGGGCGAGGCCCGGCTGGTCAACACCCTCCTGAACGCCGTCCCCCAGGACCTGGCGCCCCGGGCGGGGGTGGGCCACGCCAAGTTCCCCGCCTACGTTGCGGCACGGAATGCTGCCCCCATGGGCGCCGCCAGGGTGCCCTCGAACATGGCCGCCTTCCTCGCCCCCCATCAGGTGGAACTCCTGCCCCTGTCCCGGAGGGTCCTGGACGACCTGCACCGCCTGGGCCTGCACACCCTGGGAGACGTGGCGGTCCTGAACATCGACGCCATGACGGACCGCTTCGGAACCGAGGGGCGCCGGGCCTGGGAGCTGGCCCAGGGCATCG
Source organism: Gemmatimonadota bacterium (assembly GCA_021295785.1). Taxonomy (GTDB): domain Bacteria; phylum Gemmatimonadota; class Gemmatimonadetes; order Palauibacterales; family Palauibacteraceae; genus Palauibacter. Next base: position 1,417 of record JAGWBR010000030.1, read on the forward strand.
ACGAAACCCCCCTCATTCCCATCCGGACGGAGGAGCGGATAGTCCAGCAAACAGCCCTGCCCATGGCCTCCGGATCCCTGGACCTGCTGCTGGCAGCGGTGGACACCCTCCTCCGGCGGGCCTACGCCCAGCCCCGGATGCAGGGGCGGTACGCGGGACACGCAGCCCTGGAGTGCGCCCTCTACCGCTCACCCCCCTGGGAGAGGCAGTTCCACTTCAAGCAGGCCGTGGGGGACTGGGGCCGCGCCTCCCGGATCCTGAGAGGACAGATGGAGTCGGACCACCCCCAGGCTCCAGTGGAAGAGGCGACCCTGGCCCTATCCGGCATCACCCGGGAGTCGGGCGTCCAGATGAACCTCCTACCCAACCAGCGGGGAGACCTGGAACGAAGGCTCGACCAGGCGGAGCGGCAACTCCAGGCCAGAACGGGCGGGAGACCCGTCCTCCACCGGATAATACCGGTGGCCCACTGGCATCCGGCACCGGAGCTGAGGGCCATGCAGGTCCCCCTGGACCCCGCCAACTCCGGGGGGATGAGGCAGCTGTCGCTTCCCCACTTGGTGACAGTCCGGGAGGGGCCGGAGGGCGAGCCCCTGGAAGTCTTCCAGGGCGGACGGTGGCGCAGGGTGGCACGCACCCTGGACACCTGGTGCTTCGACCTCTGGTGGATGCCGACACCCCTGACCAGGACCTACTACCGCGTGGAGTGGGATATGGGCGGGGATGAAACCCTCTTCCGGGACGGAAGGGAGGACCAATGGTACCAGCAGGACCCGTAGGGCCGCCGTCTAGGCACCCGGCGGGCGGTAGCTGACCGTCTTGCCGCAGGCCTCGTCGATCTCCTCCGGGGTGATCAGCTGAACGGTGCTGATTTTCAGAGCACCCCCGGCCCCGATGGACAGGGGTACTACTGGCAGGAGAGCCGGGATTCTCACTTAATTCAGCCCTGATTCTGTTCTAATAATGGGGTCCATCTCACCCGCCCATGGAACCGGAGCTGCAGGCATCGGGTATGAATATCCCGGGGCAAGCCCTGCGATCCAGCCCCGCCGGACACCGCCCCAGGAGGCGCGGAGATGGACCCCGCCGGAGGCACCGGGAGACCGGCCAAATGGGGGCAGACCGGGGCAAAGTGAGACAGGAAGATGCTGCTGAACGCCCCCGTAACGTGATCGACATCCAATGAGCAGAATCCATGCTCATTTTCCCTAACAGCCACCCCCCATGCTCCCTGGCAGAGGGCGCCGGCGGAAAAACGGCACACACCGCCAAGCATCGGGCCCGAGGCAAAAAACGCCGATCCGCACGAATTCGCTATTTTTACATCGGCTGAGCACGGCGGCCCTCCGTGCCGTGCGGGGCCTGAGCACGGTGCAGTCCCTCCGTAATGAAAACGACATCGGCCGTGCTTGGAAGGGGTGGGTATTGGACAGTCCCCCCTTCGGGCGGAAAATGGCCGTTTTTCAGTCCTTGCCCTGGTCCCTATTGAGACAGGGTTTTGGGCCGGATCCAGGGGTAATCTCCAGGGCCCGGAGAGTCATCCTTAGGCCCGGAATCCCGCCGCCGGGAAGCCCGGTGAAACTCCGGGGCGCCCTTTAACGCGCCTCCGGTTCAGGACCGGCCATGATGCTCGCGATGCAGTCCAGATGGACCCGGCGGCCCGCCAGCTCATGGGCGTGACATAGCAGGTAATCCCTCACCGCCTGGGCCGGTGCCCGGTATAAGCTGGCCTGCTGAAGGCCCGGGCGGCGTCCGTAGGGGGTGACCGATCTCAGGGTTTTCCGGTTGATGCGGCGCATGACCCAGCGGATGTCCACGCCGAAGATGCCCGCCAGCTCCCGCACGGAGAAATCGTTCTCTCGGACCCGCCAGGTCAGTCCCAGCCGGGAGACCTGGACGCGGACCGAGGTGACGCTCCTCCCCAGCACGGCCGCCGCCTGGTGGGGTGTGTGGGTCTCCACCAGGGAACGGAGCCGGTCTCTCTCCTCTCCGGTCCAGCGCCGGTAGGGGGCCGGCCCTGGGTCTGCTTCCACCTGGTCTTGGCGGCGGTGCGGACTTTTCCTCCTCTCGGGGTGCCGGACCGCCATGATCCCGATGACTCTGGGCAGGTCGACATGGCTACCGTCGAGCCCGTGGGCACGCCCCATCAGGAAGACCCGCAGGTCCCGCTCCGATATTCGGTGGTGTTCGGCCACGGGACGCCCCGGATGGGTCCCGCGGGGATTGTTGGAGCGGAGCGCTCCGCTCTCGATGCGGGCGGTGACCCAGGGGGCGGCGACGCCGAGGATATCCGCGACCTCGCCGGCACTCAGACCAGGTTCCCGCACTCTCATTCCCATTTCCATCCCCCGCGGGTGCGGACCGGCTCCACACCCGGATGACCTTCATTGTCGCTGATGATGACTGGAGCGTGGTTGGGCAAATGCTGCCCTGCGGGAGGGCCCAGCGGACTCCAGCGATGGAGGAATCCCCCGCTGGCATGGTGTCCAGTCCAGCCCATCAGGCTGCCAGTTACAGCACGTCCCCCGGCGGCCCCTCGGGGTGGCCCTTCCTGCCGCCTTGGGGGAGGGACAACCATTCAAATCAAAAGGAGAATCAATTGAAGATCCATCCCCAGTTTCCACCGTCCCGTTTGACCGACCCCTTGCGTCGGGCCGAGCGGGACATCTATCAGTCCGTGGAGGCCAGCCCGATCCCCGGAAGGGCGCTGTACGAGGTCAAGGTCACCAGGCACGCCAAACAGGTGGACATCCTGTTGTGGGCCGAGGCTGTCGCCGTGTTCGGAGCCCAGCTGAAGGGCGGCGTCTTCGTCATCCGTGACGGGGAACTCTGCCTGGTCACCGACCAGGGCCCGGTCCCCATGCCGGGCCTGCTGGCCGCAGTCTGGGACTCGGTCATGGCGGTCCCCAGGTTCATCGAGGGCAAGTTGGGCAGGGGGATGTACATCGTCCCCGTGCTGGGCCTGCCCGATATGGAGCGGGACGAGGCGATCCTGGACCTGGCGACTAGACGGCAGGTCGAGGTGGTTTTCGGCAAGCAAGACTGGGTGGGGAGGCTGGTCGACCTGGCCAGCTGCCACCCCATCCGGCACCGGCCCACCGCGGCGACCATCGAGCAGGAGGTGATGGCCGTCATGCCGGAGCTGGGTCCGGCTGCCACCCCGGCGTCACCCCAGGTGGTGATCCACCGTGTGGACAACCTCCACCTGCACGTCGGGCCGGAGGGCGTCGAGACTCTCGGCATCCCCGACCTGACGGCCGAAGGCTAACCACTCCCGGAGCGGCGTCACCTGCATCCCGGGCCCGAGGCGGCGGGTCCGGCCCGACGGGGACGCCGCTCCCTTCACAATGCCAGGCTTAACAGGAGAAGAACAATGTCGAACGAATGGAAGGACAGGGTGATCCGCGGGGGCTTCATCGCGGTGGCCATCGTGTCCGGGGTCGGATGCGTGACCGGCCTCATCGCCGTCGCCGTGGGTTCCCCCGCCGCCCTCAGGGCCGCGAGCGTCATTCTCGCCGTGGCTGCCGGCATCGGCGCGGCATGCGTCATCGCCGTGAACGTCCCCAGCCTGTCGCGGAAGGGCAGACGCCGCCACCGGGGCGACCCGTGAGGCGCTGATGTCGGGAGTGTTTCACCCGCCGGCAGCTGGAACGGCCCGCCCCATGACCCTCTTCCCGTCCGGCCACTGGGATAAGGTACAATTTCCCCATGACCACCATCAACACCATCGAGGACTTGGCCCGCATCCTGCGGGAGCAGCCCACCTGTCCTCACCCAGGACCTGCTGGACCTGCCGGGCCGGTTCGACCGCTTCGTCGAGACCCAGCAGGAATTCAATCAGGCCCAGCGCGAATTCAATCAGGCGCAGCAGAAAGCCAACGAAGCCCAGGAGGAGACCAACCGTCTGACCGACCAGAGGCTCAACTCCATCGAGGGGCAGCTCAACAGCCTCAACGGCCGAATGGGCAACCTGGAAGGTGGGCAGTACGAACGGTCCGTCCGCACCAGGGCCCTGGCCCGATCAAGGATCACCCTGGGCTTCACCGGCGCCTACGTTGCCCTGAACCAGGAAGGATTGACCGATCCCCGGCTGAACAGCGCCATTGACCGGGCCATCCGGAACGGACTTGTCAGCCAGGACGGCTACGCCGACCTCTTCGAAGCGGATCTCATAATCTCGGCCGAGGACAACCGGCACGCCGTGATCGAAGTCTCGATAACAGCGGACGAGGACGACATCAACCGGGCGAAAACCAGGGCCGGCATCATGGCGGCCATCACCGAAGGGGCCGTCACACCGGTGGTCATCACATCCAGGCTGAACCCCGCCCAAGAGGCCCAGGCGGAAGCGGCAGGAGTGGCGACCTTCGTCATGCCGTATCCATGAGGGTAGCCCAGGACCAGTGCCGTCCCTGGAGACGCCGGGGGACGAAGGTAACCCCGATCAAACCGGCCCTGGGTGCATCGGGGAACCGGGTGGACGTACCGGGATGGCAGGTGAAGACCACCCATCTGGCTCGGAGAGGGCATCGGTTCACCCCAGAAGAAGCGGGGACGTCCTTGCCTTCCGGTTTCCTCGCGGTCAGCTAACCCTCGTCCAGTAGACGCCGTACGCCGCGTTCCCTGACCCAAGCCCGGAAGACCTGGTATAGGTCGCGGTCCTCCTGGCGCTCGGACGTCGCCATGGTCTCCAGCCAGATCTCCAGGACCCGGGCGGCCGATAGGCAAGCTTCGCAGTCGCAGCCGGCATCATGGACTCCGAGGCCGGCGTTCCGGACCTCCCAGTGGGCCCGCTCATGACCGGCAGCGTAGCCATCGGCGTAGCAGCCGCACGGCTCCGGGTGATCGCACCGGTATTCAGCGGTCATGACATCAGCTCCTGGCAGCCGGCGGGATGGTTAACGCCCGGGTTGGGGGGAGTTTCACCCAGGGCGGGAACATCTGGTCCGGTCCCTCCATTCGGCGCTCCCTTGGGAGATGTCGTGATCGCATGTCACTTCCCCGTCAGCAGCAGGATTGCCGCGATCCGCCGCGCCGTGTCGGTGAAGTGCTGGACCTCCTCGGGAAGCAGCGGCCGGCCCAGGACCTTGCTCTCCCGGTAGGAGAGCCATTTCTTCAGGACCTGGTAGCCGCCGAGCTTGTAGTGCCAGACTTCGGCGGGAATGTTCCGCCAGAAGGCCCGCTCGTTCAGGTAGATGTCGAAGGTGGTTTCGCCCAGGGTCGCGGTGGCATTCCCCGCGGCCGCCTGTTCCTCGGCAGTGTAGGGCCTCTCTCGAGTCCGGCCCTGCCCGGGCATGACGGCGTCGCCGGTCCCGAAGTGACCCCAGCCCGCGTCAACCGCGAAGTCGTCGCCGTCCATGTAGCCTCCCTGAATCGTCGAAGGGACGGCGATGGCACCTATCTCCGGGCGCAGTGTACCCGTCGTGACTCCAGTGACCGGCGTCTCCGGATCCAGGAGGACCGCCAGTTCCCTGCCACCGGCGGCGGACGCTGCGAGCTCTTCGGCCGCCCCGGGAGAGTCCCCATTCGGCCAGCCTGGCAGTGGGATGCGGGGCCACTCCATCCGCAGCGCTCCCGCGTTCGCCTGCCGGTATTCGGGGTCATGGAGCACCGCGAGGGTGTGGTGGAACAACTCTTCGACTCCAAGGCCCAATTGGTCGAGGTAATGCTGGGCTGCGAAGGAAAGGTTGGAACGGTAGCCGTTCGAGCCACTGGCGAGCCCCAGGCCTTCATCGCGAAGCCAGGCGGGGAACATGCTGGCACTCCACTCGTTCAAGTGGAGTGATGCCAAATGGCGAGTCACTATGGTTTGGGACTCCGTGGAATCCCTCCGCAGACGGGGAACTGCGGAAAGCCACAAGTTTCCCTCGAACACATGCGGCGGATAGTTGGGGCTTTTCTCCCGTAATAGCTTCGTTTCTGACTCCCAATAAATCCACCGGTTATCGAATGGTCGGTACGCATACCGAACGAATCCGTCCACATCTGGACCACCACGTTTGAGTAGAGTGTCGCGGACCGCACGGGCATCGAACCGCCCAGTGTCTGTCATCACTTGAGGATGGCGCCGAGCGACGTCTTCATGGCTGAGTTCCTGATTGAAGTAATCGGCAACCCGAACCTCTAGGCGGACGATGTCAACGTCGATCAGGAACGTATCACGTCCGGTTTGAACTCCCGGAAACGATACCGGGAACAGGTCGGGCAGCGAAGGCCAGTCACTCCAGCTTGCGCTGACCGCAACCTCTGCAAAAGGCAAACCCAAGTGGAGAACCGGCCCGACGGGTTTGTACATCGAACACGGATCTGCTTCGGCGTTCTCAATCAACTCCACCCCTTTGTTTTGCCCCCACAGTTGTCGGAATCCGACACTTCCCGCAGCGTCATGGTCAGTCTTCCTGACCAGTGTTGTGATGGCGGTCCCGACCTGGATTCCCACCGGATCTTCCGGAGTGGAGAAGATGCTGGGGTCAGGCAGTCCTTCAGGCGTGGTCTTTCCCGTCTTGTACTTGTCCCCGTTGAGGCAGTCGATGCGGATGGCGTCGAAGGCCTCCAGGTAGCGCTCGCGCATTCCAGTGAAGGACAGCCCATCCAGCCAGGAGTAGTTGGAGATAAAGCAGACGACGCCCTGTCCAGTCTTCTCAGCAATCCGCCGCTCCGCCATGCGGAAGAAACGGACGTACAGGTCGTTCAGTCCCTGGCCTTCCGGTTTCCGCACTTGTTTGGTGGTGCGGTAGGCCTCGGAGAGCTCCCGTTCCTCGTCCACCGCCATGCCGGCGAACCCGTTGTAAGGCGGGTTGCCCAGGATGACCAGCACCGGCTTGTCCTGCTTAACCTGGTCGGCCCGGTCCCGCTCCTCCTCCAGTTCGGGGAAGGGCAGAGGTTTCTGCGTCTTGGGCTCCCATCCGGTGAGGGCGTTGGTCAGGAACACTCCCGCTCTCTCGTCGCCGTCATCCGACAGGGGAGCGTCCAGGGCCTGCATGGTCAGTCCCACCTGCAGATGAGCAACGACGAAGGGCGCGGGCATGATCTCGAAGCCAAACACCCGCTGGGTGGCGGCTTGCTTCACCCGGGCCCCGGTGAGGGCGCCCAGACCCTTGCCCTCCAGGTTGGCGGCGATGCGCTTCAGCGTCTCGGCCAGGTAGGCCCCGGTGCCGCAGCAGGGGTCCAGGATGTAGACGTTTTCGGCGGCCAGGCCGTCCTCGATGCCCAGATCATCCTTCAAGGCGAGATCGACCCGGGCGACCATATAACGGACCACCTCGGCGGGGGTGTACCAGACGCCGAGTTGTTTCCGGAGGGCGGGGTCGAAGGCCTCCAGGAAGGGCTCGTAGAAGTATTGGACGGCCTCGCCCTCGTTGAACTTGGCGAAGAAGGAATCGCGGTCCACCCGGTCCAAAGCGTCCGCCGTCCAGTCGAGGACCTCCACGAGGCCCAGAGGCTGCAGCTTGCCCGGATCGGAGAGCTGCTGAAAAAGCGCCCGCAGGACGGGAGCTCGGAGGTGCCAGACGGCGGTCCGCCAGTCGAAGGGGCCGGTCGGTGCCGGCGTCTGCCTTGCCAACAGCACCCAGGCGGAGAATATGCCGTAGAAGAGGGTCTGGACCAGGGTGGAACGGAAGAAGGCCGCGCCGCGGTCACCCTCGAATCTCACACCCAGCGCTTCCTCCAGAGCGGACCGCACGGCGGTGAGGGAGGAGGCATCGCCGGCAGCCTCGACCCGGGCGAGCCTGTCCCGGGCATAGGAGGCCAGCAGCCAGGCGAGGTCGCGGGGTTCCACCAAAGAAGACCGGTGAGAGAGCGCACGATTCAGGTACTCGCACAGGCCCGCTCCGTGATCTCGGGCGAAGGCCCGGGGGTGATGGAGCCTTTGTTCAAACTCACTGGCGGAACCAGCCAACCGGAAGGTCTCCAGCTTGACGGGATTGCCCTGGGCGTCTTCGCCCAGCAGCACGAAGTCCCTGGTGTTGGTGACCAGCACCAGTCGGTACAGTCCCCAGTACTTGCTGACCTGGTCGCTGTCGGCGGTGAGCCAGGCGTCGTCGCCGGCGGGCTTGACCTCCACCACACCGCGTTCGGGGGGTTGCCCCTTCTTGGGCTGACCCTTCTGCACCTGCCTGGCGGCGTAGAGGCCGAGGTCGGGATGTCCCGCACCCTGCTGGGCCAGTTCGACAACGCTGAACACTTTGGGACGAAGGGTCTGGCCGACCGTGTTCAACAAGGTCCGCAGTGCCGGGTAATAGGAGCGTTCGTCGGTGCCGCCGCCCGATGCCCGGATTCGCCGGAGGTCCTCGAAGTAAACCTCTACCTCCGTCATGAGCTTCGCAGTGATCCCGGGCAAGTTTTCCTCCTGGGTTGAAGTGAGTGGTGCTTTCAGGCCCTGGCGTCCAGCCGGGAGAGTTCCCCGCTCCAGGCCAAGATGCGCTCGTCCGCGGTAACCAGCCGGTGCCCTCCCAGGGCGGTTGCGACGATGATGCGGTCGGCGGGGTCGGCATGGAAGTCGGGGAGGCCGGAGGCCCGGATCCCGATCTCGCCATCGACGGGAATCTCCACCAGGCCCTGCATCAGCTGTTCCCGCCGCCACAGGCCCAGGTCATCGGGATAGTTGATGCGCCCCTGCTCCCGCAGCATCGCCATCTCCCAGAATGAGATGGCTGATAGCGCAAGGTCGTCGGCTGCCCATGCCGCCTGGATCTCGGCACGGGCAGATGGTCCCAGCCTGGTATCGCCGGCCCGCAGCCAGAGGACAGCATGGGTGTCCAGCAGGATCACGGGTTGAGCGCCCGGTCCGGGTCCGAATCGGCCTCCCACTCGACGTCCACCGGGGCGACGACGTCCCCGAGAATCTCCAGCTTGCCCCGGTCGATGCCGAAGAGGGTCTGGGGCTTCTCCCGGTAGGCCACCAGCCTGGCCGTGGGCCGGCCGTTCTTGGTGATGACGATCTCCCCGCCGTTTTCCGCCACCTCGTCCATGAGCTTCAGACAGGTGGCCTTGAACTCCGAGGCCTTGATGGTCCGCGGGACGTTCGGGTTGCTTGCAGGGGTAGCCATAGTTTCCCGTACCTTCTTCGCAGAGCTGAGAATATTCATGGTCACAAATATGGTCACATTCTACCCGCTGGAATTCATCTCAGCCAGCAGCCCCGCATGAACCAGAACCTGAGGCAACCGGAGGTCGGTTGGACCGGATCGATGCAAGCATAGTCAACATTGTCAGTGCAGCCTACGAGAGCCGGGTTCGGAAGGACCTGGGCACCAATCGCCAGCAGGTGGCTCCCCTGACCCCTGCCGGTCAGGACCGGAGACGGGAGCGCCCCGGTGTTCGTGGGAGACCTGGAAATAACAGTGCCCTCAAAACGGCTGTATCCTGTGCAGATGTGCAAGTGTGCATATGCATACTTGCACATCTGGGTTCCACTTGCTGCCACCATCCTGTGTCCGGCTCCCTTTCTGCGGCCTCCGGCCGGCTAACGGGACCGGAATTCCGGCTCCACCAGCAACTCCGGAGCGTCCACCCCCAAGGCCTCCGCCACCGCCTTCAGGGTCTTGAACCTGGGGGACTGTTCGCCATTCTCCAGCCTCACCAGCGTAGCTCTCCCGATGTTCGCGGCCCGGGCCAGCGCCGCCTGGGTCAACCCCGCGGACTCACGGAACCGGCGGACCCGCTCGCCGATGGTCTTCTTTCCCAGTGCCGCCATGGCCTCGACCGTTGGCTGGTATGACGCGTCGCAGTAGTGGCGGGCGAAGTCCCAGGGGATTTCGACGCTCTCGCCCCCAGCCGTTTGCAGGACCATCTCGTAGGGGTTGGGCAACTCCAGGCCGGATATTGCCTCGCGTGTTTTGATCTCGGGAACTTCGGCGTAGGGCATGAGGCCCTTGACCCCGTCGGCGAAGGCCAACTCGATTCCATCATCCATCAGGGTGGCGGTGGTCATCATCCGGTTGGCGTTTTTCACCAGAACCATGTCCATCAGCTACCTCCTGTGGATGGCGTCCCAGGTCTCCCTGATCTCGGCTGCGTGCCTGGCGTATGCCTGCATGATATCCCGGAAGTTGCCCGGGGGAGGCTGGTCCATGTAGGTGCCCCCGTTCAGCTCTATCCGGCAAACGTCCTCGTTGCCGACCCAGACATGGACGTGGGGAGGTTCGAAGGTGTTTTCCCTGGTGTTCACCACGAAGCGAAACTGCCCCTCTACCGCCACCGTCGGCATGCCACATCCCTCGGGACGACTACCTTCGCAATGCCGCCGCCGCACGGCAAGTGTATCATGCAACGATACACATCGGAAAGTTAGTGCATGTAGTCCTCCCGAACTTCCATACTCTGGGGCTTCAGTTACGGCCCGTATGGCCCGCCGCCGGGGGGTCGTCGTGGGCCGAACTGCACCCAGCACTCTCTGGCATTGAGCTGGTCGGCATTCCCGCTGCAGGCGATGATGCGGGCATACGAGGGAACCAGCCAGTGCCCTTCCATCGGGGTGGCTACACTGGGTGAATGATCCAGCAGGTGGATGACCTCGGTGGCTCGCTCCCATCTCTGCCTGTATGGGACAGCGCTCTCGCCAGAATGATCTACGTCCCCCTCACCGCCGCTCGGCCACATAGTTTTCCAAGGCCTCGACGACCAGCGCGGTCATGTTGGTCCGTCCTTCCAGAGCCATGACCTTCAGCTGATGGTGGAGGTCGGTCGGGATAAAACAGTGGAGGCGCGTGGTGTCCGCCGACGCTGCCTGGTCTATGAATGCGTCCCGCTCTACCTGGCTGCCGAGGTTGGGATTGCTTCTAATCGTCATGGGTCAAACTCTCCAGTTCCCCGCGGATGGCGAGGATCTCGTTGCGAGCCGTCTGGTCGCTACCATCGACCACCGAGTTTCCATCATTGATGGCGTTGGGATAGGCGACGCGCTGGGTAGTGCGGGCCTGCAGCACCGGGATGCCCAACTCGGCCAGTGCGGCATCAATCTGTCGGCCGAGGCGAGTGCGCGGCTGGGCCATAGTGATGACAAAAGCAGCCCTGGGCATCCCGTTGGTACTTTTCTGACGAGCTCGTACGGCTGCCACGATGTCCGAGGCTGCCCACACGTCCAACGGGCTTGGTTTAGCCGGTATGAGCACCAAGTCGGCAGCCCGCACGGCGTCAGCGCTTGTCCTGGTGATTCCCGGGGGTCCATCGATGATGATCCAGTCATAGTCGCGGGCCATGGATCGGACCTGCGGGAGCAGGTTGCCCTTCCCCACCCCCTTGACGGCAAGGGCGTCAGGAGAAGTCCAATCGCCGGCGGCCCAGTTCTGGGTACTGGCTTGTGGATCGGCATCAAGGAGCATGACCTTCCCCTTTTCCGCCAGCACCGATGCCAGATTGGTCGCCAAGGTGGTTTTACCGGTGCCACCCTTCTGATTCACGATCGCAACAACCGGCATGGAGCAACTCCGGTGTGCTTGATTTATGGCCTTTTGTGCAAAGGGCCATTTGCACAATTGCACACTGATGATACCCCGCTTGCCATTGTCGCATAAAGCGGCGTCGGCGTGAGTTTGCGGCAGTTTCGTTACACTGCACCCCTCCGATCTAGCGGTGCCGGTATGGCGGCGCCCACCATCGCAAGGCGCTGCTGGGCATCCAGAAGCTGAGCTATCTTATCCCGCAGGCGACACACACCGACTTGACGGCGGTCCTGCCGTTCTGCATGGTTACGCTTTGGACGTCGAGGGAATCGCCTTCATCTTCTGTGAAGCTCTCAGGGAAGGTTAGTCTGGTAGCGCTGGTGCCCCACGCGGACACGGATGTTTCATGTGCAAGTGTGCAAAGGGCCAAGTGTGCAAATGCAGGCTTGCACATGAGAGTTCCACGCGATGGCTTACGTCAAGGCGGCCTGATGGTGTCAGTCACCGCGGAGGACCAAGCTTCGCTCCTGAGAGAGAGGGATGCACGTTTCAACGATTGAAATCAGTGTTCCGGAGGCCATGACCGTCGCGGTGACCGAGGACACCCTGACCGCCGAGCTGTCCGATGGCCGGACCATCTCGGTTCCGCTGGCCTGGTATCCCCGCCTGGTGCATGCCACGCCGGAGGAGCGGGTCAACCGGGAACGATCGGCGGCGGGTAGGGGGTTCACTGGCCCGGCCTGGACGAGGATATCAGCGTGGAGAACCTTCTGGCGGGCCGGAGGTCCGGCGAAAGCCAGCGCTCCTTCAAGCAGTGGCTGGAGGCGAAGAGAGAGGGCCGCGGGTTGACGCTCCACGAGCTCACGGCCGATGAGATGGAACAGCAGGGGGCCGATTGCTTCGGAAAGCGGAGAGGTTCAACCGAGGTGCTGTGGGCCGGGTGCTGCTGCGCCCGGAGACTGGGAAACCCGGCATTTCAGGAGTTCTGGCATTTCCTTCGGACATTCTCTAGGCCCTGCAGCCCGAAAAACGGAGGATATGGCGGTCTTGGTTGGCCGGAAACGCCGAATCCGTGTTGACTGGCGGTGTAGAATGACATAAACAAAATAAAACCGGCGCTGGAATTTCGAGTCCAGCACCGGAATTACCCGACTCGGCTGTTAGTAGCAGCCTTGCCGGATGACCATCGAGGGGGAATCTCGGATGGCCACTGCCACATCATCATACACCACCGCATCCCGGTACTGTCAACAGTTAGCTGACTCCCCTTCACCAGGCCTTCTCTCCACCGTCCGCGCGCGGTGTCGCGGTCACTCCCAATCTCCTGGCAAGCCCGACTCCGTCCGACAGTTTTGCGGCGAGCTTCAGGTCGGCCTGTGCTTCACCCTCCGGGCCGTCCGGTGCTGCGTCCGCTCCTGCTGTGCGACAGCCCCACCTTCGGCGGAAGTCGGAGTTGCACCACCGCGGCGAGCGGTTCTGTTCCTACTGGAACGTCCTCGGGCGCGGGGGTGCCCTCTCATGGCCCGCGAGCGGGGGAGCCGGTCATGACGCTGGCCGCCGCCCCGCCGGTCGCGGACCCCATGTCCAGGCTCCCCCGGGAGCTGGCCCAGTCGGTGGAATACCTCCACCGGGAGGGCGCCCACCTGCTCCTGGTCCACAACTCTCCGGACCCCGACCGGCACAAGCGGCCGCTGTGGCGGGGCTGGCAGCTCCCCGAGCTCCGGCCGACCCTGCAGCAGTGCCTGGAGCACCTGGCCCATGGCGGTCTGCTGGGACTGCTGCCGGCCAGCATCGGGCTCCTGGTCGTGGACATTGATGAGTCCGACAAGGACGGCTTGGCCGACTGGATCAGCCGGTACCCGCCCCTGGGCGACGTCCCCAGCCAGCAGCCGGGCCGGACCCACCTCTATTACCACTCCAACATTCCCTTCCACAACCGCAACAAGTTCCAACTCCGGCAGTACGGGATTTTCATGGAGATACGGTCCAGGCACGGCTTCGTGGTCCTGTGGGATGCGGAGGCCGTTGCCGAGATCGTCGCCGAGCGGTCGATGGCGGCATCCAGCCGGGGCATGACCCGGCTCCCGCGGAGCGTGCTGGGCCTGAAGGCCTCCCCGCACCCGTGGCAGCCCGTGGCGGCCATCCAGGGACTCCAGGAACCGCCCCCGCGGCGGAACCCTGCGAACAACCCGACCAGGAGGAGCCGTCCCAGGCCCTCCGGAAGCCTTGGGGAAACCCTGCCGGCCGCACCGGCGTCCTGGGTGCTGCCGGACCCGCCGGAGCACCTGCTGCAGGTCCGGGACGGCAACCGGAACAACGAGATATTCGATGCCGTGCGCCATCCCGTCTACCAGCTTCCCCGGGGTCAGGGGGGCGAGGCGATGAGGGTCAGGTGGTACGCCCTGGTTGAGCAGTACACCGAGGAATGCAACCGGCTGCTGCCGGAGCCCATGCGTCCGGCCCGGGTGCAGAGCACGGCCCGCAGCATCGCCCGGTGGACGTGGCGGAACCCCAGCTTTGGCCGAGGGGACGTGATGGGCTGGAAGGACCCGGCCCGGCAGCGGGAGAAGGCTAGGATCAGCGCCCGGGTGCGCCAGGAGCGGCGGCGGCCCCGCAACCAGAGGATGGTCGAGCTGCACCGCTCGGGCTGGAGCATCGAGCGCATCGCCCGCCGGGAGGAGCTGAGCTGGATCCAGACCTGGCGGATCATAGCGAAGGACCGTATGGAGCCTGGGATATATCATCAGCCATTCGCCCCCCCAGGGAATGATGAGAGGGAAGGGGAGGAATTCGGAGGAAATGACGAAATACGTAACGGTCGCGCCAAACTTTTGGCGAACGAAACCGTACCAGAAGAGCCGATAAATCAACTGGAACAGCCTATATTATCCCCTAATACTGCCGAAACTGCGTCATTTGAGTCTTCGAGATCGACGCCAACCGTGGATAAGTCCGCAGAGGACGTTGATAACTCGCCTTCTCCCTGGGAAGAAGCCCTTCGGGAGGGAGCCCGCCGGCGGGCGGCGGAATCGCGCCGCTGGGTGGAACGGGCGCGGCGGGCCTGGCAGGAGCGGGATCCTCCAGAGGAGTGGGGGTAGCGGGGGGGTTGGTAGCGGGATGCAACTGACTTACCCTGCGGCGGTGGTATCTCCAACAATCCGGGTGATCCACGACAACAATGAGGAATGCGCTTCTGGGGGTCACGCCTTCTACTAAGCGGCGGTGCGGGACCTGGTGGAACCCAGACCTCCCGAAGCTCTGGAACTTACCCGGGTGGTGAAGGTCTTCGACAGCCTGTTCACGGTGAGCCTGGCGACGGCGGGAGTGGGCTGATGGCGGACAACGTGGTCATGCAGACCGCATCGGGGAGCTGTGCCAGGAATTCAAGCTGCTGGTCCTGGGCGCCCAGTTGGTTGGCCCGCTTCACCGCCGCGGAAAGCTGGAGCAACTGGTGAGACAAGCGGGGCCCCACGACATCAAGCTCCCGCCCACAATGGTGGGGCCTTCGGCTCCGAATCCCAGGCCGCAGGTGCTCTTTGAGCATGTCGATCAGCTGCACCTCCACGTCGGACCCTCAGGGGTCCAGGGCCTGGGATACCTGACCGGCACCGGCTAGGCGTCCATCCCGGGGCAGTGCCTCCGGCGTCATCCGGACCGCCGGCCTGGGCCGGTTCCGCCGGAGGCACTGCCCCTTCCGCACGACCGAGAGAGCTGAGAGGTAAACAATGGACAGATACAACAACCGGGAATGGCTTCTGCTGAGAGTGGGATGCTCCTCGATGACCGGGGTGGCAATGGTTTCCCTGATGGTGGGGATGACCGGAATGGTGTTGGGCTCCAGGACCTTCATGCTCGCCGCCGCCGCAGGGATGGCCGCCGCCGGCCTCGCTGGGGGCGTCATGATGGGTGTGCTCGCCAGGAGGGGCGACCCCGGCGTTCTCGATGTGGGTGAAGCTTCGGGGCTGCG
>JAGWBR010000003.1:0-61774 GCA_021295785.1 Gemmatimonadota bacterium
ACCAGCGGTTCGGGCGCCCGTTTGATTCGGTTCAGATATGGGACCCCGACAACCTGGAGCGGTGGTTTGACGCACAAAGGGCGGTCCTGTTCGAACTCGCGGCCGGGCCACCGCTGCCCGAGTTCGAGTTCGGCACGAGAATTGCCATGCGGAGATTCCTTGAGTCCCAGGGTCGCGACGTGGAGG
This sequence comes from Gemmatimonadota bacterium, assembly GCA_021295785.1. Classification (GTDB taxonomy): domain Bacteria; phylum Gemmatimonadota; class Gemmatimonadetes; order Palauibacterales; family Palauibacteraceae; genus Palauibacter. The sequence continues at coordinate 187 of JAGWBR010000003.1, forward strand.
CGTTCGACCGCGAATACAAGGAGCGCCTGATCGCGACCGGGCGCATCCTCCCCCGCTAGTGTAGTGTCCCAGAGATAGCTGTATATAACCTCTGGATCTTCTGGAGGTTTGAGTCTGCCGTGGCCGTCCACAGGAATGGCTGGGCGTCGGGGTTATAGTGGTCGTATGTGGACGCCCCCTGGTGGGCAAGTCCGGATTCAGAAACCGAGTCGGTGGCAGCTTGGTCAGGTACTGTCGTATGTTCGGCCTCTTGATGCAGCGCTTGTTGGCTGCGGGCCCGTATGGTGTTCGTGAGGATCGGATCCAAATCGTGGAAGCTGGCTCAAAGGCCCTTGAACGGCTGCTGGTTTTTCCGATCTCGTCTTGTCGACCGTTTGCCCTTACTCGTTCTTGCGTCCTGCCCACATCTGCCGACCGCTTATCCGCTTTCGCTTCTCTCCTGTTTTGACTGGTCAAGCGGCAGCGCGAACCCGGTAGACCTCCTTTCTCGTGGTCAGCGCCCAGACCATCCGCGCCGTCCTGTTGGCGAGCGCGACCACGACCAGCTTCTTCGGCTTGCGTGCCAACATCCCGGCCAGCCACGGATCCGTGATTTCGCCGCGCCGGGTAACAACGGTCATGGCTCCCGTGATCAGGAGCCGCCTGAGATCGCGCTGGCCCATCTTCGATATCCTGCCCAGCCTCGGCTTGCCGCCTGTGGTGTGCTGCCGGGGCACGAGACCGAGCCAGGCCGAGAAGTCGCGCCCACGCCGGAAGCTCTCCACCGGCGGTGCGAAGGCTTGGATGGCCATCGCGGTAATCGGCCCGATTCCCGGGATCGTCATCAGCCGCGCCGTCTCTCCGTCCTTCTGCGCGCAAGCCCTGAGCTTGCTGTCCAGCCCATCGATCTTCTCATCAAGCTCATCGATCCGCCCGAGCAGCAGCCTGCCCAGTCGACGACTTCCTCTTGACGAAAGGCTTCACGTAGATGGGGGGAACCAGCCTCACCTGGTGACCGAGCACCGCAATCTCCCGGCCCCAGTAGTGGGCGCCGGCGCAGGACTCCATCGCCACCGTGCACGGCGGCTGCGAGGCGAGAAAGCCCAGCAGCTTGCCGTTGCAGGGGATCTCATCCAGGCGCATCGAAATAGCGGGACACACGGGCTCGAATGGCGGGATCCCGGTCACATCGGATCCAATCCGGAGGAAGCCCGGCGGTGCTCCGAACCACAGGTGGCGACCTCCGGGCCGAAGGCAGGTTGCCGAGCTCTTCTAGTCGAAGCCGAAGACCACCGCGTTGTCCGGCGGGTTTACGATACGGCACCACAACGTCTTGCTGCTGTTCCTCGAAGCGCGGACCCGTGCTCACCTTGAAGGTGCGCCCCAGACGGGGCTTGAGTCCCGCCGGCCGCCGCACCGTGTTCAGGAAGCGGTGCGCCGCGCCCGCCGCCATCGCCATCGACCGGCACTACCGGTGCGCCTCGACGTGGCGCCTCCGTGTCGGCACCTCTCGACCGGCGACCATGCACTTGATCTTGTAGTCATGAACAATCCCCCGCCCCCTGTTCGTCTGGAATCGAATCCAGCCACGCCTGGAAAGCCGCGTCGGTGGGCGCGCAGAGACCGGTGTCGTACCAGTGGAACACGTAGGGGGTCGTCCCGGTCAGGTCGTCGGGAAGCGGACCGGTCAGTCCGCTGTTGCCTTGAAGCAAAAGCCCCCACAGGCTCTCCAGATTCCCGAGTTCGGCCGGGATTGAGCCCGTGAGGCCGTTGCTGGAGAGGTTGAGACCCCTTAGGCTCACCAGATTTCCGAGTTCGGCCGGGATCGAGCCCGTGAAGTCGTTGCTGGAGAAGTTGAGATACCTCAGGCTGTCCAGACCCCCGAGTTTGGCCGGGATCGAGCCCGCGAGGTCGTTGTCGTAGAGGCTGAGCCGGGTGACGTTTCCCTGAGTATCCGCGGATACGCTGTACCAGTCGCCGAGCGGTTCGTCCGTCAGCCAGTTGGTGTTGTCGTTCCAATTCGCCCCGCCCGTGTTCCAGTAGACGGAATCCAACACGTCAAGCTGTCCGGTCATGGCGGCGGCCGGCCGCACCGTGTCTCTGGCATCCTCCGGATCCACGTCCCCGGCCGGATCCACCGGGTCGCCGTACCCGCCGCCGACCGCCAGGGACACCAGCGCAACGACGGACAGCTTGAGGTGCTTGGGGCTGGTCATGTTGTTTTCCTTGAGTTGAGTTTAAACCCGGCACCCCGCATTGCGGTGATGGGAGTGCGGCGGAGTGCACCCGGACGGTGCGAAACCATCATAGGGGAAGCAGGCCCCCACGTGCAACTGACTGCTGTGGACGGGCGCTGCGGACCCGAGGGGCCGCTCTTACGCACCTTCTCGATCCGGCCCCCGGGACTGGATCCGGGTGCGTACGACGTGGCTATCGAGGCCTCGGCGGAAGGGTCGGCGCTCCAGGCCCGGCGGGGCTTCACGGTCCGGTAGGGTGACGGCCATTACCTCGTCGTGCAGAATTTCGCCCCAGCGCTCGAAGCCCTGGTTCGGGGTGACCACCGTCGAGGCGTGCTCGTAGCGCCGGTTGACGAGCTGGAAGAAGGGGATGGCGCCTCTCTGGGCCGCGGTAATGGCCAGGCTGATGGCCAGGTGGGTCTTGCCGACGCCGGGCGCGCCGAGGAAGACGACGTTCTCCCTGCGCTCCACGAAGCCGAGCTCGCGCAGCGAGTCGATCTGCTCCTACTTGACAGAGGGCCCTTCCATATCAGCCTAGGGGGTGATGCGGGTCATCATGCGGGGGTAAGCGATCGTCTCCCGCAGGTGCTGCGCCCCCGAGAGCCACGCCACGGTCCGTTCCAGCCCCAGCCCGAACCCGCTGTGGGGGAAAGTACCGTATTTCCTCAGGTCCAAATACCAACCGTAACTCTCCTCGGGCAGCCCCTCCTCGCGAATGCGGGCAAGGAGTCTGTCGTAGTCATCCTCCCGCTGGCTGCCGCCGATTATCTCTCCGTAACCCTCCGGGGCCAGGAGGTCGTTGCACTTGACCGTGGCGGGATTGTCGGGGTTCTCTTTCATGTAGAAGGCCTTGGCCCGCTTCGGATAGTCGTGGACGAACAATGGCTTGGACCGGCCCTCGGTCAGAGCCGCTTCGTGGCCTGCGCCCAGGTCCGAACCCCATTCGATTTCGTGCCCCGCTTCCTGGAGGCGCGCGACCGCGTCAGTGTAACTCATTCTGTTAAACGGCGGCACGATGGCGGCCAGGCGGTCAAGGTCTCGTCCCATGGTGCCCAGGTCGGCCTGGCAGCGGTCCAGCACCCGCGCCGCGACGTAACACACCATGCGTTCCTGCAGGTCCATGTTCCCGTCGGAGTCCATCCAGGCGACCTCTGGTTCAACCATCCAGAACTCGGTCAGGTGCCGGCGCGTCTTGGATTTCTCGGCCCGGAACGTCGGGCCGAAGCAGTACACCTTGCCCAACGCGGCGGCGGCGGTTTCCACGTACAACTGCCCGGTCTGGGCCAGGTAGGCAGTTCCGAGATCGAAATACTCGGTCTCGAACAGGGTACCGGCGGATTCCCCGATCGCTCCGGTCAGAATCGGCGTGTCCACACACGTGAAGCCGTCTTCGTGCAAGAAATCCCTGATGGCGCGCATGGTCTCGTCGCGAATCCTCATTAGCGCAACCTGCCGGGGGCTTCGTAGCCACAGGTGCCGGTGTTCCAGCAGGAAGTCGATTCCGTGTTCCTTGGGTTGAATCGGGAATTCGGGCGACCCCGAAAGCACCCGAAGCGAGTTGGCGGACACCTCTACTCCGATGGGCGATCGCTTGTCGGCGCAGACCTCGCCCGTGACCGCAACCGTCGATTCGTGCTCGGCGGCAGTCAGCGTTTGCCAGGTCGCGTCGTCAAGGTCGGCGCGCGAAAACACGCACTGCACCTCTCCCGTTCCGTCCCGCACCACCAGGAAGGCGATTCTGCCGCTGGACCGGATTCGTCTGACCCATCCCTTGACCACCACCGGCGATCCCGTGCGGCTGGCCAGTTCGGAAATCGGCGTCGGAGCGGTCATGTGGCGGAGGTTGTTCTCATGGCCGCAAATTTCCCCGCGCAACCTTCCCCGGTCAACGACGGCTTGCCGGTTCGCTGCACTTCGTCATGCCGATGGACTCTAGCCGACGCCAAAGAGGGCTTCCTGTTCGGCGTAGCGGGTTTTCAGCTCGGTAAGCAGCGGCCGCATCTCGGGGGACGACAGCGTCGGGTCCTTCGCCACTGCGTTCCGTGCCAGTCGGCGGGCGGCTCGCAGAAGCCGTCCGTCGGTGGAGAGCCGGGCGAACCGGAGGAGTTGTCCGCCGTGCTGCGCGGTGCCCCACAGGTCGCCCTGGCCTCTGAGCTTCAGGTCCTGCTCGGCCAGCTCGAAACCGTCGTAGGTGGCCGCGAAGATGCCCAGCCTTTCGGACGGCGACCGGCCGGCGTGCAGGGCGATGCACCATGACTTGTCGGACCCCCTCCCCACCCTCCCCCGCAACTGGTGGAGCTGGGCCAGGCCGAATCGCTCTGCATCCTCAATCACCATCACGGTTGCCTCGGGCACGTCGATTCCCACCTCGATCACGGTGGTCGATACCAGCAGCCGCGATTCACCCGACTGGAACCGCCGCATCGCGCGGTCCTTCTCGGCGGAGGGCAGGGCTCCGTGCATCAACACGGGCGAGGCGCCGGGAAACCGTTTCTTCATTTCCTCAAACCCAGCTTTGGCGGCGCGTACGTCCAGGACCTCGGATTCTTCGATCAGCGGGTACACGATGTAGGCGCGGCCGCCGGCGTCCAGTTCGCTTTGTACAAAATCAAGGACGTCGACGCGCTGGTCCGGTCCCCGGACGGCCGTCGTCACGGTTTGGCGGGCGGGCGGGCGTTCGTCGATTACAGAGGCGTCGAGGTCTCCGAATACAAGCATTGCCAGACTCCGGGGGATGGGTGTGGCCGACATGATCAGGGCGTGCGGGGCCGGGTTGCGTTTTCTCAACTTCGCCCTCTGTCGAACGCCGAAGCGGTGCTGCTCGTCGATCACCACCAACCCGAGCGACCGGTACCTGACCGTGTCTTCCAGCAGCGCATGGGTGCCGACAATCAGCTTCGCCTGCCCCGACTCCATGCGGTTCTGGGCGTATTTCCGGTGTTGGCCGGTAACCGACCCGGTCAGCAGCACGGGGCGCAGGTCCCGGTCGCCGAGCGGCTCCGTGAGTTGTTCGAGAGTGGCCCGGTGTTGTTCGGCCAGAACCGCCGTGGGTGCCAGGACGGCAGCCTGATGACCCGATTCCGCGGCGCGGAGCATGGCCAGGGCGGCGACCACGGTCTTTCCGCACCCCACATCCCCTTGCAGCAGGCGGTTCATGGGGACGGATCGGGCCAGATCCTCGCGAATCTCCCGCCAGACCTTGGTCTGTGCTCCCGTCAACGTGAACGGGAGCGAATGCAAGAACCGCTCGGTGAGCTCGGGTTCCGAGGTGAAAGAGATGGCCCGGGTGTTTTCGACCTGCGCCCGCCGCGCCCGGGCGTGGACCAGCTGGAGGCAGAGAAACTCGTCGAACGCCAAGCGAAGGCGCCCTTTCTCGGCGTGCTCCAAACTCCGCGGGGCATGGAGGGCGCGGAAAGCCGGTCCAAGCGACGGTAGGCCCAGTCGTTTCAGCCATTTGGGCGGGACGGGATCGCGCTCGTCAATCTCCGTTAAGAGTCCCGCCAGGTTGGCCCTGGTGACCATCCGTATTTCTCGGTGGCTCAGCCCCTGGGTGGCCGGATAAACGGGAAATACGATCCCTTCCGGAGTGCCGACGGGCGCCACTCCCGGCTTGTCGGCGCGCTCCAGCACCACATGCTCCCTTGGTTGGAGCTGCCGGCCGTGGAAGAACCTCACCGACCCGGACAGGAGGACCAGGTCCCCTTTCTTGATGACCCGTTCCATGAACGGCTGGCCGGGCCAGGCGCACTCCACCCCGCCGCTCGAGTCCTCGACCAGGGCGCGGAAGATCTTGAGCCGGCGGCGGGTCGGGAAAACGGCCGTGCTTTGAACACGCCCGATTATCGTGGCGTCGGTCCCGGTTGCGAGGTCCGCGATCTGGTCCACGTTCGTGGCGTCCCAGTAGCGCCGCGGGACGTGGTAGAGCAGATCGCGCCCCGATTTCACGTCCAGTTTTTCGAAGAGCTCGGCGCGCCGCGGTCCGGCCAGCCTGAGATACTGGACCGGGCGGTCAAGCAGCGACCGGGACCGGCTCACCTGAGGCCGATTCGCCGGCGCCACGCCCACTCCGCGCACAGGAGGGCGGCCGCAACTGGGAACGGCCAAACGGGGCGGGGAAGGGCGGGGCGATCCCGGAGGGCGGGATCGGGGGCGGCTTCGACCACGGCGGGATCGGGCACTGCACCGGGTATCCACTCGGACCGGTCCTCCGCCACGTCCAGTGGTCGTTCAAGCGAAAACGGCCCGTCGGGGCCGTTGCCGCTGGTCATAATTCGATACGACCCCGGGGGAAGCACCGGACCAGTCAGAGTCCCGGGCGGGTCGGCCAGCTCGGCGCGCCACACCTCGTCCGCCCGGCCGGCCGAATTCACGGTGATCGAAAGGTCGGAAACGCCCTCGGCGACCAGCCACGCCGGGGGGCGGGAGTTGTCGGGCACTTCTGCCAGTCGGACCGGGCGCGGAGCATAATCCTCGAGCAGCCACCCGACCACTCCGCTCAGCATGGCGTCGTAGATGCGCCCGGCGTTCTCTCCGCGGAGCGCGAACCGCCACAAGTCGGTACCGGCCACGACAGCGTGCCGGTTGACCCCGCTCTCGTAGACCGCGATCAGCGGCTGGCTGCCTCCCCGCCGGTCACGCCGGGCCTCCAGAACCGTCCGCCAGCCGGCCTCCTCCAGGCCTTCCAGCCCAAACAGTTGTCCCACGGGCGGCAGCGACCCGAACTCCAAACCAACCGCGAGCGGGGCGACGGGGCCGGGAGGCGGGGGCCCGGTGATGTACCACTCTCCCGGTAGCGCCGCCGTGGCTCGTATTTCCGTCCCGGGAACCCTGCCGTGTCCGGCCAGCAGAGTCAGCGTTCGGTGTTTGTTCTCCAAGCCGGATACAAGCCAGTCGGGCGCGGTTGCGGGGTCAATTCGCACAGCCGTGAACCTGCCCGACCGCACCGCCGCTTCGGCTGCGCTTTCGTCGTCCGGGCTTACCGGCGGTCCCGTGCGAAGCACCCGCCCGTCCCCCAGGAGCAGGAAACCCTCGGCTCCGCCCAGCGCCAGCCTGTCCAGTTCTCTGGTTATCAGGCCGCCCTCCCAGCTGGGATCGGACGCCACGTACACGGCCCCGCCACCCTCATCGCTCACTTCGATCCAACCCGTGGCGGAGGACGCGGGCGGCGCGAGCGCTCCGGCCGGTTCGATCAGGTCGACCCGGTACTGCAACCACCCGCGCAACCCGCCCGTGTCTGCGAAGTCCGCCGCCACCTCCGTGCCCAGGTGTTCGGGCGAGAACTGCATGGCCACTCCCGCGGTGCGACCGGGTGCCGGCGGCAGGGCCGATGCTTCGCCGACCGCGCGGCCATCGACAGTGAGCACGAGCCGCAGGGAATCGCTCAAAGTCTCGGCACCGCCCGCCGCCAGTTCCACCGTAACGCTCACCGTGTCGGTGGTCCGCACAAGTTCCGGGGCCCGCACGGAGCGGATTCCCGCGGTGGTGGACGGCGCGGCCGTCCGGATCTCCCGCAGGCCGATGCCCAGCCTTCGGGCCGTGGACAGGGCGGCCGCCCTGTCGGTGAGTGCACCGTCGGTCAGCACCCACACGCTGTCCAGTCCCCCCAGCGAAACAGCTTCCAGAGCTGGCCCCAGTCGCGACAAGGCGTGTCCGGGCGGCGGCGGCTCCGTATCGCCAAACGCGGCCGGATTATCGCCGAAGACGTAGACCAGGTCCGGGTCCAACTCCGCCAGTACGGTCAACGCGGAATCCCAGCGCGCCGGCCCGCCGGACCGCGCGGGAAGCTCCATCGACCGAGAGCCGTCCACCAACACCGCCCACGAGGGGCGTTCTCCCGCGCCGCGGAAAGGCGGAGCGTCCAGCGAGCCGACAATCAGCACCAAGGCGACTCCCCTGAGCACGGCCGGGCCCGTTCTGCCACCGACTTGTTCCTCGCGGGCCGCGTAGATCCAGGCCGACACTGCAATGACCGCGGCAACCCCAACCACCCAGACCAGCAGGCTCAATCCTGGACCCGTCTCCAGCTGAATCTTCTGTTCATTTGGCGCAGTGCATACCTGAGACGGGCCAGCATCGGCAGGGCGTCCGCCCGGAACGCCGCCTTGAGCGAATCCGGCACCGGTTCCGCCCTCGGCAGGTCCAGCCGCGACGGATCCACGTGGACCCCGCCCCGAAGGAACTCGTAGTGCAGGTGCGGGGCCGTGGCGAGGCCACTGTCGCCCACGTGCCCGATCACATCGCCCTGCTCAACAACCGTGCCGACTCCGATGCCCGTTCCAAGGCGGCTCAGATGGGCGTAACGGGTGCGCATGTTCCTGGGGTGGCGGAGTTCGACCATGAGTCCGTAACCGCGCCAGTTCCCGGCACGCACCGCGGTCCCCGCTCCGGTGGCTCTGACGGGTGTCCCCCGAGGCGCTCCGTAATCGACTCCCCGGTGAGGGCGGACCTGCCGCAGGATCGGGTGATACCGGCTCGGGTTGAAGGCACTGGTGATCCGCGAAACCTCAAGCGGCGAGCGAAGGAACTGGCCCCGCAAGGCCTCGCCAGCCTCGTCGAAGTATTCGGTCCTCGGGACTTCGCCCATTACGAATCTCACGGCGGCGAGAGTCCTTCCGCGGTTGGTCAACTCCGCCGCCAACACGGAGAACCGCCGATACGAACCGTCGGGCCGAATCTGAACCGCGGCCAGCACGGCGATCTCGTCACCCTCTCTCAGGTCGCGCCAGAAATCCACCTGCCAGCCGTACACGGCCTCGAGCCCCAGCGCCACTTCGATGGACGAGCGGCGGTCCAGTGGTCCGGCCCCGCTCATCCATTCGGCCTCGAACAGATTGTCGCGGATAACGGCCCGGGCAACAAGGGTGTCGTGCCGTGCCGCGGTTGAATCGATCCGGGCGATCCACAGGCGCTCCGCCCCGAACTGCTGCGCGCGGCCCGCCGCCCCCACCGACCCGTTGCCGGCCGCAGCCACCGGTCCCGCCGTGGCCCAGGGAATCCACACGAGGGTTCGGTCGGCATCGAGCTGCGCACTGAGAATGACCGGAGCGCCGCCGGCCGGCTCGCTTTTCAACGAGAACACGACCCCCGCCCTGACCCTGCGGGGATTGGCCACCGGCCTCATGGCATCTACAACCGCATACGCCTCGGAAGTGCTGAAGCCCAGATCGAACAGGACTCCGGTTATCGTCCTCCCCGAACTGAGCCTTGCCGACCGCTCAACGAGCGGAGGCGGTTCGCGCGGCTCTACCGAAACCGGGCTGGCGCCCCGCCCTGAATCCTGACCGCGCCCGCAGCCCGGCACTGCCGCCCACACCAGCGCAAGTCCCGCCCAGGCGGGCACGAGGGCCGCGGCGGCCAACAGCCGTCGGGCGCCGCGGCCCGGGCTCGGGCGCCGCGCCGTCCTAACGCATCTGGCGGCGAATAAAAGCAGGTACGTCGAAGTCTTCCTCCTCGGGCGCGCTCACTCCCGCGGGGGCACGGCGCGGCGCCCTTTCCGCGGGATCGGTCCCGCTGTGCTGCGCGACGGCGCGCCGGGGCCTCCTCAGCGCCATCTCGCCAGTTTCATCAAACAACCGCGGGCCCTCGTACTTGGAGCCGATAACCACGCGCCCCTGGTCGGCAAACTCGGCAGGCTCGGACTGCGCCGGGACGGCGGAACCGCCACCGTCACCAGAAAGACCGATTCGTTGCAGCCCGACCTCCGGTTCGTCCGCCGTACGATCGCGCCGGGGTTCGTGGATCCCCGTTGCGATCACCGTCACCCGCACTTCTTCGCTTGCCTCCGGTTCCTCAACCACTCCAAAAATCACTTCACCGGTGGCAGCTGCCTGGAATACAGTTTCGTTGATCTGGGCAACTTCGGCCATTGTCAGGTCTGGCCCTCCGGTGATATTCAAAAGGACACCCGAGGCGCCCTCAATGGACAGGTCGTTCAGCAGCGGCGACGATATTGCAGCAATGGCCGCCTCCTCGGCACGATTGGCACCCTTGGCCACGCCGGTCCCCATCAGGGCAGTTCCGCCGTCGGTCATCACCGTACGGACGTCGGCGAAATCCACGTTCACCATTCCGGGTTCGGCAATCAGGTCGGCGATGCCCTGGGTGGCCTGTTGCAATACCTCGTCGCACTTCTTGAGGGCCGCGGAGAACGACGCCTCGGAGCCTACCACTTCCAGCAGACGGTCGTTGGGGACGACGATCATGGTGTCCACGTGCCGCCTCAGATCGGCCAGACCAAGTTCGGCGTGCCTGCGGCGGGCGGGTCCCTCCCACGCAAACGGAGTGGTGACGATCGCCACGGAAAGGGCGTTGAGTTCGCGGGCAATGCGGCCAATGGCCGGCGCGGCCCCGGTCCCGGTCCCTCCCCCCATGCCGGCGGCGATGAACACCAGGTCGCTGCCCTCCAGCACCGCCTGCACTTCTTCTTCGTCTTCGGCCAGGGCCTGACGCCCAATTTCGGGGCGTGCCCCCGCCCCCAGACCGCGGGTGAGGTGCTTGCCAATCTGGATTCGGACATCGGCACGCGACTTCTCAAGCGCCTGGGAATCAGTATTCACCGCGACGAACTCCACGCTGGTGAGGTCCTCCTCCACCATTCTGTTCACGGCGCTGCCGCCTCCGCCGCCCACTCCTACCACGCGCATTCGCGCCCGGGTCCTGACAACGTCGTCCATTTCAAAGCCCATGGTGCCCTCTCCCCGCCCTTTCTGGTGATACAAACCGGACATCGTCAATCGTACAAACGTTAGAAGTACTCCCGTAGCCACTGACCGGCCCGGCTGAGCGCATTACCCGCGCCCTCTAGGCCCCGTGGCCGCCGCCTTTCGGCTCCGTACTGCGCCAGCCCCGCCGCCGTGGCCCAGGCTGGGCTGCTCATTTCGTCCACCTCGCTCCTGGGCACGCCGACTCGAATCGCCACTCCGCCGTTTCGGTTCCCGCCAAACACGTCTTGCGCAAGGCGTTCGGTCCGTGGGAGCATCACGCCTCCGCCGCTGAGTACAATCCGAGAGGCCTCCCCGGCGTCACCGATCTCTTTCTTGGCCAAGTTCAGGATCTCGTCGAATCGCTCCTGGATTATGTGGACCAGCAGGGCCCGCGATACCCGGCGCGGTTGCCCGTTGGGACCTTCGCCCACCGGGACCCTGACATCGCTGTCTTCGGGTTCCAGCATTGCGAATCCGTGATCCAGCTTGGCCTGCTCGGCCACTTCCAGCGGCACGCCCAACCCGCGCGACAGGTCCCTGCTCATCGATTCTCCTGCCCAAGGGATTGCGGCCGCGTGCTGGATGCGCCCGTCGGCGAACAGCAGTACATCGCACGCCGAGGCCCCGACGCTGATGAGCGCGGTCGAGGACGCGGTTTCTGCCCTGCCCAACACCGCTCCTGCCGCCGCGATCGACCCCATGGCCAACGCGTCCAGGGTGTAGCCGGCGCGGTCAACGACCTGGGCCAGCCGCCCGCATACTCGCGACGTAGCAGCGAACACGCGCATCCTGGCCCTGAGCCGCGATCCCTTGTGACCCAGGGGATCGTCGACCTCAGTGCCGTCCAGAGAGTAGTGGTGCCGCCACACGTGGATCACCCGCCGATCATGCGGCAGGGTACCTTCCGCCGCCCGTGTCTGGAGCCGCAGAAGGTGCCGTTCTGAAACGGGCCTTCCCCCAAGATCGACAGCGCTCTCGAACATCCAGCTGCGCACGTGGTGCGAAGGCACGCCGACGCACACAGCTTCGGCCTCGCGACCGGCGACCTCTTCGGCCCCCCCAATCGCATCGCGAACCGCCGCCGAGAGCGCCGCGGGATCGACGATGTCCGGACCCTCCACACCCCGCGCCTCTGCCCGTCCGTGGCCGAGAATCGCCTGGTTGCCACCGACTCCGGTGTCGGGGCGGGCCTCGGCCAGGACGGCACGGACGTTACGGGAACCAATGTCCAGCCCGACTACCCTCCCCGCGAGCGCTATCACTCACGGGCCTCCGCCGAGTCGCGTAGCGACTTGAATTCGCCCGCCAGAACCACCTGGTCGTCGAAGCGGGCGTCCACCCGTTCTGCGTTTGACCCGGGAATCTGACCCAGAGCGAGCGAGACCCGCCGCAGGCCGTCAACCGGGTCATCCGCCGGAAGGAAGATCTCGGTCGCGCCGGCGCCTTCCAGCATCGCCAGGCGGTAACCGCCGGGAGCCAGTGTCACCTCCGATACCAGGGCAATAAACCCGGGGTGGATCCGGCCTATCCGTCCAAGAGCGTTCGCCGCGCCGACCACGGCGGCGGAGTCCAGTTCCGCAACCGCGCCGATCACGGGCAGGTCCAGCGCCACGCTGGCCGGCACCAGGTCCAGAAACTCCCCGCCGCGGTCGACCGGCTTGAGTTCGGGTGTGGCGACCAGAGCGACCGGAACCTTCTCGGAAACAACGATCTCTATGGCGTCCGAACCAATGCGGCGGATCTCCCCCGAGGCAATCATGGGATGTTCGACCAGGTTCGCTTCCCACGGGCGGGGATCGTGCCACACGGAAGCGCCGGCCGGAAGGCGGGCTGCCCGTTCGACCACGGCATCGGGCAGGTAGTACGCGCCCGTAACGGTCACATTGCGGATCTGGAACGCCGGCAGTGCCGAGAAGAGGCTGGGCAGCAGAACGGGAATGAGAATGCCGAGCGCCGCCGCTCCGGCTATCGCCAGCGCTTGCCGCTTGTCGCGCCGTGACAACCACTCCCACCGGAATCGGAGAGCGAACCGCCCGCCGGTACCGCGTCTTCTGCCTGAACCCTTCAGTCTGCCCAGGCTCATTCTGGTCCGCCCAAGTTGGTTTCTTGTGTCTGGGGCCGGGGGGGCGCGGCACCGACCGACGCCAGTTCTTCGGGCGAAAAACCCCACAACTGGATCTCGGGTTGCAGGTCCACGCCCAGCTGCCGGCCGACCCTCCCGCGGGTCTCGGCCATCAGCCCCAGAACGTCATCGGACGATGCCCCGCCCAGGTTCACGATGAAATTGGCGTGGCGCTCTGCGATCCGGGCCCCGCCGCGGACGGCTCCGCGCATACCTGCCGCGCTGACCGTTTCCCAGGCCGAACTGCCTGCCGCCCGGCCCGGGTTTTTCCAGATCGAACCGACCGACGGGAGTTCATAGACCTGGCCGCGCACCTTCCGGTCACGAAACGCCCGGTGCTTCTCCCGGATGGCGGCCGGATCGCCGGGCCGGGCGCTGAGCTTCGCCCGCGCGAACACCCACCTGTGGGGGAGCCCGCAAGACCGGTACCCGGGCCGGGCTTCGTTCGAAGTCACGCGCACCGTATCGCCGTCGGGCGTAACGGCCTCGGCCCACTCCACAAGATCCCACAGGCCCCGGTCGGGTGTTCCGGCGTTCATTCGCAGGGCTCCGCCGACAGTGCCGGGCACTGCCTCCAGGAAGTAGTAACCGCGCGCCCCCGCCCTGCGCGCCTCTCTGACAAGCGTCGGCAGGCGGACTGCCGCTCCGACCACGAAGGAGTGGTTGCCGTGTGAAAAGTCGGCGAAATTCCCGCCAAGGACGAGAACCGGCGTGCCGATCCCGCGGTCGCTGACCAGCACGTTGGCGCCGGCCCCCAGCGTGAGCGGCCCGGGAGCACTCCGCCCGGCGCGCTGCCCTGCTGCAACCGGCTCCGGCATGGTGCGGAGGGCCTCGCGCAGGTCACCGGCGCTGCCCGGGCGGGCGAGCGCGGCTGCCGGGCCACCGATCCGGTACCGAACGAGGGGCGCGAGGGGAACATCATGCTCCCACATGAGCTCGGCATGCCCCGGTCCGACGCTCGGCGTCCGGGCAGGCGGAATCGTCTGCTGGCCCGCGACCCGAACCCTCAATTTCGGCGGCCGCGGCTGCTGCTTCCCGGGCCAGGTCTGTCACGTCGCCCGCTCCCATGAAAACAACGAGGTGCTCCCCGCCGGCCGCCGCGCCCCGGACCACGTCAAGAGCCTCTGTGCGGTCGCAGGTTCTGACCGATGGTCCGGCCGCCTTCGAAATCAGGCTCGACGTTACTCCCAGCAGGGGCGGCTCCCGGGCGCCAAACACGGGCAGCACCAGCGCCTCGTCCGCACCGGCCTCCAGTTCCCGACCGAAATCCCCGGCCAGTGCCGTTGTGCGCGTGTACAGGTGGGGCTGAAAAACCACTGTCAGCCTGGCACCGGGCCTGGTCTCGCGAAGCGCCGCCAGCGAAGCGGCGACTTCGGTGGGGTGATGGGCATAGTCGTCAACGATCGTCACGTGGCGCAGTCGCCCCAGTGTCTGGAGCCGCCGGTCAGCGCCGCCAAACCCCCCCAGGCCCGCCGCCGCAGCCTCCGGGTCGGCCCCCAGTCGCAACAACACCGCAAAAGCGCCCGCAATGTTCTGGCGGTTGTGCCTGCCGGGCAGCAGGGAACGCAGCGATACCTCGCCCTCCGACCATTTGATTCGCAGCAAGTCGGTAGCCCCCGGTTCCACGGGCATCGCCCGGCACCACGCATCCCCGGCCAACCCGTAGCTCATGGCCTCGCCAGCCCCGTAGCGCTCCTGGACCAACTGCCCGATGCGCCGGGCCCCGGGGTCGTCCGCGCACCACACGCAGCCCAGCCGGCCCGCGGCTCGCCCCGCGAATTCCGCGAACGCGCTCTCGATGGCTTCAAGGCTCCCGTAGGTGTCGAGATGTTCCGCTTCGACCGAACTGACCAGCGCGAGCGCCGGATCCAACTGGAGAAACGACCTGTCGTATTCGTCGGCCTCAACCACCGCGGGGCCGGCTCCTGTCCGGGCGTAGCCGTCCCACCTGCTGACACGGCCGCCGACCAGGACCAGCGGATCAAGCCCCGCCGCCTCCGCCCCCGCTCCCGTCAACCCGGTGATAGTGGTCTTCCCGTGCGATCCGGCTATCCCGACGGTGATTTCGTCCCTGCCGCGCAACAACTGCCCAAGCGCTTCCGCACGGGTCATCACGGCGAGCCCGGCCCGGGCCGCGGCGATCACTTCCGGGTGATCGGGCGGAATCGCCGAGCTTCTGACCAGTGCTACCGCACCCTTCGCGTGCCGCGGGTCGTGTCCGCCGGAAGACAGGTCACACCCGGAAACCTCGTACCCCAGCCATTCCAACGCGGTCTCGAGCCCCTGCATCCCGGCACCCTTGGCGCCCATCAGGTGCACGGCCCCGGTCCCGGCGCCGGGGGCCGGGAGCCGACCCTGGCCGCCAGGCGCACTGCGTGCTCCCGCCGGGGCCCCGGTGCGAATCATGCCCGACTCCTCAGTTTCAGGAGTTCGCGGCCGATCAGGTCGGCCGCATCGGGACGCCCGCGCGTTCGCGCTGCCCGGCCCATCTTTTCCAAACGCCCCGGGTCCCGGATCAGAGACACGCAGAGGTCCAGCAGTTCGCCGGGGAGAAGGTCACCCTCCTCGCGCATTTCCGCGGCTCCCGCCCCGGCCAGTGCCCGGGCGTTCCAGAGCTGGTGGTCCTGCGTGGAAGTCGGCAGCGGCACCAGGACTGCCGGCCGGCCGGCCGCGCACAGTTCCGCAACAGACATCGCCCCCGCGCGGCACACGGCCAGGTCGATGCGGTCAAGCTGCGATCCCAGGTTGTCGATGTAATCGGTCACCCTGATTCGGTCCACGCACGACAGGGCCGCCACCCGGGTGGATACCTCGTCGAACGAGCCCCGCCCGGCGATCCACACGATGTTGAGCCCTTCGAGGTCTGCTTCCGTGCCGGCAACCTCCAGGTCGCGGAGCAGCGCCCGGTTCAGCCCGCGGGCCCCCTGGCTGCCGCCAAACACGAGCAACACGGGTCCCCCGGGCCAGTCAAAGCGGTCGGCGTCCGCGGCGCGGCCAGTGGCAACCGGATTGCCGAACGAGAAAACGCTCTGCGCGTCGTTCAGGCCCAGGTGCCGCGCCGCTTCGGGATAGGCCAGGTGTACCTGGTTCACCCTTGGGGCCATGAACCGTGTGGCGATTCCCGGAACCGCGTTCTGCTCCTGGACGGCTGTAGGGACGCCGCGCAGCCGGGCCCACAAGAGGGGTAGCCCGGAGACGTATCCGCCCGTGCCCACCACCAGCGAAGGCCTGAACTGCGCGAAAATTGACCGGAGCCCCCTGAGTACTGCCGGGGCCCTGACCAGGTGCCGCAGGTTGAGCCAGGGTCGGCTGCGGTATACCGGCTCCAGCGGCAGCAACCTGAACTCAAACCCGGACTTGGGCAGGACGCTGGCTTCGAGGCCGCGCTCGGTACCCACCAGCACGCACCTCACCGAGGAGTCCAGACGGCCGATCGCCCCCGCCAGGTTTATGGCCGGGTACAAGTGGCCTCCGGTGCCGCCGCCGGCGATCAAGACGCATTCTCTCATGCGGCCCCCGTCATGCCCACCTGCGCCTGGAACTGATACTGAGGAGGACCCCGGTGGCCCCCATCGCGGTGACCAGACCCGTTCCACCCGCACTCACGAAAGGCAGGCTCACGCCGGTCGTGGGCATGAGCCCCATTGTGATTCCCATGTGACCGAACGCCCCAATGAAAACGATCGCCGTCATCCCCACACCGACCAAACGCCCGAACCGGTCGGGCGCGGAGCGCGCGATTCGCAGGCCCAGCATTGTCCACACCAGGAAGAGGACCACAATGCCTGCTGCTCCGGCGAAACCCCACTCCTCGGCGATGATCGGGAAGATGAAGTCGTTCGATGCCTCGGGCAGGAAGTACAGTTTTTGCGTGCTCTGTCCGTAACCGGCACCAAACGGTCCTCCGGCACCGATGGCGATCTGCGCCTGGCGCAGCTGGTGCGCGGCATCGGATGCGGTTCCGGTCGGGTCGAGGAAGGCCATCACCCTTTCCACCTGGTAACCCTTCTGCCTGACCAGCATGACCACAACCGGAACAGCCACCGCGACCAGGGCCAGCCCGTGGCGAATGCGCACACCGGCCGAAAACAGGACCGCCGCCGCCACTCCCGCCGTTATCAGAGTGGCGGAGAGGTGCGGCTCCTGGTTGATCAGGAACAACACCGGAAGCAGGATTACCAAAAAGGGCAGCAAGCCGTCCCTGAAATCCTTGATCTGCTCGCCTTTCTTGACTGCCAGCGCGGCCGTCCAGAACACGACCGCCGCCTTTGCCAACTCCGAGGGCTGGAAGGTCGCTGGTCCGAGGGCAATCCACCGCCTGGATCCGTTTACCGCGGGGGCGAAGCTCTCGGTGCCCGGGCTCACCAGAATCACCAGCAACACACCGACCACGGCCATCAGGGGCCACGCCAGCCGCTGCCAGACGCGGTAGTCCACGTAGGCCGCAGTCATCATGGCCGCACCGCCGGCCAGGGCCCGCGCGATCTGGTCCATCAGGGTGGTGGTACCAGACAGCCCAGATTGTTCGGCCTGGAACGAGGTTGCCGAATAGACGGCGAGCAGGCCAAACACTATGAGTGCGAGGGTGAGGCCGATCAGCGCCCGGCGCACCCACTCGGGCGTTCCCAGCTCGTCGAGATTGAGCTGAAGTTCACCGCCCATCGGACCGCTGCTCCGCCGCGCCGGCATGGCGCCGCTCTCCGGGTTTCGGGCGCGGCGAGCAGGCCGCCTGCGCCTGACACGCTCTGAGGGCACCGCCACCACGGCCTTCAAAGGACTGCCTCCGCGGCTGCGGGCGACGACCGTTCCTCACCCGCACTGTTTTCTCCGCCCGGGCGGGCCAGGCGCTCGAATTCCCGGCCACGTGCCTCGTAGTTGCGGAATTCGTCGTAGCTGGAACAGGCCGGGGACAGGAGTACCACATCGCCTGCGCAGGTGGCGGCGCGTGCTTTCTCCACCGCTTCGGCCAGGGACCCGGCCCTGAGAACTGTTCGGCTTGAGCCGAGGTCACTCTCAATGGTGCGACCAGCTTCGCCGTAGGCGATGACCATCCGGCACAGCGGCCCCAGTGCGTCGGCCAGCCCCCCGTACGCCTCTCCCTTGTGCCTGCCTCCCAGCAACAGGCAGTATGGCCTTTCGAGTCCGCGCACCGCGGCTACGACCGCCGCCACGTTCGTCGCTTTGGAGTCGTTGATCCACTGGACTCCCTCCCATTCCCCCACGACGGCCATGCGGTGGGGAAGGCCCCCGAAGCTGGCCAGCCGGCGGGAAATGGCGCTCGTCGATGCCCCCGCCAGCCGGGCCAACACTCCGGCTGTGAGCGCGTTGTGGATGTTGTGTCGCCCGTGGAGCCTGAGTCCGCCGGCACTGCCCCAGTGCTCGATTTCGCTGCCGGGTGCCGGGCGGTAGGACAACATCTCCTCCTGGTCCAGGTATGCTCCGGGGAGGTCGTGAGCTTCGAGCGAGACCACGTATGACTCGCCAGCCACGCCGGCGGCCATCGCGCAGACCTCGTTGTCGTCTGCGTTGATCACCCATCTTGAGTCCGGATCCGCGCCTCCGAAAATCCTGGCCTTGTCGCGGTAGTAGTCGCCGACGGTGGAATAGGCGTCGAGATGGTCGGGTGCCAGGTTCAGCAGTGCCCCGATGTCGCAGCGAAAGTCGCGCGTGCCCGACAGCTGGAATGAGCTGAGCTCCACCACGGTCCAAGGGGGTTGGGGCGACGTCATCGCAACCTCCGAAAGCGGCCGACCGGCGTTCCCGGAAGGTGGCGCGCCGATCCCCGCCCCGGCCAGGACCCGGGCAGTCAGTTCGGTGACCGTGGTCTTGCCGTTGGTTCCGGTCACGCCGATCACCCTGGCCTGCAGGGCCCTGAACGCCAGCTCTACCTCCGCGACCTCGGCGACCGCCGCCCCGGCAACTGCCCCACGCACGGGTGCCGACGAGGGAATGCCGGGACTGGTGACCACCAGATCCGATCCTAGGACCTTGTCCAGGTCGTGCCGGCCCAATTCCGCCGTGATGCCCTGCCCCGCCAGTTCTTCCCGCGCGCCGCGCAGTTCGGGACCGGTGCCGGTATCGCTGGCGTACACCTCGGCCCCCAGCGCGGCTGCCAGTTTGGCTGCCGCAAAACCCGAGGCTCCGAGTCCCAGCACCGCCACGCGCCCGCCCGGCCCAAAGAGCGGCTCGCGCCGCCACCGCGCCACCACCCTGTCACTGCTCATCTGATCTTCAGCGTGGCCAGTCCGGCCAGCGCGCAGAGGATGCCCAAGATGTAGAACCGGACCACTACCTTGGTCTCGGGCCAGCCCAGCTTTTCAAAGTGGTGGTGCAGCGGTGCCATTAGGAACAGCCTGCGGCCTTCGCCGAAGCGGTGCCTGGTGTAGCGGAACCAGGTGGTCTGCGCCATCACCGAGATGCCCTCAAGAACGAATACGCCCCCAACAATGGGGAGCAGGAACTCGGCTTTGAGGAGAATCGCCACCGCTCCCAGCGCTCCCCCCAGGGCAAGCGAACCCGTGTCGCCCATGAAGACCTGGGCGGGCGGAGCATTGAACCACAGGAATCCGATGGCTGCACCGGCCATGGCCGCACAGAAGATCGCCAGTTCGCCGGCACCGTCCACGTAGAACAGGCCCAGGTACGAAGACATGTCCACGCGACCGATGGCATAGGCGAAAACGCCAAACGTCAGAACCGCCAGGGCCGCCAGTCCGGTCGCCAACCCGTCGAGTCCGTCGGTGAGGTTGACCGTGTTGCTGGACCCGGCAATTACGATCGCGGTAAAGGCCGGGAACGCCCACGGGGCCAGCACCACGCTCACGTCTTTGAAGAACGGCATCATCGTCTGCGAGGGGCCGTAACCGGAGATCGGATCGAGCAGCAAGTACAGGCCCAGGCCGCCGCCGAGTGCGACCTGCGAGATCATCTTGTACCGGGCGATCAGGCCACGGGGCTGCCGGCGCACGATTTTCAGGTAATCATCCATGAACCCAACGGCTCCGAGGCACAGGGTTATCGCGGCAGCAATCAGGACCAGCCGGTTGTCGAGCCTGGCCCACAACAACACCGGTACAATGCAGCCCGTCAGGATAATCAGACCGCCCATGGTCGGGGTGCCCGCCTTGCCAAGGTGTGCCGCGGGACCTTCCGCCCGAACCACCTGGCCCCATCCCCTTTTCTGGATTCCCCGCAGAATGCAGGGACCCACCACGAACGAGACGATCAGCGCGGTGGCGGTCGCGGCGGCGGCCCTGAACGACAGATACTGGAACACGTTCAGGACAGGCCACCGGTCAGCGAGCGGGAAAAGCAGGTGATAGAGCATCTAGTCTTCCCCCTCCGCGCGAAGTTCTCGGCGGCCGGGACCGGCCTGAGCGCCGCTCCCCGGAGTGCCCTCGGCATCCGACCGGCTCTCGCCGAAACGCTGCTCCAGAGCTTCGATTACTCGTTCCAACCGGACGCCGCGCGATCCCTTCACGAGGACTACTTCGTTCCCTGCCAACGCCTCCACGAACTCGCCGATCACGTCAGCCGCGTCGTCTGCGCGGAGGACGCGGGGGGCCGGCGCCGGAAACTCGGCCCGCGAAAACAACCCCGTGGCCGCAACCGGGTTGAACCCTTCCTCACCGAGGCGGGCCGCGATCTGGTTGTGAGCAGTTTCGGAGATTTGGCCCAGCTCCAGCATCGACCCCGCGAATGCCGCCCGGCGACGACCTGGTTCCAGCGAAGCAACATGATCAATGGCCGCGGCGAACGACTGCGGATTGGCGTTGTAGCAGTCGGCCATGACCACGAGCTCGCCGATGCGGCGGACGAGGCCGCGCAGGCCAACCGGTCGGTAGGAGCGCAGGCCGGCTGACCACTCGGCGGGAGAAGCCCCCATGGCCTCGGCCGCCGCCGCTGCGATCAGTGCGTCGCGCAGGTGGTGGATCCCTCCGACATTCAGTTCAACCCTGACGCCGCTCTTCTCGAACCAGACCGTTTCGGCGCCCGCTCCGCATTTGTCCGGGTGGAAATCGCAATCCGGTCCGATTCCCGCTACAATCACCCCGGCCCGCATGGCCCGTGCGGCCTTGGGCAGCATGTCGGGCTCTTCGCCAACCAGCAGCAGACCGGAACCGGAGAGCTCCGACGCCAGCGAGAGTTTTTCCCGGAGTACGCCTTCCAGGCTTCCCAGTTCTTCCAGGTGCGCCGGGCCGATGGTGGTTACAACGGCAACATCGGGGTCGGCAATCTCAGTCAGTCGGGCGATTTCGCCGGGCACGCTGGCACCCGCCTCAAGCACCCAGGCCTCCGCTTCCGACGGAGCCGACAAGACCGACAGTGGGAGGCCGATCCAGTTGTTGAAATTTCCGGCGGTCCGGTGGACGGGGCGAGTTGTGGAAAGCGCGCAGGCCAGCATTTCTTTGACCGTGGTCTTGCCGCTGCTTCCGGTGACCGCCGCGACCGAGATTGGCGGTGTGGCCGACCTCGTGGCGCGGCGGACCGCGGCCGCCAGATCGCCCAGCGCGCGAAGTGTGTCGGAGACCACGAAATACTGAAGTGGCAAGGCAGGATCGGCCCCTCCTCGCGGAACTACCGCCCCGATTGCCCCGGCCGCGGCCGCCGCGCCCAGGAAACGGGTGCCGTCGAACCGCTCGCCCTTGAGCGCCACGAACAAGGCTCCCGGCGCGATGGTGCGGGTGTCGGTCGAGACCTCGGTGTAGTGCAGGTCCGGGTCCGCGGCCTCGTTGCCGGCAGCCGTGCCCGAACCGGACCCGTCCAGGTCCAGGGCCCTCCGAATCCCCCGCGTTGTGAGTACCCGGTGGGCCGCCAGCCGCGCCCCAACCAGCTCCCTGACTATCTCGGCCTCGTCAAAGGGGAGCGTCTCGCCCGCCACCGTCTGCGTGGTCTCGTGCCCCTTGCCGAGCAAGACGACCGTGTCAGCCGGCCGTGCGAGCTCCAGCGCGTGCCTGATGGCCTCGCGGCGGTCCGGGATGATGGTGAAGGTGTCGGCCGCCAAGCCGGCGGTCATCTCCGCGCAGATCGCCTCGGGCGACTCGGACCGCGGGTTGTCGCCGGTGACAATCGCCACGTCAGCCAGTTCCGCCAGGGCTTTCCCCATGGGCCGTCGCTTGCCCCTGTCTCTGTCCCCCCCGCAACCACCCAGAGCGATCAAACGGCCCTCGGTCGATTCTCCCAGATTGCGCAACACCCGGCGCCACGAGTCGGGATTGTGCGCAAAATCGCGAATCACCGACGCGGGGCTGCCGGCCAGCACTTCCATGCGCCCCGGAGGGCCGGCGGACCGGGACAGGCGCTCGGCGATGTGGTCCAGGTCAACTCCCATGCCGATTCCGATGCAGGCAGCCGCCAGCGCGTTGCGGATGTTGAACTCGGCCGGGAGGGCCAGTCTGACCTCGGCGCTCTGTCCGTCGAATGCGAGGGTGAAGGTGGACCCGGCCGGGTCCGTGCAGACGCTCTCTGCCCTTACGTCAGCGTGCGATTCAAGTCCAAAGCGGAGCAGCCGGGCACCCGGAGGAACTGGCAGTCCGTCCCACGCCGACTCCCCGGCATCGGTCGCGCAAGTCCCGCCCGGTGCCACCAGGTCGGCCAGCCGCAGCTTCGCAAACCGGTACTCCTCGATCCCGGAGTGGTATTCGAGGTGCTCCCTGCTGAAGCTGGCGAACACGCCGACCTCAAATGACAGCGCGGCGGCGCGGCGCTGGTCGAGCGCGTGGGACGAGACTTCCATGACCGCCATTTCGACGCCTTCGTCGCCCAGGCCGGCCAGGATCGAGGCCAGGTCGAGCGGTCCCGGGGTCGTGAGGTCGCCGCCGCGGAGTTCGCCCCGGGGACCCGTCACGCCCAGAGTGCCGATCGCCGCGGTCGCGCCGGCGCCAGACAACACCTGCCGCGCCAACCACACCGTGGTCGACTTGCCGTTGGTGCCGGTTACCCCGGCCAGCTTCACGCGGGTCTGGGGATCGCCGGCGAAAAGCGCCGCCAGATGGGCAACCGCGAGGCGAGAGTCTCTCACCACCAATTGCGCCAGCACGTCTGGTTCGACCGGCCTCTCCACCACGGCTGCCAGTGCCCCCGCCGCGGCTGCCGCCCGGACGAAATCGTGACCGTCGCTCTTGGTACCGGGCACTGCGCAGAACAGGTCCCCCTTGCCGGCCATCCGGGAGTCGTCAACGAGGTTCCTGAACTCGTTTGGGGGACTGAGAATCGTCCACCTCGGATTCAGTCCTTCTCGCGTCAGACGGGCGGTCACCTCGGCGGTGGACCTTGCCATAAGCAATTCCGGCCCCTGTGCTCGGCGGTCTACCGCAGAATCACGACAGAGCCGACCGGTACTGTTGCGCCGGGGGCAGGCTCCTGTTCGGCCACAACGGTGCTTCCTTCCCACGAAACTCGCAGGCCCAGCTCGTGGAGTAATGCAGCTGCCGGTCTCAGGGCCAGGCCCTGCAGGTCCGGCACCTCGATGTCGGGCAGTTGTGGGTCGGGCGATGTCGGGCCTTGCCAGCCCGGCCCCGCGCCGTCGAGCACGAAGTAGGTGCCCGGTGCCGGCAACCGCGGACGCAGGACCCTGTTCCGGGTCGCAGCCTCGTCGGGGTCAAAGTTCCACTGCCGGGCGGCCCCGGCCAACGCCACCGGGCGGCCCAGCGTTGCGTCGCGGCTGGCCAGGGCGGCCTCAAGCGTCGCGCGGCTCGCCGGAGCGGCGATTTCCCCGCCATAATAGGCGGAGGTAGTGGGGTCTTCCAGCCGTGTCAGAATTACCAGAGTGGGGTCTTCCGACGGCGCGAAACCGATGAACGAGGCGCGGTGCCTGTCGGGCGCGTACACGCCGTTCACCGCCAGCCGGGCGGTTCCCGTCTTGCCCGCCAACGTGACACCGTCCAACCGGGCCCGGCGGGCCGTCCCCTCGCGAACCACTTCCTCCAGAACGCCTTTGACGAGCTCGGCCGTCTCGCTTGAGATCACCCGGCGAACCGGCTCCGGGTCAAACGGCCTCAGGATCGTTCCCTCGGGACTCCTGATCTCGCGAATGAGCGCCGGGGGCATCAGCACCCCGTCATTGGCAAGCGCCCCGTAGGCCGCCGCCATTTGCAGCGAGGTCGCGGACATCTCGTAGCCCATCGCCAGCGAAGCCTGGCTCAGGGCGCTCCAGTTCCGGTAACCGGACAGGCGACCGGAAGATTCGGCCAGGTGACCGACACCGGTCCGCATGCCGAATCCGAAGTCGCGGAGATACCTGTGCTGGACCGGCCTCGCCAGGCGCCGCGAGAGCTTGACCGCCCCCACGTTGCTGGACTTTGAAATGACTTGGTGGACCGGAAGGATGTCGTAGCCATGGACATCGGTGATCGTCCGGCTTCCCTGCACCATTCGGCCGTTGTGGACATCGATCTCTTCTTCGAGGTCGACCAGGCCCTCCTCCAACAGCGAGGCGAGAAGAAACGGCTTGGCGGTCGATCCCGGCTCGTAGGGGTCGGTGAGCACCGGAATCCGGTCGCCCGCGGCGCCCTCGCGCTGGCTGGCGATTGCCAGAAGTTCACCGGTCCGCGGATCGAGCAGCACGATGTCTCCGGCCGCCGCGCCGGTCCCCTCGATCGCCCGGGCCAGTTCGCTCTCCGCGATTCTCTGGAGCCCGGCGTCAATGGTCAGGATGACGTCGTTGCCCGGCCGAGGTTCAATGACCCGGGACTCTGGCACCAGGAACCTCTGGTTCTTTCCGTCACGGCGGTATTCGGCGCGCCCCGGTGCACCGGCCAATTCATCGTTGAGGGCAAGCTCGAGCCCGGTGGCGCCTTCTCCCTCAACACCCACATGGCCGATCAGCTGGCGGGCCAGCCCCCCGCGGGGGTACGCCCTGGCCGAGGCGCTCTCGAAGTGGAGCCCGGCGGTGAGCAGTCCCTTCAGTTCCAGGTGTTGCTCGTCGGTGAGCCCGGCTGCAAACCGTACCCAACCCCCCTGCGACGCCTCCACGGCGGCCCGGCGGGCGGGCGTGAGGGTGACCACGGACGAAATCAATCCCAGCGCTTCCTCGCGGGTCACCGCCAGCTCGTTTACGGCCAGGTAGGCAGCGTGGCGAGTGTCCGGGGCCGCCAGAACTTCGCCGTTGCGGTCGAGGATTCGGCCGCGCACGGCCGGAATGTCCATCCAGCTGTTGCTCTGCCTGAGCTGGATTTCTTTGTACTCCGCGCCTTTTAACAGTTGGATTTCGATAAGGCGGCCGCCGTAAAGCAGGGCAATCGCGGTAGCCGCGCACGCCAGCACCGTGTGCCTGGGCCCGCCCGGCGAGCGCGAGACAAGACGCCTCTTCGCCTTGGGACCCCGGGCGGCGAGTTTCTCCGGTTCGTGCAGTCCGTAACGGGTCATCCGCTCCTCCCCTCACCTTCTGGCCCCGTCGATTCGTCTGATTCTCCGGCATTCGGCTCGCCGGCGGCCTGGACCTCTTGCCCCTCAGCCGCCACCTGCGCGTCCGCCTCGCCGGGGTCGCCCCCTGAAGGCAGAGCGTCCTCTGCTACCCAGATCATGTCACCTCCCACGGCCCTGCGAAGGCCCAACTCCGCGGCCGCGGCTTCAATCCTGCCCGGTGTCATGAGCGAATCCGCTCTGGCGCGCGCGGCCAACAGCCTGTCGCGGATCACGCCTGCCTGTGCCCGCAGCTCCTCTCGCTGGGTCGAGAGCGAACGGCCCTCGTCACCGCGCCACACCGTGCCCGCGAGCGCAGCCACCAGTGCAACCCCCCCAAGCGCGGCGGGCATCCATGCGCGGAGCCGGCGGCGCCTGGCCACACGGCCGGCCCTGGTGCCGCTCATACCGCTTTCTCCCAGGCCCGCAACCGGGCCGAGCGCGCCCTGCGGTTGGCGGAAACCTCCCGGGCCGATGGCCGCAGCGGTTTCCGCGTGAGGGTTCTGCCCAGCGGGCGGCCCCTGCACTGGCAGACCAGCACATTCGGCGGGCATACGCAGCTTGCGGACCATTCGCGAAACCGTCTCTTCACGATCCGGTCTTCCAGAGAGTGGTACGAGAGCACAACCAGTCGCCCGCGCGCCGCCAACAGGTCCAGAGCCTCGTCAAGCCCCTCGGCGAGGGCGGCGAGCTCGTCGTTCACCGCGATTCGTACCGCCTGGAAAACGCGAGCCTGTTCCTTGACCGAAGGCGTCCGCCCGAACACCCGGGCCATTGCCGCCGTCAGGTCGTCGCTTGTTTTGAAGGGCCGTGTGCACCGCCGCATCACCACCACCCGTGCGAGCGCCCGCCAGCGCCGCTCCTCCCCTTGGCGGAACACACGACCCAGTTCCTTTTCGCTGCTGTTGTTCAGCAGATCAGCCGCTGGCTCTCCTCCCGCACCACCACCCATCCCCATCCCCATCCCCAACCGCGTTCCGGCACGGAAGGAGAACCCGCGATCGCTGTTGTCCATTTGGTACGACGACACCCCCAGATCCATCAGGATGCCCTGCACGCCTTGCCGGCTAACTACTCCACCCCGGCCGCCGCGCCCTGCCGCCTGGCGTACCTCGGGAACGGAGCCCATGCGCCGGAAGTTTCCCCGGGCCACCGTGGCGCGCTCGGAGTGGCAACCGAGCCGCTCTTTGGCCGCACTCACCGCGTCCGGGTCCTGGTCGATGCCAATTACACGAACCCCGTCGGCCGCATCCAGCAGGTGCGCGGAGTGCCCACCGCCGCCGACCGTAGCGTCGATGAACACACTGCCCTCGGGGGCCTGCTCCGGCCGCAGGGCGGCGACCACTTCGTCGACCATGACAGGTTCATGCCCCAATCCCCTCAGCAGAAGACGCCGGCAAGAAACGCCTCTCGATTGCTCATCTCCGGCGGCTCGTCGGCGTAGGCTGCCGCCTCCGCCGCGGCCAGGGCCTCTGGATCCCACAGTTCGATGCGCTGTACGCGCCCCGCCACGATCACGTCACGTTTCAGGCCCACGGCCTCTCGCAAACCGGGCGGGATCAGGAATCGGCCCTGCGCGTCAAACAGCCTCTGCACCGCGTGCCGGGTCACTGCTACGACGCGGTTGCGGCGGGCCGGTTCTTCCCTGGCGCTTTCCAACAACCTTGCCTGCACCTCCAACCAGTCCTCGGGCGAGAACAAAGCCAGGCACCGTTCGCCAATTCGCGCAAGGAAAAAACCGTCGTGCCCGCGACCGCGCCGGAATTCCACAGGCAGGCTCACCCGTCCCTTGGCGTCGATTTGACGCGGGTGATCCCCGACAAATGTCTGTTGTTCAGCCATTTGGCCCCCTCCCGTACCATCCCCATCGTAAACGTGCACCGTAGGGTACGCAACCCACTTTGCACCACATCACTCTACTACACCCCACTGTTCTGTGTCAAATGCCCACCAGGAACCGCTTCTGGGCACGGGGCCGGACACAACAACTGGGGACCGGGGTTTCGGGCACAAAAAAAAGCCCGGCGCCAACAGGCGCCGGGCCGTGAAGCCGGGCGGGCGCGAGTTCTAGCCCGCCCCCGTTTAGCGCTCGCAGGCAGACAGCATGATCTGCTCCTGCCGGAACACCTGCTCTTCCGCCGCTGCCCGAATCTGCCCCTGGTTGTTGGCCTGAAAATCTCCGGCGCGCGACAGCGGACCGGCCACGCCCTGGAACGCAACCAGTGCTCGTTGGGCAGGTTCGCAGGCTTCGTCGGTATTGGCGGCGTCCAATTGGGTGCCGGTCAGATACCTGCCGTATCCCAAGAAGAAATTGATCTGGTTGGTCAACTGGGCACTCTGGGCAAACTCCAGCGCAGCCTCAAAGAGCGATGCCGCTCGCCCCAAGGCACCGACGTTGATGTTGTGAGGCTCCTCCACCTGCATTTGAGGCTCCATGTGACGCTGGAAGGCATATCCGAACAGTTCGCCGGCGGCAATGTCGCCGTCAGCACCCCCCGCAATCGCTGCCCCGAACCCCTCGACCGCACCATCAACGTCGCCGGCCCGCAACCTTATCGCCGCCAGCCGACTCTGGCCTCCGGTAAGGTCAGGGTTCAGAGTAACCGCCTGCTCAAATTCCGCAACCGCCAGGTCAAACATATTCCGGTCAACGTAAATGCGGGCACGGAAGTCATGGACCTGAGACAGCAGCACTTCCCGGCTCGGCCCGGCTTCGCCGTTATCTCCGCCCTGGCCACCATGGTTCCCCGACTCGAGCATCTCCAGCGCGGCACCGGAGGCGTCAAGCGCGGCCTCCTGGTCGCCCAGCGCGTAATAACCGTCGGTGATGCTAATGAGCAACTGGGGCGGTGCCTCGTCGCCGCGGGCGGCCCTCACCCGTTCCAAAGCCTCGATGCCGATGCGGATGGTCTCCGGATCGGTGACCACACCACCGGTGCGCCCGGCGTTGAGCGCGATGCTGCCCAAATACTCGTTGAGGGGGATGTTCTCGGGATCCCGCTCCAGTCCCTGCTGGACAATCTGCATGGCGGCCATGTGGGTGCCGGCGCTGCTCAACTCATAGGCCACGCGCAACCGGACGTCCACCGCGTCCGGTTGGAACTCGAGGTACCTGTTGGAGTACTCGAGGCTCTTCTCTGTATCGGCAAGCTGCGCGAACACATACCCGAGAGACTGAAGGGCCTGCAAATCGGCCCCCTCGACTTCGTCAAAGGCGAGCAAGTCGTCCCGGGCTGACGCCCAGTCCTCCAGCAGCATGTGGGCCCGGCCGCGCAGGTAGTAGGGGCGCACAGCCGCAGGGTTCATTTCCAACGCCGCGGTGCAGTTGCGAATGGCCTCGTTTGGCTGGCTGGAGTTAAGGTAATCTGCGCAGAACGCAATAGACCTGAGGTATTCGACGCCTTCTTCGAATCCTGCCATGACCATCGAGGCCGCGTCCCGCCAGTCGCGCTCCTCGCCGACCATCACCGGATCGATGGGAAGCTCGTCTTGGCTGGCCGGATCAACGAACGCGACGTCAACCGAGATCCCGGAGGCCCCGACCTCGGCCATTCCCGTCATCACCAAACCTGCCTTCATCAGGGCGCCGAGCTGCCGCCACTCGATAGTGCCCAGATCCTCCTGGCGCATGTCCAGATCCCTGAGTCGGTCACGCACCTCGTCCCTGTCAATGGGATTGTAGCCGGGGAAATCACTCAGGAGCCGTCTTATCTCGTCCGCAACGCGGACGCCGAACCGACTCCCAACGGGGTCTGCCGTTTCGACCGGGGCAACTAGTACCTGGACCGACCGGGACTCTTGAGCGCGCGCCGTTTCCGGGGCGGCCAGCGAAGACATGGCCGCGCCTGCAAGGCCGGCAAACAACACTGCGCAGGTGGTACGCTGCGGTCGAGGGATGCTTCTGGTCATTACTTTTTTCCTCTTGTAAATACTTGGCAATCGGGTAATGGCGGGGGGTTTGACTAAAGTCGGCTGCTCCCGGCTCGCGACTCCGGCACGGGGCCGCCACCCCGTACCGGACTCGGCGTCGCAAATCCAGAATAATCGGCTAACCGGTATTTTTTGGGTGTTGGGGCAGATTCCGCAAGCAAGACCCGGCCAGCCGGGAGAACCGGAATACCGTCCGCGGGCATCCGGT
This sequence comes from Gemmatimonadota bacterium, assembly GCA_021295785.1. Taxonomy (GTDB): domain Bacteria; phylum Gemmatimonadota; class Gemmatimonadetes; order Palauibacterales; family Palauibacteraceae; genus Palauibacter. The sequence goes on from JAGWBR010000003.1 coordinate 29,767, forward strand.
GCAGCCCGGGGAACGGGGTTCATCCTCAGACGCGTCCACCGGAGATTTCGTCGCCGTCGGCGGAGCGCCGCTCGCGTTCCGCCACCTTGGTCCGCAGGTTCTTGGCGAACCTCCCGAACAGGGCGTCCGCGGCGGGTCTGGCGAAACCAGAACTACCAATCAGCCCGATGCGCCCGCGGAGCTTGAGCGACTGCAGGATCCGAACCTGGGTGCCGCCGGTACTGGCCTCGCTCAGGAAGCTGGACATGGCCAGATCAATTCGCCCGATCGCACGTGCCTTGCCCGAACCCGTCATCCGGGCCCGCCGCTTGCTTTTGTCGAGCTCGTCAAAACGGAGAATCCCTGCAAAAACGGCGACAACCGGCCCTGCGCGGACGCCGATTTCGCCGCTGTAAACCCGGTCGCCGATTTTCCCGCGGAGGCGGGCACCAGGCAGACAGCTAACGACCGCGTCAGGGTCGGTCAGAACTTCCCAGACAGTATCCACCGAGCTGGGCACGGTGAATTCCTGCCGGATTTCAATCGCCACTAGCTACTGGGTATTTCTGTTCGCCGGCTTGGTGGAACAACCCGCCCCGGCGGTGTGACCTACTTGACCTTGTCGCGGAGCCCCTTGCCGGCCTTGAAGAACGGAACGGTGGAGGCCGCGATATGAATCGTCTGGTTGGTCCGGGGGTTGCGGCCCATGCGGGCTGGCCGGTCACGGGTGCCAAAGGTCCCGAAGCCCACAACGGAGAACTTGTCGCCCCCCGCGAGCTGCTCGGCGATCAGGCCGTCGCTCGTGGAGAAGATGGCGTCAATCGCGTCCTTGGCGGCTTTCTTGCTGATCCCCGCACGGTCACCGACGGATGCTGCGAATTCGTCTTTGGTCATTCTGGTTCCTGTCGCTCCCCAGCTCAGGTGAGTGTTTTCGGGCCCAACGCTCTGAAGGGCCCGTCAGTGTCCTTCTGCCGAGAACACTGCCCTGTGCAACCGCATTCCCAACAACTTGAACACCAACATCGCCCCCCTCCCGAGCAGCATTGCCGGGATCGCCGAGGGAATAAGTATGTCGCCGAAAATCCCGATGTCCATCGGGACCGTAACAAGCCGGATCAGATAGAAGGTCGCCAAATAAAGGCCCAGCAGGACCACGAGCCCGATGGCCTGCTTCCCGGCGGAAGCGCCGTGTTCAACGTCGTACATGCCTCCAAGGTGAATGGCGGCGCCCACCCAGAAAATTGCGACTGCCGCAAGCCAGTCCACCATTCCCGTCTCCGATTGAAGGTCGCCGTTTGATGCTGCGCGGGGTCCACCGGCCCGGGGTCCCACGGACCGCCACCCAGAACCTCGTACACCCTCCCGGTCCCCCGCCCGCAGCCCATGTTACCCAATGAAGCAGGGGCTGTAAAGAACCGGCGGGCCGCGGGGCAGCCCCGCGGGACCTACCAGACGGGCGGGCGGGCGCTATTTTCCTGAAAATGAAGGGGCTTGCCGCCGCGCGGCCCTTTCGCTGCGCCGACCATGATAGCGAACTGATCCTACGGGAAGGGACTGGTCATGAAGGCCCCGTCGCTGACGCTTGGCATTGAGGAAGAGTACCAGGTCGTCCACCCGGAGACCGGGAAGCTCACTTCGTTCATCACGGAGATTCTCGACGAGAAGGAGAAGGGCGAAACCGAGATCTTACCGGAGCTGCACCAGGCCTGCGTCGAGGTCGCCAGCCGGGTTTGCGAAACAGTGCAGGATGCCCGGGCGGAGGTAATCCGGATGCGCCGGCTCGTCCGGGACCGTGTCGGCCAGAGCGGGCTGCGCATTGCCGCCTCGGGCACTCACCCTTTCTCCACCTGGTCGGAACAGAAAATCACGCCGCTCGATAGGTACGTCGGGCTGCGCGAGGATTTGCAGGAAGTGGCCGACCGGAACCTGATTTTCGGGATGCACGTTCACGTGGGGATCGAAGACCGCGAATTCCTGATCGACGCGATGAACGTGTCACGTTATTTCCTGCCCCATGTGCTGGCACTCTCCGCGTCGTCACCGTTCTGGGAGGGTCGCAGCACCGGCCTCCACTCCTACCGAACCATCATCTGGGCCAATTTCCCGCGCACCGGAATCCCGATGAGTTTCGGCAGCGCCGGCGAGTACGATCATTTCGTGGAGACGATGGTCAGATCGCGCACTGTCGAGGATTCGAGCAAGATCTGGTGGGACCTGAGGCCCAGCAATCGTTTCCCGACCCTCGAATTCCGGGTATGCGACATGTGCACGCGGGTCGACGAGGTGGTGTGCATTGCCGCGATTTTCCAGGCCATCGTGGCCAAGTTGTGGAAACTGCGCCAAGACAACCTGACGTTCCGCCTCTATCCCGAGGCGTTGATGGCCGAAAACAAGTGGCGCGCCGCCCGGTACGGCATTCAGGGGAAGCTGATCGATTTCGGCAAGCAGTCCGAGCACCCGGCCAAGGCTCTGATCGCCGAGATGGTCGAGTGGTTTCTGGATGACATCGTGGACGACCTGGGCACCCGCGCCGAAGTGGAATACGCGCTGCGGATCTTGAAGGAAGGGACCAGCGCCGACCGTCAGATGGCTGTGTACCAGGAGAGGGGCGACATGGCCGAGGTGGTTCGCCATCTCACGCGGGAGACTACCGAGGGGTTGTGACCCCCGCGGGGAGAAAATCCACCGTTGGGCTGCTGCTGGGGGCGGGGGCGTTCCTGGCGCTGCTGGCGTTCCCGCTCTACCCCTCCAACCCCGAGGCCAGCCGGCTTGCCGCGATAGCCGCCGTGATGTCCATCTGGTGGGTCACCGAGGCCGTCCCGCTGTTCGCCACCGCCCTGGTGCCCCTGACCCTGTTCCCCCTGCTGGGAATCATGGCAGGGACAGAACTCGCTCCGCTCTACTTCAACAGCACCATTGTTCTGTTTCTGGGCGGGTTTCTGATCGCCCTGACGATGGAGAAATGGAACCTGCACCGCCGGATCGCGTTGTGGGTCATCGCCCAGATCGGGGGCGGCCCGGCGCGGCTGGTTCTGGGTTTCATGCTGGCGTCGGCCTTCCTGTCGATGTGGATATCGAATACCGCCACCGCGGTGATGATGGTGCCGATGGCGCTGGCGGTGGTCCTCAAGACGGAAGAGACGTTCGGTGCCGAAAACGCTGCCCCCCTGGCCGCCGGCCTCATGCTGGGCGTGGCCTACGGGTGCTCCATCGGCGGGTTGACGACGCTGGTCGGGACTCCGCCCAACTTGGCCTTTCAGCGGATCTTCGAGATCACTTTCCCTGACGCGCCCCTTATTGCTTTTGGCCAGTGGGTGGCCGCCGCGTTGCCGATCGGCGCAGTGCTGCTAGCAGTTACGTGGCTGCTTGTTGCCAAGGTCTTTTACCGGGCGCCGGCGACTCTTCAGGCGGGCAGGGGCGTGATCCAGGAAGAGCGCCGTGCCCTCGGCCGGATCACCCGGGAGGAACGGGTCGTGTCGGTTGTTTTCGGTCTGACCGCACTGCTCTGGGTATTCCGGCGAGACCTGGAGCTGGGGTTTGCTTCGGTACCGGGCTGGTCCCGGCTGCTCCCCTACCCCGATCTGTTGGACGACGGTACCGTGGCGATCGCAATGGCCTCGGTGTTGTTTTTCATTCCGGCCCGCCGACCGCCGCCGGGGGGGTCAGCCGGTGCCGCGGCTCTTCCGGGCGGAGGGCTGATCGGGCGGGTGTTGAAGAACCGGGTGATGGGGCCGGAAGTTATCCCGCGGGTACCCTGGAACATCGTGCTGCTGTTCGGAGGCGGATTCGCGCTTGCGGGCGGGTTTCAGGAGACAGGGCTGGCGGGGCTGATCGGGGACCACCTCGCCGTGCTGGCTGCGATGCCGACGTTTCTGCTGGTGCTCTGCGTTTGCCTGGCGCTGACCTTTCTGACCGAACTGACGAGCAACGCCGCCACCACCGAGATGATCCTGCCCGTGCTCGCGGTGGTCGCGGTGAACACGGGCATACACCCTCTGCTGATCATGGCCCCCGCCACGATTTCCGCGTCTTGCGCCTTCATGCTGCCGGTCGCCACGCCGCCCAACGCCATCGTGTTCGGCAGCGGACGCCTCAGGGTGGGGCAGATGGCGCGCGTCGGGATTTGGCTCAACCTGGCGGGGGCGCTGATCATTACGGCACTGTTCTCGTGGCTGGCCCCCGCAGCCCTCGGGATAGAAGGGACCGGCCTCCCGGACTGGGCGCGCTAACTCCGCTCCCGACCCCGGGCTAGATTTGCAGCCGGTGTCGGCGGCTCTGACCACGGGCCCGACCACGGCACTGACACGGCCCAATTCCACAGGGGGAGACGATGAGATCAAACGGATCAGGCAGCAGAATCGCAACGGGGTTGGTGACCGCCGTGCTCGGCGTGTCGGGATGGGCCGCGCCCGCTCAGTCTCAATTTGAAGGCGTTGGCTCCGTCTCCTTCCCAGCCTCCACGTCGCCCGAGGCGCACCAGCACTTCCTGCGCGGCGTGTCGATTCTGCACAGCTTCGGGTGGAAGCAGGCGCGTGCGGAGTTTCACGCCGCACAGGCCATCGACCCCGACTTCGCACTGGCCTATTGGGGCGAGTCAATGGCCTACAATCACCCGCTTTTCTCGGGCATGGACACCACCGACCCGCGGGCGGCGCTGGAGCGGTTGGGCGCAACACCGGAGGAGCGCCTGGCCAAGGCCCCGACCGCAAGGGAAAAAGGGTTCCTGCGGGCGGTTGAGGTTCTGTGGGGCGAAGGGGACCAACAAGAGCGCCGGGTGGGTTACATGGAGGCGATGGGCGAACTCTACGAGGCCTACCCCGACGATCCCGAGGTGGCCGCCTTCCATGCCCTTGCCCTGCTGGGTGCAACGCAGGCCACCGGAGATCTCTCCGGCCGCTGGAACGTGCAAGCTGGAGCCATCGCTCTGCGTCTGCTGAACCGGTACCCCGACCATCCCGGTGCCGCGCATTACGCGATCCATGCATTTGACGAACCCCTGCTCGCGCCGCTGGCGCTCGACGCCGCGCACGTGTTCGCCGGGATCGCGCCGGCTGTCGCCCACGCGCGCCACATGCCGTCACACATCTTCATACAACACGGGATGTGGGAAGGAGTGTCTCAGAACAACCAGTCGGCCTACGACGTGGCCGTGGAACTTTGGGAACCCGGAGACCCGCTGGGTGACGCGGTCCACCCTCTGGACTGGGGGCATTACGGAGACTTGCAGCGCGGGGACTACGAGAAAGCGCGGATCTGGATGGACCGCCTGGCGGCGATGGTCGAAAACGAGGGCTTTGGGGGTGGAGCGGCTTCTGGTGTCGAGCGGGCAGCCCGTGCCATCCCGTTGCTTGCCGCCCGCTACACCGTGGAGACCGAGGAGTGGTCGATCTCCCCGGTCACCGAGGACGCGTCGAGCCAGCAGGTCCTGGCGACGGCGCTGAGCGCGTGGCACATGGGCAACAGGGGGGAAGTAATCGACGAAACGGTTGAGGAGATGGGCCGTCGTTCTAACGGAACCGGCTACGACCACGTGATCCACAGCCAGGTGATGGCCATTGCAGCCGCGAACGCCGGCATGCCTGGAACGGCGGTGCGGCACATGGACGAAGCCCAAGAAGCTGTCGAGGCCATGGCACCCCCGAGAGGCTCGGCCAACCCTGTTAAACCTGTTCACGAGCTCTACGGGGAGATCCTCCTGGCCCTGCGCCGTCCCGCGGAGGCAGCAGAGAAATTCGAAATTTCGTTGCTCCGTATGCCCGGACGGCCGCGTTCGCTGCTTGGACTGGCTCGTGCGCACGCTGGAGCGCATGATCGCGCGGCCGCGGCGGAGGCCTACGGACGGCTGGCCGATTTGTGGGCCGGCACCGGTCTTCCCGAACTCGGCGAAGCCGAGGCCTTTCTGGCCGACGACCAAGAACAGACCGACTCCGAGAACAGGCGGTAACCGGAAGTGCATGAGGAAGAAACAGAGTGCCGCGGCCAGCCGGGGGTGGCACCGGTTCGAGTTACCGCCGTTTTCGCGGCTTTCGCGCTGCTGCCGGCTGTCGAACCGGCGCATCGTGTGCCGGGCCTGGCACTGCTCGGGGGTACGCCCGTTTTGGCGCAGACGGTCAATTCTCCAACTCCCATCGACACTCCATACCGGTGGCGGGAGCGCGGTACACGGTTGGGGTATACGGCTGGTTTCCACAGCGCCGACCGGGGAGCGCTCAATTTCGCGCAGGGTTCGGCACTGACCGGGGGGTTCAAGGCTCGTTTCCGGGTGTCGAATCCCCTTTCCCTCGAACTGGGCGCGGCGTTTTCTCCGGCCAACCGGTACGTGCTGGATTTCGTGTCCGACAGCGCTCCCGCCTGGTCTGACACGGTGGCGGCGGGCTGGCTCCGCACAGACGTCGGGGTCCAGTTTTCCCTGCCGGGAGCGAGGACTTGGCACAGCATTCAGCCCTCGCTGGTGTTCGGCGGCGGATTCCTGTTCGGTGTCGACGAGGGCGCTGCGCAGTTCTTGGCCGATCCGGTCCACGAACCGTACCGGTACAACATCGCCACCGCACCGCACCTGTACGCCGGTGCGGCGGTTGAGTTCTACCTCTCCGAGTCGCTCAGCATCGGGTTGGAGGCGCGCGACTATCTGACCCGGGTCACTGCTCCGGACGGCTTCCTCGTATCCACCACGCTGAATCTGCTTGAGGAAACGGGACTGCCGGCGGTGCGGCGCAGGAACTGGCACCACAACCTTGATTTCGGGATCGTGGTCTGGCTGCACTACTGAATGCCGACTGGGTCACATATGAAGAGGCGCTGGCCGCGGTGTTGGCCGCTGTCCGGCCCCTGGGCGTGGAACGGGTTCCGCTGGGTCAGGCCGCGGGCAGGGCCCTGAGCGCACCCCTTCCAGCGGCGGTCGACAATCCTCCGTGGGACAACAGCGCCATGGACGGGTTTGCGGCGCGGGCGGAAGACGTTCGCGGGGCTTCGCCAAACCACGCCGTGGTGCTGCCGGTCTCTGACGAGGTACCAGCCGGCGCGTTTCCGTCCGGCCCGCTGAAACCGGGCACCGCCGCACGGGTAATGACCGGTGCCCCGGTGCCGGCCGGGGCCGATTCAGTAATTCGGGTGGAACACACCGCGCCGGCAGCGAACGGCTGCGTGCGCATTGACTGCGCGGATGACGCCTTCAGACACGTCCGAAGGCAGGGCGAGGACTTCCGGACCGGCGACGTGCTCCTGGGCGCCGGTGAAATGCTGGGCCCCGGAGAGATCGCCCTGCTGGCCTCGCAGGGGTGCGCCTCGGTGACCGTCGGCAGGCGCCCGCGGGTCGGGGTGTTGGCCAACGGCGACGAGCTGGTGGAGCCGGGCGATTTCGCCCAAGTGAAAGCGGGGCGGCGGATCGTCAACACCAACAGCTGGGCCCTGGCGGCTCAGATCAGGGAGGCCGGGGGCGAACCCGTCATGCTGGGGATCGCCCGCGACGACCCGGCTGACGTGGCCAGGAAGATCGACCAGGCGGCGGACCTCGATGGCATGGTCTCCGCCGGCGGGGTAAGCGTGGGCGACCACGACCACGTAAAAGACGTGCTGGATGCTGCCGGTTTCGAACGAGTGTTTTGGCGGGTGAAGCTGCGGCCCGGGAGCGCCACCGTATTCGGGCTTCTGGGGAGCCGCCCGGTCTGGGGCGTGCCCGGCAACCCGGCCTCCGCGCTGGTTACCTTCGACCTCCTGGCCCGCCCGGCGATCCGGGCAATGGCCGGGTACTCCCGCATCCACCGTGCGAACGTCCGGTGCACGGTCCGGTCGGAGGTTCGCGGACCGGCCTCGGTTCTCTCGGCAGTCAGGGTGCGGTTCTTGTCGCCCCCGGCGGATTCGCCTCCCGACGGTACCGGGGCACGGCCAGCCGGCGACCGGGGCTTCCCGTTGGTGGAGCCCAACGCGGCCCAGGGCTCGGGCATGATGACTTCCATGTGTGCCGACGGGCTGCTGCTGCTGCCGGTCGGGTGCGACCGTGTCGGACCAGGAGAGCAGGCTGATGTGGCCCCTCTTCGCGAATGGTCTTTCCCCGGCCAGCAGGGGGCCCCGCCACCCGGGGGGACCGCCCGGGGTTAGACCCGGAGCACCATCGCCGCGGAGGTGTAACCACCGCCTATCGCGGTCAAGACCACCGTGGCCGGTTCGGGACGCGGCCCGTGCATGCCGCGTTTCCACTGATCGAGGGCGATCGCGACCGTCGCCCCGGACATGTTGCCCAGATCGCGGATGTTGTGGATGACCTTGGGCCCCTTGCCGCGCAGCATCTTCTCGATGCCTTTGGTGATCCGAAGATTGGCCTGATGCGGGATCACTACCTGCACGTCGCGCCAGTCGAGGCCCGCGGACTGCAGGGCTTCCTCTGCCTGGGCGTGCATGCCGGTTACCGCCCGGCGCAAGATCCGGGCCCCTCCCTTCATGTGGAGCAGCGGCTTGGTCCCGATTTCCAACCACCCCAACCCGTCCATCTGAAGTGGTTCTCTCTGGTATGAAGCAGCCAGGCTGGGAGGCCCCAGCACGCCAAGCACCGTCTCACCCCGGGTGACCTCGGACCGGGTGAGCAGAGCAGCTCCGGCGCCGTCGCCAAACAACACTGCCGTGCGGGGGTCGGCGTAATCCACAAACCTGGTCAGGCTGTCGCTCGACACCACCAGCACATTCCGGGCCATACCGCTGACGATCGCCGACCACCCCGTGGCCATGCCGTACACAAAACCAGCGCAGGCGGCGTTGAACGCATACCCGCCGAGTTCTGGAACGCCCATCTTCTCGGCTACCGTGCAGGCGGCGTTGGGTACCTCCTCGGCGCTCGTGAGGGTTGCCACGAGAAGCATGTCCAAGTCGGCGGGACCCATTCCCGCGTCGTCAAGGGCGGCACGGCCCGCGGCGGCGGCCATGCTCTCCGTGGTACCGTCGCCGGATGGATCCTGGCGCCGGCGGGCCGCGATGCCCGTGACCTGCTTGGCCCACGCATCGAAGACCTCGGCATCGGTCATGGTCTCTTGCGAGGCATCGCCGAGCGAGGCACGGACCTCGTCGGTGTCAAAAGCCTCGCGCAACTCCGGAATCTCGTAGAGGTCGAGGTTGGTGACCGCGTCCGGCGGAAGCGCCGAACCCGTGCCTGCGACCATGGCGGTGACGCGCGAATTGTCGGGTTGACCCGGGGCCATTCTGTCTTCCGTGTGCATGGGTACGCAGGGGGATGGAAACACGTCGTGCCTTGGGGATCGCGGCCTGGCAGCCCAGAACGGGCGTTGGGACAGAACGGGCATTGAGGAAGACAACCACCCAGGAGCAGCCGGGAATCTTACACGCGCAGGGCGGTAGGCGCGTCAGCGCCGAAAGGCCGGGAGGTCCCGGCCCGAGGGTCAGGGTGCCAGCGAACCCGTCCCGGCACCGCCCGTGACCGCGATCGCGGCGTTTCGTTCGCCGTTTCGGTTGACCGCGTAGAGCACTGCATTCGGATCGGTAATCCAGGTCTCGCCGTCGATAACGAACATGTATTTGTGGAGTCCGGGGGGAAGCCTCACCCTGCCTGACCAGCGCCCGTCGCGGTTAACGTCAGACATCGCCACGGTCGGCTCCCAGCCGGAGAAATCTCCCGCTATGTGGACGGAACGCGCATCCGGGGCATCCAGCACGAACTGCACGTACACGACCTCTTCGCCCACCAACGCCGAGGCAGCCTGGTCGGGCTCGGGCAACCGCGCGTCTCTGGATGCCACCCCTACCGCCATCGGTGTCACCGCGACGACCACCAGCGCTGCGAGCGCCGTGAATCCAAGCAGCGGCCGCACCAGCACTGGGCGCGGACTCAGACTCCAGTTCAGGACCCGCTTCCAACCAGTCTGACGTGACTTGGCCCGGATTTCACTCATGACCCGGGACTCGATCCCGACGGGGGCACCGTCAGCGCCCGCGGCCCGAACATCGCTGATCAGGGCATCCCAGGCAGCCGCGTCCCCGCGCATATGGGCAGACAGGTCATCCGACCCCGTCCGCCCGTCCAGATAGTCGTGCAGTTCTTTCTTCATCGATAATGCTCCAACAGCTCCTGCATGTGTTCCCGGGCCCTCATGACCCTCATCTTCAGCGCCGACACCGAGACCTGAAGCACCTCGGCCATCTCTTCGTACGACCACCCTTCCACGTGCTTCAGCACGAACGCCTCCCGCCTGTCGGGCGACAACTCCTGTAACGCCTGGTAAAGCTCTTCTCTCAACGCGGACCGGTCAAAATCCCGATCAGGACCGGCCCTCTTGCTTGACCTCTCAGCGACGCTCTCAAGGGGCACCTCCAACCTGTGGCGCCCTTTCAGCTGGTCCTTGCACAGGTTGACGACGATCCTGTACAGCCAACCGCCGAACCGTTCCGGTTCCCGGCAACGCGACAGGTTGTTGAATCCCTTTATCAGCGACCGCTGAACCAAATCCTCTGCTTCGTCGACCCTCCCGGTCATCCGTTCCGCGTAGCGATACAGGACATCCTTGTACCGCCGGACCAGCACGGCGTAGACCTCGAGGTCGCCGGCCAGGACCTGCTCTACTACCTGGCCGTCGGTCGGCTCTCCGCCACCGGAATCACCGGACAGGCCCGTTTCAGGATTCAGACGAGTCTCCGGTGTCCCGGGTCACACACGCCCGCGCCTCGGTTCCCGCCAACTGCTGCTCAGAGGCAGCGGTGTAGGCGGACGGACGGTCCAGATCCCGCGGAGCAGGACCCGGATACTGAACCGCGGTCCAGTCCGAACCTCCGCCACCGGCCCGGAAAATACCGCGGTCCCCTTCCAGATTCGCCTCGCCGAGGGCCCCGGGCGTAGCCACGACCGGGTGGCCGAGACGGTCCTGGTAACGGGTCCTCACCACCCCGCACCCCCCGGTGCCGCACCAGGTCTCCGCCGCGAGCCGCAGCGCCCCGGGGTCCAGATCGGGCTCATCGGCCAGCGTGATCGCCAGGGCGTCGTGCCCAGGAAAGGCCCACGACGCAGCCGCACGCACGCTCTCCGCGACTGCCAGCCGGGGCGCGGGGGGGCGGACAATCGTTACAGGTAACCCGGCCAGAGCCTTCTCCACGGCGTCGCCGCACGGGTCAGCGGAAACCACTACCGCCACCGGGCCGACTCCCGACTCCAGCGCCGCCCTGACCGCAGCCACCACGACCGGGCCGCCGCGCCAGGGAAGAAGCAGCTTTGCGACTGCGCCCATCCGCTCCGACCGCCCGGCAGCCAGTACCGCGACGGCGATGCGGCCTTCAGCGACACGCCCACTCACGGCGCCCTGCCCAGAGCAACCAGTTCGGCGGCGATGGACACCGCAATCGCGCCCGGCGACCTGCTGCCGATATCCAACCCCACCGGACCGTGCAGTCGCTCGATATCCTGTTCCGGCACACCCTCTTGGCCAAGTGCCTCGCGCCGGGAACGTTGCGTCCGCCGCCCGCCCAAAAGCCCCACGTAGCCGCATTCAGAGTGGAGGGCCGCGGCCAGGGCCGGAATGTCCAGTTTCTGGTCGTGGGTCAAGACCACCACGCTGTCGCTCTCCCGGAGTCCGATCACGGATATCGCCTCGTCCGGCCAGCGGTCCGTGAGGTTGGCCGCCGGAAACCGCTCCGGGGCGAGAAACGCCGTCCGAGGATCAACGACCGTCACCTCGAACCCCAGGCTTTGCGCAGGTCCGCACAGAGCCTCGCCGATGGGGGTGGCACCCACTATCACGAGCCGCCTTTTCGGCAGCCACGGCTCCACGAACAGGGGAAGCCCGGCCGCATCGCCTTCAACACTCGGCTGAACCATTCGGGGCGACTCCGCCCGGGCAAATTCGTCCAGTTCCCGACGCACCAGCCCGTCCAGCGCGTCGGATCCGAAGCTGCCCTGCACACCGGACTCGGTGACCAACACGGTCCTGGACGCCGCGGGGCCGCCGGTACAGGTCAACAGGACCGCCCCCTCCCGCGAGGAAACCGCGCGACCGAGCGCACGCCACGCTGGGTCCGCGGGATCGTGACGCTGGAGCCAGACATCGATTTCTCCACCGCACGGCAGCAAGGCCTCGCTTTCGGATCCGAGGCGTTCGGGCCCATTGCCCCCCGGAGCGGTCGCGCTCCCAATCCCGTACGTCCGGAGCCGCGGGCCGCCATCACCATGAAGGATGTCGGACAGGGTCTGGTGCAGATCACTCTCCACGCAACCGCTCGAAACCGAACCCGCCACCTTCCCCGTGCTGGAAACCGCAAATCGGGCCCCGGCCGGCAAGGGTGTCGAACCCCGGGCGGCCACGAGGAGTGCCACCGCTGATTCTTCGCCGTCGAGCGCCCAGCGCTGCAACGACTCCAGGACGGCCCGCCGGACCAGGATCAGCCGCCCTCTCGGACCTCCCGCACGGCCTCGGTCAAGGCCGGCAGCACCTCAAACACATCGCCGACAACGCCATAGTCGGCCACGCCGAATATCGGAGCCCGCGGATCCCTGTTGATGGCAACGATCCGCTTTGACGTACGCATACCGGCCAGATGTTGGATCGCCCCGCTGATCCCGACCGCGATATACAGATTGGGAGACACGGTCTTGCCGGTCTGGCCCACTTGTTCGTCGTGCGGACGCCAACCCGCGTCAACGACGGCCCGGCTCGCGCCCAGCGCCGCGTCGGGCCCCAGGGCCTCGGCCAAATCCTCGATGAGCCCCCAGTTCTCGGGTCCCCCCAACCCCCGACCGCCCGACACCACGATTGGAGCCTCTCCGACCGAAAGCCGGTCCCGGCGTCCTTCCTCAAACCCGGTGACTCGAACACCGCGCCGGCCCTCAGCGGAGGAAGCCTCTACAGCCATGGTCTCAACCACACCCGCCCCCTGAGCGGGCCGGGGCGAAAAGACGTTCGAGCGGACCGTTATCAACACGGGGCCGCCGGAGAGTCGCACCGTCGCCGTCGCCCTCCCGGCAAACACGGGGCGGACCACCTCCAGAGTGTCATCAACCAGTTCCCACGAGACGACGTTCGAGGCCATCGGGGCAGACAAAAGGGCCGCCGTCCGCGCCGCGACATCCGCGCCGCGGGCCGTGGACGGGAAGACCACCACCCGGTACCCGACCTCCTTGATCAGCTTCGCGACAGTCACGGCAGCCAGGTCGGGTTGTCTCCATTCCAGGCCGGGCAGTTCGCAGCAATACACCTTGTCCGCACCGAAACCGACCAACTCTCGCCCCGCCTCCGCCGCCCCCCCGGGACCCCACACCAGGGCAGTCGTCTCGCCGCCACCGGCCTGGGCGATGCCGCGGGCAACCGTCACGACCTCCCTGGCGGTGCCATTGACCACGGCCTGGCTCACCTGCGCAAACGCCAGGGTGGACCAACTCATATCAGCGATTCCTCTTCGCGCAGAACGTGGGCCAGTTCCCGGGCTGCGTCGGGCCCCTCGCCCAAGATTCGCCCGGCGCCCTTTGGCGGCGGTTCCTCAAGGGCGACCAGTTCGAGCCGACCCGTTGATCTGCCGGCAGCTTCCTTGACCTCAAGCGGTTTGCGCTTCGCCGCCATGATCCCCTTGAGATTTGGATAGCGCGGAAGGTTGATTCCCTTGTCCACGGACACGACCGCCGGCAGGTCGAACTCCAGTATTTCCAGCCCTCCCTCGACCTCGCGGCGGGCGACGGCCCGGCCATCCTCCACCGTCAACGCCACTGCCGCGGGCGCAAAGGGGACGCCCAGCGCCTCGGCCAACAGAGCCGGGGCCTGGCCGCCCTCGTCGTCGATGGCCTGTTTCCCCGTCAACACAAGATCAAAGGCACACTCCCGGATTTCTTCGGCCAGCGCCCCCGCCGCCATTACGGGGTCAAGCCGGTGCTCCTCACCGCGGGAAAGCAGCACCGCCTCGTCAGCGCCCAAAGCCAGGGCGGACCGGAGAATGTCGGCACACTCGGGCGGGCCCACGGAGATCGCGGTCACCGTCCCCTCCCCCGCCTCGTCGCGCTGCCGAAGGGCTTCCTCAAGGGCCAGCTCGTCAAACGGACTGGTGACGAATTTCACGCCCGCGGCATTGATCGACTTGCCGTCGGCCGCCGGCCGGATCCGGGCAGCAGAATCCGGCACCCTCTTGATGCAGGCGATGACGTTCATCCGGGTCCGGCGGAAACGTTCATCGGCGCGACCACACGGCCAGGAGGTCTATTTCTTGCTTGTTGAGCGAGCAGAGGCGAAAGAGGATGTAGTCGATCAGCCGGTCGGTCAGCGCCTCGGCCCTGCGGATTCTTCCCCGTTCGAGATCGTCCTCGGGGTGCCGTTCGCGCAACGCCACAAGGCGCGCCCCCAGCCATTCAAGAAAAAAGTGGGCCACGTCGCGCCGTTCCTTGTCGCGGTCCGGCTCTCCGTTGGGGGCGATCGGCAGCAGGGCAGCTACGAAATCCAGAAGCGCCGGAAAAACCATCGGGACCAGTTCACCCCCGCTGCCCAGTTCCTCCTCTCCGCTCCACTCTTCCCACCCCAGCTCGGTCTGGTAGAGCTCACACGCCTGTTGCACCAGATGCTCGCGTATCTCGGGAGGGGCCGGGCGAAGCACCACGTCCACCGGGCCGAACCGGCGGTCAAGCATCTTCCCCATGCCGCGGAGGCGCTCCCTCACCAGCGTCCGCGCGGCCAGTCGGTGTGCCCGGTCCGGCACCGGAACGGGGGCGATTTCGAATTCGTTTACGTCAGGTTTGAGTGGCTCCATCGTGGCGCGGAAAATGCGGTTCGGACCACTGCCTAACAACCCGCGTGGCCACACCGGCCTCCCAACCTCCGCGGTGACGGCGATTGGGACCCAGCGGTGTGCACTCCCGCGGGGTCGGCGGTAGAATCGTTGCAACGACAGAGAGCAGGCGCGTGTTTTTTTCATCACCATGGAGAACGCCACAATTTCGATTTCGGACTCTCCCGCCGGGGGTGATTCAGGGCGGCCGGATGCAGGCGAGCAACCTCGCCTGCGCCTGGTCCGCGGGGGGCAGGCCGGGAACGAACCGGCCGAGCGCACCTGGGACACCCCGGTCGCCGAAGAGAACACCCCCGCCGGCGGTTCGGCGGACGGCGGTTCGGCGGACAACGGACTGGGCGACGAACCGGCGCTGGTGGACGCGATTCGGGCCGGGAACCTGGAGGCCTTTGCCCCGCTCGCCGCACGGTACATGGCACCCGCCTACGCCATCTCGCTTTCGATCATGCGGAACGAGTTGGACGCCGAGGACGCGGTCCAGACAGCTTTGGTCAGGGCCTTGGAGCGGATCAACCAGCTGCGGCCGGGGAGCCCGTTCGGCCCGTGGTTTTATCGGGTACTCAGGAGCACATGCCTGAACCTGCGCCGCCGCGAAAACTTGAGGACGCATGCCAGCATCTCCGATGTGCCGGCGGCTGCCGCCCCCGAGAACACGGAACCGGCCAGACAGTTTGAACAGAGTGAAGCGAGGCGAAAAATACTGGACGCTCTCGCGCAACTGCCCGAAAAGCAGCGCACGGCTGTACTGATGTACGACCTTGAAGGATACGAACACGGGGCGATCGCCACGGTATTGAACGTCGCCGTTGGAACTTCGCGCGCCAACCTGTTTCACGGTCGGCAGGCGCTCAGGCGCATACTCGCGGAGATGGACGACCAGGACGGGAACTGACCATGGACAGCAACTGGAAGGAATCGGGTGGAGCACGGACGCCGAGGCAGTGGCCGGATTGGGCCGAACCCCTCTACCCCGACAACGCTACGATCGGCCGGCTTCGTCGTTCGGTCGCGGTGGCGGTGGATTCGGTTTTGGAGCGTCGTACTCGCAGCTCGCTCGGCGTAGCCATCGGGTGGGCCTCGGTAGTCGGACCCATTGCCGCCGCCATCGCCATAGTGTTTGGGGTGCTGGCCTACCGCGCAGGCGCCGCTGGCGACCCGGCGTTCGCCAGGGCTGGGCCAGCCGCGACCGAATCTCCGTCGTGGGCGAGCTCCAGCAACGATCAGGAGCTTCTGTTCATGCTCGCCCCGGAGGCGGAGGCACCGCCCGACCTGCTGCTTACTTCCGAACGGCCCAGTCCCGACGAGGTCCTGGCCGCAACGTTCATTGCCTGGTAACCGGACGACCGTACCATGATGTCTGCCAGAGTCAAGGCTGCGGGCCTGTTTGCCGTTGTTTTCCTTGCCGGTGCTGCTATCGGGCTCGCCGCCATCCAGTGGATGGGCGGTGGGGGCAGCAGCTCCGTTCAGCAAGACACGCTCTCAGACACCGCCGCGGACTCCAACGGAGACCCGTCGAGCAATTCCGGTTCCGGCGCTCCTGACGTTCCCGGCCGTTCCCCCCAGCGGCTCACGACTATCGAGCAGTTCGCCGACGACCTGGGCCTTGATCAGGACCAGCGCCAGCAAATCGAATTCACCCTCGAAGGGTTCCGCAGCGGGGTCGAAGCCCTGCAGCGATCGGTCCGTCGCGACTACCGGTTGTTCGTCGACTCGGTGCGCGCTGAAATCGAATCGATCCTCGACAGCGTACAAGTCGAACAGTACAGAGCGCTGCTGAGGGAACGGTACGGCGGCGACCGCAACGGGCGCGGCGAGCAGAACGGGCGTGACGAAGAGTCCGGTTCTGGCCGCGACGGCGCGGGCAACGGGTAACGAGTTAGACGGGAGAAACCAAGCAAGTTGAAGAATTTCACGAACCACCTACAGGGAGAGCGCTCCGGGCACGGGGGGCGCTGCGCGGGCATCAAGATCTCGGCCCAGGCGTTTGTTGCGGCCGTCTTTTGCCTTGCGGGCCTTGGGGGACCATCCGTCGCCCCGGCAGCCGCGCAAGAAGCGGGCGCGTTCCAAGAGCTGGATTTCCGGCCGATAACCGTGGACGAGGCGGTAGACATTGCCCTGCGGCGTAATCCCGGGCTGCTCCAGTCGGCCCTGGCCCTTGAGCAGGCCGAGCACTCGAGGCTTTCGGCGGTGGGCAGCCTTTTGCCGTCGCTTTCGATGAATTACAGGTATTCGAAGTCGTCGTCGGCGGTACTCGACTTCACTCAACAGAGTTTTGCCAGAACCAGCTATTCGACCGGGGTGTCGGCCAGCTACAACCTGTTTGACGGGTGGGGCAGGTTCACCAGCCTGCGCGGAGCGACCCTGGGCGTACAGCAGCAGAATGCCCGCTACCGGCAGACGGTTTTCCAGACCATTCAGCAGGTCAAGCAGATCTATTCGGCCGCCGTCGCCTCCCGGGAATTAGTCGGGGTGGAGGAACGTCGCCTGGCCCGGCAGAGAGACCAGCTGGCCTTCGTGGAACAGCAGCTGGAGCTGGGCCGCGCCACCCTGGCGGACCTGCTCGGCTCTCAGGTAGAGGTCAACAACGCCAGTCTGACCCTGCTCAATGCCCAGAACAGTGCTCGCACCCAGCGGTTCAGGTTGACCGAGGCGATAGGCTCGGATCAGCAGGTCGGCCCGGCGATCGGCGCCGAACTCGACGAGGCACCGCTTGGCGTTTCGCGAGAGGAATTGTTCCAGGTCGCAGTTAACGCCGCGCCGGCCGTCCAGGCGGCCGAAGCGGCGGTGGAAGCGGCGGAGAATTCCCTTTCGTCGGCCCGTTCCGCCTACATCCCCTCGCTGTCGGTCAGCGGCGGATACAGCTGGTCGAACACCGAGTACCCCGTCGGCAATCGGTCGTGGTCGTTCTCTCTAGGCGGTTCCTACCCGCTGTTTAACGGTTTCCAGCGCGAGACGCGGGTATACCAGGCACAGGTCAACCTGGACACCTCGCTCCAACAGCGCCGGGCGGAAATGCTGAACCTGAGCTCCGAACTGGACGCGGCATACAGCAGCGCCACTTCGGCGCAGGCCGGCATTGGATTGGCGTCGCAGAGTGTGGAACTGAGCGAAGAGCGGCTCCGGGTGGTGCAGGAGCGTTACCGCCTTGGTATGACCACGATCCTGGAACTTCAGGACGCCCAGATCCAGCTTACGCAGGCGGAGGCTGATCTCGTTGGCCGGCGGTTCGATTATCAGCTGGCATTGGCCTCGATCGAGGCGTTGTTGGGGCTTTCCATCGAGGAATTGCAGACCGGGACGCAGTAACAGACCGCGGTGACAAGCGGCAGGAGCAGCAGGGACAGACCAATGAAGCAGAACAGTTTTTTGCGGGAGATCGTGTGGCGCGCGGGCGCAGGCAGTCCAGCGGGCCGCGAGACGGCAGACCGGCTCGCTCTCGCCGCGGTCATTGTGTCGGCAACGGCGGCGGCGGGGTGCGCAGCGGAGGCCGGTGGCGCGGAAGAACAGCTCCTGCAGACCATGACCGTCGGCCGGGCCACAATCGTGTCCAGCGTCGACGCCTCCGGCACGGTGGAACCCATTCGAGTTATCGAGGTCAAGTCTCAGGCCGGCGGCGAGATCCTTGAACTGCCGGTCGAACTGGGAGACATGGTCGGCGCGGGCACTCTGCTGGCCCGGATCGACCCCCGGGACGTCAACAACGCCTTTGACCAGGCCCAGGCCGATTTTGATGTAGCGGTGGCCCGTCAGGAGGTTTCGCAACGGCAGCTCGGAAGGGTCGAAGAGCTCCACACCGGCGAAATGGCCACTGACGAAGAACTCGAAAACGCCATGCTGGAGAAGGCCAACGCCGAAGCCTCGCTGGTCAGGGCCCGGACGAACCTGGATCTGGCCCGCGACAAGCTGAACGACGTGACTCTCAGGGCACCGATCACGGGTACCGTGGTCGAGCGCACCGTCGAGGAGGGTCAGGTGGTAACGGGCACGCGGGACCTGACGGGCGGCACCGTGCTCATGCGGATGGCGGATCTCACCGAAGTGCAGGTGAGGATGTTCGTTGACGAACAAGACATCGGGCGCCTGAACCCGGGGCTGCCGGCGGAGATAACCGTTGACGCCTTCCCGAGTCGCACGTTCCAGGGGACGGTGCTGAAGATTGAACCACAGGCCGTGGTCCAGCAGAATGTGACCATGTTCGCCGTTCTCACCCGCATCCCCAACCCTGACGACCTGCTGCGTCCCGGGATGAATTCTGAGGTGAGCGTGGTTATCGGCCGGGAAGAGAACGCCCTCTCCATTGGCAACAGCGGGATCAAGACCACGAGCGAGGCCCAACAACTGGTGAGCGCACTCGGGATCGACCTCGACATCAACGCCGCCGTTCGCGAGTTCCAGACCCGGGAGGGCGGGGACGGCCAGGGCGCGTCGGACCAACCCGAAGAGGAAGAGATGCTCGGCGGGGTGCCGGTCTCGCAGCTCGGCTCAATGTCGCAGTCCGAGCGGGCGGAGTGGTTCGGCAACCTCACCGCCGAGGAGCGCCAGCGGGTTGGGGCGCTCATGCGAGAAGCGTTCGCGGCCCAGCAGGGTTCAGCCCGTGCCCAGGCCGCCAATCCGGCCGCTCCCCGGCCCGCGGTGGCGTTTTACTATGACGGGTCGGGCATGCTCACCGCCAAGCCCATCATGATCGGTCTTTCCGATTTCGACAACACGCATGTGTTGCGTGGCCTTGACGAGGGCGAGGAGATAGTGGCGCTTCCGTTCTCGCTGGTCCAGCAGCAGGAGTTCTTGCAGCGAATCCGTAACAGGACCCGACTGCCCATCGGAGGCGGCTGATGCTCTTTTTCGAAATCCTCCGGGTGGCCATGGACGCCATCCGGGCAAATGCGCTGCGCTCCATTCTCACCATGCTGGGTATAGTGATCGGGGTCGGCGCGGTAATCACGATGGTTGCGCTCGGCGAGGGTGCTCAGCGCCGGGTGGAAGAACAGATCCAGGCCTTGGGCACAAACGTCCTCACGGTTCGACCCGGACAGGGGTGGTTCCGCGGCGTCCGCGGCGGAAACACCCGCATGACGATGGACGACGTGGACGCAGTCCGCGCCGGCGCGACGGCTATCTCGCAAGTCGCCCCCGAAATGCAGGGCCAACACCAAGTGAGCGTTGGCCGCTCCAACGCCAACATCCGGATTCTCGGCACCACGCCCAACTTCACGTCCGTGAACAACTACGAGCTGGATATCGGACGTTTCTTCCACGATGGGGAAGACCAGGCCCGGCGTCGGGTGGCCGTCCTGGGCGGAGCCGTGCCCGGGGTGTTGGGAATTGACCCGTACGAGTTGCTGGGAGGCAACATCTCGATAGCGTCGAACACCTTCGAAATTGTCGGGATTCTCAAAGAGAAAGGCGGCGGTTGGGGGTGGTTCAACGAGGACGAACAGATCTTCATCCCTGTCCAAACTGCCCAGTTCCGAATACTCGGGACCGAACGAGTGAACTCCTTCAAGGTCGTGGTGCCCGACGAGACCGCCATGGCGGTCGCAATGGTGCAGATCGAGGATATCCTGCGCCGCGAACACAGGCTCCGCCTTGGCGAGGAGAACGATTTCTGGATCTCGGACAACGCTCAGTTTCTTGAGACCCAGCAGGAGAACACCCAGACGTTCACGGTGCTGCTGGCGTCGATTGCCGCGGTCAGTCTCCTGGTCGGTGGAATCGGCATCATGAACATCATGCTGGTTTCCGTAACCGAACGGACCCGTGAGATCGGGGTCCGAAAGGCGCTCGGGGCCACCCGCGGGGCGGTGCTGCTCCAGTTCTTGCTCGAAGCCACCACGCTGTGTGTGGCTGGAGGACTTCTGGGGGTGGCGTCCGCGTACGGCATGTCGCAGTTGCTCGCGGAGTCCGCGGGATGGGTGATGGCGGTCTCGGCCGAAGCAGTCGCCCTGGCCGTGGCGTTCTCATTGGTAGTCGGTCTCTTCTTTGGGATATGGCCAGCCCGCCGGGCCGCTCGCCTGGATCCGATCGTGGCGCTGCGCTACGAATAGCCCGGGCGCCAACCAGAATGCTTGCCCCCCTGCCCGACAGCGCCCGTCTGTGGATGTTCGGCGCGGCGCGCCCGCTTTCGCCGGCGGAATCCCACCGGGTGCGCGCCCGAATGGCGGATTTCGTCGCCTCGTGGGCAGCGCACGGGAGCCGCTTGCACGCGGCGGCCGAAGTGGTGGAAGCTCGGTTCGTCGCTGTCGGAGTGTCGGAGGAGGCAGTTGCGGCGTCGGGATGTTCTATCGATTCTCTGGTGCATGAGATCCAAGCGATTGGCGACCGCCTCGGGTGTTCTCTGCTTGATGGGTCGCTGGTTTTCTACCGAACGGACTCCGGGGGGATTGAGTCTTGCACGCGCCGCGCTTTCGGGCAGATGGCCAGGCGCGGGGACGTCGACCCGGGTACCCCGGTTTTTGACCTTACCGCGCCAACGGTCGGCGACCTTCGCGGTGACGGCTTCGAGAAGCCG
This sequence comes from Gemmatimonadota bacterium, assembly GCA_021295785.1. Lineage (GTDB taxonomy): Bacteria > Gemmatimonadota > Gemmatimonadetes > Palauibacterales > Palauibacteraceae > Palauibacter. The sequence continues at coordinate 51,008 of JAGWBR010000003.1, forward strand.
GCGGAGCGGTCGTGGCACCGGCGGCTCCTGCGTGGACGGGCGGTCCAGCCCGCGGTTTAGTCGGTTTGGCCCCGGGCCGGTGATTCGGTGCCTGGTGCCCAAATGAACGCCCGGCGTGATCGCGCGCTGGCCCTCGCCCTCGGCGGGGGCGGAGCGCGGGCGGCTTACCAGGGGGGCGTCATTGCCCACATCGGCAAGAGGATGCCGGACTTCTCGCCCCCCATTCTTACGGGAGTCTCGGCGGGCAGCATCAACCTGGCGTTTCTCGCGGGCTCGCCGGGACGCTTTGGCGATTCCTCGGCCGCGATCAGGCAAGCATGGCTGAGGCTGCGCACGCAACACGTGTTCGACGCCAGCCTGCCGCGGTTACTCTGGGGTGCGGTGCGCCTTGGAGCGGCGGTGGTGGCGGGCCGCAATCCGCTTTCCGCGGGGTTCAGGAGCGTGGTGGGCACATCGCCGCTACGCCAAATACTGGCCAACGCACTGCCGTCGGGCGCAATCCAGTCGGGAATAGACGCCGGGCGGTTTCGGTCCGTGGGTATTTCGGCGGCCTCTTACCAGACCGGCCGCACCACGCTTTTTTCTCAGGGCTGGTCCCCCCGCGCCCCCCGGCAGGAATTCTCACACCTGCGGCACGTTTTCGACCAGATCGGCGTTGAGCATGTGATGGCTTCGGCGGCGATTCCACTGCTTTTCCCCGCTGTGAAGATCGGCCAGCAGTACTACGGCGACGGGAGTTTTCGGTCACCGTCGCCGCTGGCCCCCGCTGTGCGGTTGGGGGCAGACCGCATCTTTACGATCTCAACCCGGTCGCGTCCGCCCGGACTCGTTCCCCAGCGAGCAGATTCGGTCGGTTACCCGCCCCCGGCGCGAATACTGGGCTTGCTGCTCAACTCGGTGTTTCTCGACACACTGGACTGGGACTCGGCGCACCTGGAGCGGACCAACGAACTGGTGGCACGACTTGGCCCGGCAAACACGCGAAACGGCCCGCGCCATATCGACCTTTTCGTGCTGCGCCCGTCAGAAGACATCGGGCAACTTGCCGGGGAGTTTGAGCGCACCCTGCCCTCGGGACTCCGCCGGGTCGTGAGGGGGTTGTCGGGCAGGCGGTCGAAAACGGCCGATTTTCTGAGTTACCTCATGTTCGAACCCGAGTACCTTTCCCGCCTGATAGCCTTGGGAGAGAGGGACGCCGAGGCCAACTGGGGCGCCATTGCGGCTTTTCTGTCCGGGGCCGGGGTTGATCATCCCGGCTGACCGTCGGGCTAGTTGAACGCCTTCGAGCTGGTGGAGTGCCCCGGGTTGACCCGGGCGGTGGGATCAACGTGGTGGACCGCGTTATTGACCGCGATCGCAGCTTCACCGAACCCCGTGGAAATCAGGTCCAACTTCCCGTCGTAGGTGGTGATGTCGCCTGCCGCGTAGACACCCGGGACGTTGGTCCGCATCCGCTGGTCAACCACTATCCGGTTCTTCTCGATCTCCAGCCCCCAGTCGGCAATCGGGCCAAGGCTGGGCACGAAACCGATCAGCGCCAGGACGCAGTCGACTTCCAGATCACGGCGCTCCTTGGATTTGGTGTCCATGATGGTGACCGACTCCACCCTGTCTCCGCCCTTGAACTCCGCGGCGACTTGGTAGGTCAGTAGCTCCACAAATCCCCCAGTCACCTTTTCCCGAACTTGTTCCACGGTCCTCTCGTGGGCGCGGAACTTGTCCGACCGGTGAATCTGGGTCAGTTCGGCGGCGATGTCGCTGAGGCCCAGGCTCCAGTCGAAAGCTGAATCTCCGCCGCCGACAATCAGGACCCGCTTGTCTCGGTATTTCTCGGGATCGGCGACGTGCGTATCGATGCCGTTGGCAATGAAATCGTCCCAACCCGGGGCCTTGATCTCTCGGCTCTTGAAGGACCCCTTCCCACCGGCGATTACGATCGATCTTGTCGGCCTCGGCCCCGCGTCGGTGGTCAGGTCAAACATGTTTTCACGCGGATTCAGCTCCATCACCTGCTCGCCCAGGCATACCTCGGCACCGAACTGCAACCCCTGCTCGACCAGCTCCGCCGCCAGATCCTTGGCCAGGATCCTCGGGAAGCCCCCCACGTCAAACACGTCCTTTTCAGGGTAGAGGGCGGTCAGCTGCCCTCCCAGTTCAGGTAGCGTGTCGATGACGCGGGCCGATACCTCCCGCATGCCCGCATAGAACAACCCGTAGAGGCCGGTTGGGCCGCCCCCGATGATTGTAACGTCGACTGTGTCGCGGCTGTCGGTCATCGTGTCGTCGCCGCTGCCGGGTCCATCACGTCTCACCTGCCCCCGGCACCGAGCGGTTACGGCTTCGCCACGCTCTGATTCCGTAGTCGATCACGGCCCACGCGTTGACGCCGCCGGTTATCGGTATCATCAACCCAATCTGTTCCGGCGTGGCAATCAAAACCATGAGCGCCAACAGTTGCATGCCTGTCGCCATCTTGCCCGGCCACCTCGGATCGGGGCGCACCGGAATGCCACACATGCGTGCCGTCAGGAAGCCCCCCACGGTGCAAAAGTCCCGCAAGGTCAGGATCGCGAACGCCACCAAGCCGATTTCGCCGCGCGACACGAACGACCCCAGAGCCACCCACACGAACAGTTTGTCGCAGATCGGGTCCAGATATTGTCCCGCTCTGGAGACGGTATCCCTGGCGCGAGCGATCTTCCCGTCGAAGAAATCCGTCAGTGCCGCGGCGACCAGAATGGTGCTCATCTTCCACGGGTCGTCAACCACCACAAACACGGCCGCGAGCGGGATGCGGGCAAGCGAGAGGAGGTTGGGGAGGGTCAGAAAGCGACCTTCCCCGGTCCCCTCGGTCTTAACCTGAGTCATCCGCGGATTGAGTTCCTTCCAGCAGAATCATGTCTTGCGCGACTATCTCCACCATCGGTACCGACGTGCCTTCCCGCTCCAGCGACGTGTATTCAAGCCGCCCCTCCACGTACACGCGGCTTCCGCGTTTCACTGATTCAGACACAATTTCGGCCAATCTGTTCCTGGCCACTATGCGGTGCCACTCGGTGCGCCGCCTCATTTCGCCCGCAACCCTGTCCAGTCGGTGGGTCTTAACGGGCAGACGCGCCACGACTGACTCCAGTTGCCTGGCCACTTCGGGGTCACGGGCCGCGACTCCGACCAGGGTCACTCGGTTGAGGGTATGTTCCGTGTTTCCCGCCTGCCGCGAGGGCTCCGCGGGTATCATTGTGGTTGCCGGGTTGACTGCAGGCATTGCAATGGCTCCTTCCCAAGTCCGGGGTCCGATATCCCGGAGTCGTGCTACGCTGGTTCCCTTCCCACTATGCCCGCTCGTGGCAACAAATCAAGTCCCGCCAGGCCCAGTTCAGTCAGGAGTACCACCCGCAATGCGCACGACCACCGGGTCCGGGTGATGCGGGAGCTTCATTGTCAGGTCTATCCCGGTCACCAGCCCGGCAGGATCTTCCAGGGTTACGGCCACCTCGCCCGCACCGTCGGCCAGGCCCAGGGCGGTACGGATTTTCCGACCCGGGAGGGTCAAGGCCCGTTCCTCGGGGTTTCGCAGGACCGTCCGGGAGGTACGCCGGCACCCGAGCACTCGTTGCGACAGCTTCAGGTGCCGGAGCCAGTCCGGCTGGTAACTGATCCTCCACAGGTTCCCCAGTTGGTCCACGCCCGCCGTCGTTCGGTTATGCCTTGCCATGCCCTCCGTGTCCCCTCATTGTCCTCGCAGCGGTTGCCCTGCAGTCAGCCAGGCGGTAGAGTCTCGCTTGTGCGCCCGCCGGCCGGTCTCTCGGTCGGTCCGCCAAACTAACCCTCAGGGACTTCCCCGTTGGACGCCGCCGATCTCAATACGGTAAGCCGCCAGCCGGCTCGGCAGCCGGTACCCTTTGAAGCACTTCGCCCGCGCTATCCTCTGGAGCGTTTGCGCCTGGAACGTGCGGACGGTGACCTGTCGGTGCGCCTGTTGGATCTCGTCGCCCCGATCGGCAAGGGCCAGCGTTGCTTGATCGTCTCCCCGCCCAAAGCCGGCAAGACGATTCTGCTCCAAAAAATGGCCATTTCGATCGTTGAGAACGCGCCCGGGGTCAGGGTCATGGTGTTGCTGATTGACGAACGCCCCGAAGAGGTCACGGACATGCGCGAGAAGGTGAACGCCGAAGTCATCGCGTCTACGTTCGACGAGTCTCCCGAGCATCACATCCGCGTGGCCGAGGGGGTATTCAACAGGGCGCGCGGCCTGGTCGAGCAAGGGAAGGACGTGGCCATCCTGCTCGACTCGATCACCCGGTTGGCCCGGGCATACAACTCGGCACTACCGGACTCCGGCAGGACGCTGACGGGGGGGGTTGACGCTACCGCGCTCCATCAACCGAAACGGGCCTTCGGTTCGGCCCGGAACATCGTTGGCGGTGGCAGTTTGACGGTCATCGCCACCGCGCTGATCGAGACCGGGAGTCGGATGGACGAAGTGATTTTTGAAGAATTCAAGGGGACCGGGAACAGCGAAATCGTGCTTGACCGCGAAGTGGCGGAGCGTCGCATATTCCCTGCGGTGAACATCCACGGGTCGGGTACCCGCAAGGAGGAGTTGCTCCTCAGCGAGACCGAGCTCAACAGGATGGCCCTGCTCCGCAGGTTCATAGCCGACATGGACGCGGTTGCGGCCATACAATTCGTGACCGGCCAGCTGCGCCAAACCGACGATAACCGAGCGTTTTTCCGCGCTATGGCCACGGGACTTTAGGCGGCCGCAGAGCAACGGATCCCGCTTTCGCCGGGGGCGGGCAGCACCAGACAGGCAGCGCAAAAGGGAAAGCCGATGCCGATTTACGAATACCGCTGCGGAGAGTGCGATCTGGAGTTTGAACAGCTGATCATCAGAGACGCCACTCCAGGCTGCCCCGGCTGCAAGACCGACAAGGGGCTTGAGCGGCTGATTTCAACGCCCCGCGTACATTCGGAGCGACGCAAGGCGCGGTCGATGGACGCGGCCCGCAAGCGCGACCAGAAGCAGGGCTCGGAGCGGATCAGGGCCCAGCGGGAATACGAGCTGGCCCACGACGACTGATTCTGGGGGCCCTGGATCGAGCAGGCTGGAGGCCGAACTGGCCGGGCACGGACTGTCTGACCCACGGCCGCGATACCGGCCGCTTCTCCGCCGCTTGAAGGCTCTGGATCCCGGCACCTACAGCGAGGCTGTCCGCCGGTACCACGACGATCTGGAAACGGCCGGCGGGGGCACGCTACGTGACTGGATTGCCTACGGTGTTTGGCTTGCCGAGGCGTTGGCGCCTGGCCGGCGGGTGACCGTGGACCATTCCGGGCTGGCCAGTGATTTCGATGACAGCGCGGGCGGCCACGAATCCGCCGACATGACATGCGTGTTCGCGGCTGGTTCGATGCTTGTTCACCTGCCTTCGTCCCGCAAGGAACGTGCGCTCGCCCTTGCGATGCCCGCCGAGCCCACGGCTGCCCAGAGCGAGACGGCGGATCTTTTGGGACTGGGGGCCGGCACCAGATGACAAACCAATAATGAACAGCGAAAAGACGAACGAACGAAGGAGGACTGGATGGTCGCGGTAACCCGAGACGCTCCGCGGACGGGCGGAGACTCCTCAGCTGAAGGAAGGGTCGAGTTTCGGCCGTTGGAGCGGGAAATGAGGGAATCGTTCATCGACTATTCAATGAGCGTGATCGTTCAGCGCGCCCTGCCCGACGCGCGAGACGGACTGAAGCCCGTGCACCGCCGAATCCTCCACGCCATGGCGGAAAAGAGGCTCACACCCGGGGGGCATTACCAGAAGAGCGCTACCGTGGTGGGCGACGTACTGGGCCGTTATCACCCGCATGGCGACAGTGCCGTGTACGACGCCATGGTGCGCATGGCCCAGGACTTTTCGCTCCGGTACCCGCTCGTTGACGGCCAGGGCAACTTCGGTTCGCTGGACGGTGACTCGGCTGCGGCATACCGGTATACCGAGGTCCGCATGACCCCGGCCGCGGTGGAAATGTTGTCTGACCTTGAGAAAGACACCGTCGGGATGCGTCCCAATTTTGACGGGCGGCTTGAGGAGCCGGAGGTGCTGCCCGCCCGGCTGCCCAACCTGCTCCTGAACGGCAGCGACGGTATCGCGGTTGGGATGGCCACCAAAATTCCGCCCCACAACGCCGGGGAGCTTCTGCGGGCGGTAGACCGGCTGATTGAAGCACCCGACATCGAGGTCGACGAGTTGCTGGAGCTCATACCCGGGCCCGACTTCCCCACGGGCGGTTACATCTGGGGCAAGAAAGGCATCGAATCGGCCTACCGGACCGGGCGGGGTCGTATTGAGATGCGAGCCCGCCTGCACGTCGAAGAGGGCAAGTTCGGGAAGAGCTCGCTCGTGGTGACCGAACTTCCCTACCAGGTCAACAAGGCCCGGGTTATCGGTCAAATCACGAACCTCGCCAGGCTCGGCGGGACCGACGCCATCACCAATCTGCGGGACGAATCGGATCGCGACGGCGTCCGGTTGGTCATTGAGCTGAAACGGGATGCCGATCCGGCCAAGATCCTGGAGTTGCTGTTCAGGAAAACCCAGCTACGCTGCACGTTCGGCGTGATCATGCTGGCGCTGGTTGACGGTGCACCGCGCGAACTGGACCTTCGGGCGGTTCTCAACATCTGGATCGGCCACCGGCTGGAGGTTATTCGCCGGGCCGCCGCATTCGACCTGGCGAATGCGTCGGCCCGGCGGCATGTCGTGGAGGCCCTCCTCAAGGCCCTCGACACGCTCGACGAGGTGATCGCCGTCATCCGCGGTTCTCGCACACCGGCCTCTGCCCGCCCAAAGCTGCAGCGCCTCTTGGGTATCGACGCCGCGCAGGCCGATGCGATCTTGGCGATGCGGCTTGCCAGCCTGACCGGGCTCGAAAAGCGTAAGCTCCAAGAAGAACTCGCCGAACTGGACAGGCGAATCAAATTTCTGTCGGCGATTGTCAGGGACGAAACTGTAAGGCGCGAGCGGCTGCGGGCGGAGATCGCGGAGCTGACCGAGGCCTACCAGGACCCGCGGCGCACCCAGATTCTTGACGGCGAAAAACCGCAGCGCCTGCAGCGGGGAGCGGCGGAAGAGTCCCGGCTTGTGATGCTTACCAGGCAGGGGATGATCAAGGCCCAGCCTCACGCGTCGGGCGCAGGAGCACACGGCGCCTTGCCCGGGGCCTATGCTCTGTCCAAGCGTCCCGGAGATTTCGTACTCAGCGCGCTGGCCTGTCGCAGTTTCGGATCGCTGTTGGCGGTTTCCGCGCGGGGCACCGCGTATGCCCTGCCGCTCTCGGACCTGCCGGCGGCGACCCGGAGTTCCCGCGGGAGGCACATGGACAGCTATCTGGAAGTGGCGGCCGGAGACGAGATCGTCTCCGTGATGCCCGTGGACAAGTTTGAGGAGGGTCGCTGGCTGGTTACCGCCAGCCGCCGCGGGCAGGTCAAGCGCACTTCCCTCGCCGACTACGAGAACGCTCGCACCGGCGGAATCATCGGGGCGAGCGTGCCCCGGGGCGACGAGATCGTGTCGGTTTTCATCAGCTCGGGCGGCGAAGACCTGGTCTTCTTTTCGCGCCTAGGCCACATCGTACGATTCGCAGAAGACTCGGTGCGGCCCACCGGCCGGACCGCCGGCGGCGTCAGGGCAATGCGCATCGAGGCGGGCAACGCGGTGGTCGCGGCCCTGCCGTCCCGACCTTCCGGCGAACTGGTACTCCTGACTTCAAAAGGGTGGGGACGGGCGGTTCAGCTTGAGAGTATCCGCAGGCTTCAGCGAGGAGCAAAAGGGGTTCGGGGGCTTGCCAACACCAAGCGAACGGGGATCCTGGCGGGTGTGGTGAACACCGCGGATTCGGGGCAAGTGGCCTGGGAGTTTTCCGACGGCACGTTGGGGACGACCGCGCTTCCGGCTTCCGGTACCGGCAGTGCCTCCGGTGTCAGGATGATAGAGCCTCCCGCCGGACACTGGGTCGAAGCGGCGTGGCCGCTCCGGTCACTGGTATCAGGCAGTCTGGAGGGCAATTCGCCGGATCCGGACGACGACCCGGGCGGCGACAGTTCAACGCAGCAGGGTCTGCTGGAGTTGGAAGGTCGCTAAGCCGTCCTTCCGCTTGCCAACGAACGATCGTGGGGTGCAAGATCCCTCTCAAGACAGAACAGAGCGAAAGCTCCCGAGTGCTCTCGGAACCAGCCGGAGTCCCTTAACTCTGCCCTCGGACTGTCCAACGAAGTAGGACCACTTCACCCGGCAGACAACAGTAGGGAAAGACGAAATGCGACGCCGAACCCACCTCAATCCTAGGGCCGATGGCGCTCTTCGCCGCTTGCCAGGGCGGCCCTCAACCCACCACGGACATCCCTGTCCACGTCGAAGACAGCGCCGGTGTGCGCCTCGTCGAATACGCGGGCACCCCGGCTGCCGACGCTCCCTTCCGCTTCCGAGCCGAGCCACTGTACCGCCACGGCACCAACCCCGGTGACTACCCTTTCCAGAGAATCGGGTTCGGCCGTCTGTTCCCGGACGGCAGCGCCGTGCTCTCGGATGGGGGCAACGACGAACTCGTGGTGTTGAGCCAGGACGGCAAGACGCACGAGTTGCTTGCCGGGCCTGGAGAGGGACCGGGCGATCTCAGCTACGTCAACGCCGTTTTCGTGCTGGGCCAGGACACATCGAACTGCTCCGCGCGACCGTATTCGCCGGTGGTGCGCTGGCAGGCCGCGTATGGCTGCCCCCCTATCGCCCGGGCCGCGCCCGCGAAGCCCCGCCGGACTACACCGTCATTGCAGCCGACGGGGAGTGGTTGGGCAGGGTCGAGGCCCCGCCGGAGTTCCGCATTCTCGACGTGGCCGACGGACTCGTTCTTGGAGTGCTGAGGGACGAAATGAGTGTGCAGATCGTAGCGGTGTATGAGCTGGTGGCCCAGTAACTTGCGAACGTGGCCGGATCCGGTCGATAGTCCCGATGTTCGGACACGGAATTCGTCAGACGCCTCCTTGAGAGTCCTTCCACGGCAAGCGATTCTCTGATGATCGAACTGGATTGGGAGGCAGTGGGTGCCGTCCGATATGCCTACTCCGGGGAGGGTGCGGCCAGCGCCATTCGCGAGGCCGGGCGGCCGTGTGCGGTTGAGTAGGACCATGCCGAACTGTCATGAACCTCGCGCTCTCAGGATGCCCGCAATGATCCCTCGTCCTTTCCGCCCCTCAGCGGCCGCCCTCCTCCTCGTGTCGTGCCTCTCGCCCGACAACCCCTCCTCGACCATCGTTCGCGACAGCGCCGGGGTCAGGATCGCCGAGAGTCCCGAAGCCTCGCCCGACGAATGGCGGCTTCAGCTTCCCCCCGTCCTCCAGATTGGGCGGAACGAGGGAGAGGATGACGGACCGGACCTCTTCGGACACATCATGCAAGTCATACGGCTATCCAGCGGGGACATCGCCGTGGCAGAAGGCTTGGCGAACGAGATCCGCATTTTCGACGATGGCGGAGGGCATCTGCGCACGTTCGGGCGAAGCGGTGAAGGACCTGGAGAGTTCACAGTCCTCTGGACGATCGCGGAATTGCCGGGCGATACGATTGTGGCGGTCGATCCCCGGGGCGGTCGGGTTTCCCTGTTCACATCCTCTGGAACGTTCGCTCGATCATTTCTCATTCCCCGGCTTCCGGGCGCGGCCGCCCCCAACGTGATTGGCTGGCTCGACGACGGCACCCTGCTTATCGACGCCCTCACTCGATCTCCCTCGCGAGACACACGCGACCAGTCCACTCACTTCTTGTACGCGGTTGACCGTGACGGGGAGGTTCTGGGGACCCTCGGCGAGTTTGCGGGCCAGCAGCTGGGCCGCAACGGCTATCCACTGGCGTTGGGCGGGCGGGCAGAGTTCGCGGCAGGCGGCGAGTTGGCCTGGTACGGCCATTCGAGCCGATTCGAGTTGGTCGGCCATGACCGATCGGGTTCCGTGCGCAGAATCGTGCGCGTGGATCGGATCCCGGTGGCGGTGACACAAGCTGAGATCGACGAATCGCGGGCCGCGGCCGAGGAGAGCCTCCGGGGAATGTCGGGCCCTGCCGTGGAACGAATCCGGGCGACCGAGTTCGCGAGCAACCACTCGGTCCATGGAAGAATCCTCGCCGACGAAGCAGGCAACCTGTGGGTGGAGCGGTATCGAAGTAGACTGATTGAGGACTCCATTGGGCGCGAGTGGGACATCTTCGACGCCGAGGGCAGACTCATTGGCTATCTGGTGACTCCTGGTGGCTTCCAGATCACCTGGATCGGCGCGCAGTTCGTCCTTGGAGTGCATTCGGATTCCCTCGGCGTAGAGACGGTCCGGATGTACCGATTGGACAGGTGACCAGCCATGCTCATTCCACCTATCCATCACCTCCTGGCCACGGCAGATCTCGAGGCCGCGTAGCGGTAGGGCAACGTCCGGTGCTCCGAGTTTGCGACGCCCGTGCGCGGTCGCCGGTAGGTCGCCTCCATCCCCATGAGCCGCCGGATCCGGTGCTTGCTCCGCTTCCCACCCGACTTCAGGCATATCCGGTGCCGCGAGAGTTACATCAAGCCGGAACCTAGAGTTGGCGGTGGGAGGCCAGGGCCCGGGACATCCGCTCCGACATGGCTTCCGCGGTTTCCATTGCGGTCACGTCCAGGCTGAAATCGGGACGGGAGTCCGGCCCCAGTTTGTCCGCGAACTCCGCCACTTCCCTGGGGCTCAGGCCAGCG
>JAGWBR010000003.1:61879-63509 GCA_021295785.1 Gemmatimonadota bacterium
CAGGTCGTAGTCGATCCACGCCTCGAAACTGATCGGGGCCACCCTTTGCAGCATCCCGGCCATAACGCGGGCGAACTCCCCCGCAGATTTACGGTTCACGCCGATCCACTTGCCGAGGCCGAAGTACCATCGTCGTCGTCGTCGCCGCCCTCGTCCTGGCTCATGACCGGGGAGGAGGCCAGCGTCACCGCCAGGGTGAACGCAATGGCGCCACTCAGCACTCGCATTCCGTTGGTGATCGTCTTCATGTTTCGGGTTCTCCTTGTCTACGGTGTCATTGGTTGGTCCACCGCAGGTGCGATGGCGGTGATGCGAACCACGACGACACTCTGCGGGCCGAGTTCGTGGTAGTCTACGTAGGCCAACAGGCCGTTTGGGCCAAACGCATCAGGCTTTTGAGTACGGTAGAGTGTGCCCTCGTAGCGGCCGTCGGCGGACATCAGGTCGATGGGGCCTTCCTCGCCGGTCGCACCGGACCTAGTGATCCACAACTGGTCGTTCCAGTCGACTTGCACGGTGTGGATCACAGGGATGTCGTCGGCGAACTCCAAATCTGCGAGGCCGGCGTGATACTCCTCGAGTACGCTGCTCATGTCCACATCTGGCATGGCAAAGCCGGTTACAGCACCCATCTCTCGGAGACCTCTGGCGAGATCTCTTTCCCTGTACTTCGCCTTTCGGCGTTCCCTTTCTGCATCCATCACCATATCGGTAACCGGCGGCGGACCCACCGGCCGGCCGATGGTGTGGACCAGTTCGCCGGCTCTGGACAGTATCCGCAACCGGTACTCCTCGTTGTCCGCCAATGCTACCCTGCCGTCGGAAAACGGTGCGATGCGCACCTCAGGCACCATTGCCACCCCGCCCAGCTCAGGTGCTGGCGCCCAGGCTTGGTAGAACGGTTCGGCCACGACACTGTCCGCACCGAACTGATAGCTGAACAACTCACCTGCCTCTACCGGCCGCCTGAGCCAGTAGTCGTCCTCACCGACCAGTCGGTCGGCGGCCAGCACAGCACCACTGCCTGGCACTGCGTTCTGGGTCGGTAGCCGCACACCACGCTCGAACCGTCCTCCGGGCCCGTACACGAGCAGGCGCGCATGGCCGATGTCTAGGACCAGGACGGTTCCGTCCCGGAGGATGTGGGCGTAGCGGGGCACCTTGAACTCGTGCGGACCCTCGCCCTTGTTGCCGAATCGGCTAACAAGGCGTCCACGCTCGTCCCAAGTGGTTATCTCGAATCTGTCGGGGTCGAAGACGTGAAGCCTCCCCCGCTGATCGAATCCAAGCGACACAACCCTGCCGAAGTAATGGTCCCCTTCGTTAAAAGGTGTGTCGCCGACAACGAACACCGTGTCGGTAACGAGTTCGAGTACCAGATCGTAACTCGCGGGAGGAGCTTCCCCCGGCTCACCACACGATACGATGCAACCCAGCAGTGCTGGAAGAATCCAACGGTTCCTCACGAGCCAGCCCCTAGAGTTGGCGGTGGGAGGCCAGGGCCCGGGACATCCGCTCCGACATGGCTTCCGCGGTTTCCATTGTGGTCAGGTCCAGGCTGAAATCGGGACGGGAGTCCGGCCCCAGTTTGTCCGCGAACTCCGCCACTTCCCTGGGGCTCAGGCCAGCG
>JAGWBR010000003.1:63613-149732 GCA_021295785.1 Gemmatimonadota bacterium
CAGGTCGTAGTCGATCCACGCCTCGAAACTGATCGGGGCCACCCTTTGCAGCATCCCGGCCATAACGCGGGCGAACTCCTGAATTTCCCACTGGGCATGCTGGTCAACGCGCAGCGTGAGGAAGTGGAGCAGGTTGTGGAGGTCGATTTTCCAGTACCACTGCGTGTAGGCAGACAGCGGCAGGTCGATGCGGGCGAGCTCCCGTGCAACATCTTCCCCGACGAGCCACGAATACGTATCACCGGCCGCGGCTCGCAGATCGTCCCAGCGGCGGACCGCTTCGTCGTACAGCTCGCGCGGGGCTGGTTCGGACTCCCGACCCTGGTTGTTGGCGCTGGTTTGCTTGGCAAACTCGCCCGGCCCCGGCCGATAGAACAGCAGCGGCATCAGGCTGTACCGGCCGCTGTACTCGTTGATGTTGGCCGTTCGATGGCGCACGAACTGCCGGGCCACGAAAATCGGCATCGAACAGTGGAATTTCAGCTCGACCATCTCGCTCGGGGTGGTGTGCGCGTGCCGGCGGAGATACCTGACCAAACCACGGGTCTGGCTGACCTTCCGGGTCCCGGCACCGTAGCTGACTCGCGCTGCTCGTTCCACGTCTTCGTCGGAGCCCATGTAGTCCACCAACGACACGAACCCGTGGTCGAGCACCGGGAAGTACCCCCCCACGATTTCTTCCGCGAGGGGATTGGTGGGACGCCGGGTCTCGTTGGGTGTCACCGGAGCCATATTGGTTCAAAGGGGTCATCGGTTGGGACGAGTTCGTGCACAACGAGGCGGTCCGGGTAGACGAGAGTGATCCGGTCTCCCCTCACTACAGCGTCCATGACAGGTTGCACCAATCCGCCCTCCCAATCATCCCGCGCCGCAGGATGCATCACCACGATCGACTCCTTGCCCGGGTCCCTGGGCAGGGACGCCAGGATCGCTCCCCCGATAGCGCAGGTTAGCCAAACCTCTCCGTCCACCCTTCGACCCCCAAGAAAGGTAACGCGGGAACCTTCGACTGTGGGATCCCGGCGGAGTTCTGCTGCTTCAAGCGCCTCCTCGAGCCAGCGCGGCAGCGGCCAGCGCTCCACGGAACTCACGGACGTGCGCTCGGGGTTCATCCCCAAGGCCCAGACTCCTGCATCCTCGATCCCCCTGCCAAAAACCAGAAGAATCTCGTTTCGCCCGCCCGGGACCAGGTCGACCCCTATTAACCCAAGCCTGGACTCCATACTGCGGGTCAGCGGTTCCGGCACCTGGTTGGGGTCGTTCGCCACCGGTCGAACGTTCCCGACCGAGTCCACGGCCGTCAACAGCACATCGGGTGCCGAACCCAGCATGAACAAACCTCCGGACCCAGACACGCCGGGTGCCGTGGGAAGCCCGGTTGGCCGAACCTCGTGCAAGGCCTCTCCTTGTTCGCTGATCCGAATCAGCGTGCCCTTGCCGCCGTCCAGCACCCAGAACCCGTCGGCACCGTCTTCAACCATCGCGGTCGGGAGCATGAACTCGCCGGGTCCCGGTCCCCTATGACCCGTCTCGTGGACCAGGCGCAGGTCCCGGTCCAGAATCAGGAGTCTGCTCGTGGCAAGATCAAACACAAGAATGCGTTCGCCGTCGGCAGTGACCTCCATGGGCCCGGCCTGCGTCAATTTCGGTTCCACATCAAGCGCCATGACATCTTCGGGAAACTGCGCCAGCGCAGACCCGATTTCATGGACACGGTACTCCCGCAGGGGTTCTGCATCCCCGCACGCCGTCATCGCCAGCACGGCTGGCGCCACCCACGGCAAGGGCACCCGCGACAGACGAGTGGTTCTCATGTCATCTCCCTCTCCCGCGGAAACGTAGGTCGGTGTTTCCAAGGGGATTGGCTGTAGTTCGGGGCTCAGCCCGGAGGCCTGCCGGCCTCCGGACTGAGCGCGGATATTCGTCTAACGTCCAACCGGAGACGTCAGATTCCGAAGCTGCAGCCGCCAAGATCGACGTGGACTTGCCAATTGCCGAAATAGATGCACGCGCACAGCTCGCACTCGAGGTCGAGCCCGCCCGGGAAACTGATGTCAATGACGGTCAAGCAAGCACCTACGACGAGGTCTGCCTCGCAGCCAGGGCCACAATCATAGGTTTCAGCACAACCGGCAGTGCTCGCGGCACCGGACGAGGTTGTTGGTGCCGGAGCGGGCGCGCCGGGGGCCTCTTCCGGGACCACCGGCCCGACGGATGCGGCGTTTGCGGCCACTACACCACCCGCACTGCCCACCGCCAACGCGACTGCGGCCACCGCACCGGAAATAAAGCGCATAGTTCTGCTCATAGGAATTTCTCCTGTTGTCGAGATCTCTCGGGGCGGCCAATCCGCCCCGCGGATGTCCCTACTGTGTCGGGAACTCTCAACGGGATCTCAACAACAGGATCGACGCGCCGGGCGTCAGACGTCCAAGTTCTTTACATACTTGGCGTTATCTTCGATGAACCTCCGCCTCGGGGCTACTTCCTCACCCATCAGCGTCTCGAACAGGCGGGCCGCCGCGGTTGCCTCTTGGATTTCGACCTTGAGCAGGGTCCGCCGCTCCGGGTTCATGGTGGTCTCCCAGAGCTGGTCGGCGTTCATTTCGCCCAGACCCTTGTACCGCTGGATGGATGGTTGCCGGCCGTTGCCCAGGGCGGCCATCGCGTCCACTCGCTCGTCTTCGTTGTAGCAGTACTTCTCGCGCTTGCCCTGCCACACGCGATAAAGAGGGGGCTGGGCAATGTAGATGTACCCTTCGTCAATCAGGCTGCGCATCTGCCGGAAGAAGAAGGTTAGAAGCAGGATCCGGATGTGCGCGCCGTCAACATCGGCATCTGTCATGATGATGCACTTCCGGTAACGGGCGGCCGACAGGTCGAAGTCCTCGCCGATGCCGGTTCCCATGGCAGTGATCAGCGCCCGGATCTCCTCGTTTGACAGCACCCGGTCGATCCGCGCTTTTTCCACATTCAGGATCTTGCCGCGCAGGGGAAGCACCGCCTGGTAGGACCGGTCGCGCCCCATCTTGGCGCTGCCCCCGGCGCTGTCTCCCTCCACGATGTAGAGCTCGCAGCGGTCCGGGACCGAAAGCGAACAGTCGGCCAGTTTCCCCGGCAGGATTCCGGCCTCCAGAGCAGATTTCTTCCTGGTCAGCTCCCTGGCCTTGCGCGCGGCCTCGCGGGCGCGGGCGGCCTGGACCGCTTTCTCGATCAGCCTGCGGGCGTCTCCCGGGTTCTTCTCCAGCCATTCTCCCAGCCTGTCGTTGACGAGGCTCTCGACGATGCCGCGCACCTCGCTGTTGCCAAGCCGGGTCTTGGTCTGGCCCTCGAACTGCGGCTCCATGACCTTCACCGAAAGGACCGCCACCAGGCCCTCGCGCACGTCGTTGCTTCGCAGGCTCGGGTCGCCCTTCTTGAGGACGTTGTTACGCTGCGCGTACAAGTTCACGGTGCGGGTCAGCGCCGCCTTGAACCCGGACAGGTGGGTTCCGCCCTCGTGTGTGCTGATGTTGTTGACGAAGGTGAAGACGTCCTCGTTGTAGCCGTCGGTGTACTGCATCGCGAGTTCGATCGCGGTGTCACCCATCGAACCCGACAGGCTGATGACCTCGGAGTGCAGCCCCGACTTGCCGCCCCGCAGATAAGTGACGAATTCGGAGAGGCCGCCCTTGAACAGAAATTCTTCCCGGTGCCCCTCTTTTTCGCCATCATCGCCATCTTCGGCCGTACCGTCGTCGGTCACGCGCTCGTCCGCCAGGACAATCCGCACGCCGCTGTTGAGGTAGGCCAGCTCGCGGAGCCTCGCCGACAGCGTGTCGTAGGTGAATTCGGTGACCGTGAAGATCTGCCGGTCGGGTTTGAACGTGATCGTCGTCCCGGTCTCGCGGGTTTTTCCAACCTGCTGCAGGGGGCCAAGCACGTCGCCGCGGGCGAACTTCTGACGCCACACCGCGCCGTCGCGTCGGACCGTTACCGTGAGCTGTTCAGACAGGGCGTTGACTACCGATACGCCGACGCCGTGGAGCCCTCCCGAGACCTTGTAACTGCTCGAATCGAACTTCCCGCCGGCGTGGAGCGTGGTTAGCGCCACCTCGACTGCCGGCCGTTTCTCCTGTTCGTGCATGCCCACCGGGATACCGCGCCCGTTGTCGGTGACGGTAACCGACCCGTCAGCATGGAGAACAACGCTGATCTCCGAACAGTGCCCCGCCATCGCCTCGTCGATCGAGTTATCCACGACCTCGTAGACCAGGTGATGCAACCCGCGCTCAGACTGCGAGCCGACATACATGCCAGGTCGCTTGCGGACGGCCTCGAGCCCCTCCAAGACCTTGATACTGCTAGCGGTGTATTCCGAACCCTTTGCCTTCTTCGCCATTACGTCCCTCTCCCGTTCCGCCCCGGGGCGTTCCAGTCTCCAGAGCCCTGCACGAAGACCAAACGCCCGATTTGGCCACACTGGCGGCCCTCGTTGAGCCGCTCAAGAAGATCTCTCTTCATCATGCCTAGCTGCGTGAGCCACGCCGCGTTCTTTACTTCCACCACAAGTCCGTCCCTCCGGATGCCGCGGACCCTGGTCTTCGCGGCAATCCGTGGCCCGGTAACCTCGCTCCAGCGGGCGGCGGTTCGGCTTTGCTCCAGGCGTTCCTTGATCCCCAGCCCGCCCAGAACGTCGTCAAGCACGCTGGAAACGCCTGCCGGAGGCCGAGCGCGCCTGGTCAAGCCGGGATCAACTCGCCGTCGGACATCTCGTACTGCGGCAGGCCCCTGGCTCCCCTCGGGCCTTCCTCCGCCCTGGACGACGTGAGAATGAGCTGCGCCGACTCCCGGCCTCCAAACAGCTCAAGCAGCCGGTTGCTGCGCCCGTCATCCAGTTCGGCAAAAATGTCATCCAGCAGGTAGACCGGTTCCCCGGCCAGGCGGCGCCTGAGCCGTTCGGCCTCGGCCAGCCGCAGGGCCAGCACTGCCGTGCGCTGCTGCCCGCTGGATCCGTAAACGCGCAGATCTCGGGACCCCTCGGGCCTTTCGGTAATGAACCGGAAATCGTCGCGGTGCGGGCCGATGGCTGTTGCACCCTGCGCCCTCTCTCTGGAACGCATCGAATCGAGGGCCTCCCGGAAGTCGGCCGCGTCGTCGGGACCCGAAGGTGCGTACGCCAAGACCCCACCCTCCCCGCCCGACACGTGCGCGAAAAACGACACAAAATCGCTCGAACTCTCCTGGATCCACGACCCGCGCCGCCGCGTCACGAGAGCACCCGCGTCGACCAACCCGTCCGTCCACGCGTCAATCTCCCCTTCGCTCGCGTCTCGCCGCAGCGCCTCGTTGCGGCGAACCAGCGCTGCCCGGTAGTTCTGGAGCGCACGCACGTATCCGGGGGATTCCAGCGCCAACGCGATATCGAGAAACCGGCGCCTTTCGACGGGTGAATTCCTGATGATGGACAGGTCTTCCAGACGGAACACCGAGATGCCGATCCGGCCCAGAGCATCCGACACGCGTTGGACGTCAAGCCCGCCTGCCTGAACCTTCTTGATCCGTTGCTTCCTGTCGTAAGCAGCAGCAACCCTCCCTCCCCCCTCAACCTCCGCCTCGACCCGGAACACATCTTGGTCGAACGCCACAAGATCTCGGTCGGCCGCGCCCCGGAACGACCGGAACACCTCAAGATAACCGATGGCTTCGAGCAGGTTGGTCTTGCCCGCTCCGTTTGGGCCAACCACGGCCGCGCCGGTTTCCGGGACCTCCCAGTCCAGCGGCGCCAAGTTCCTGAATCCCCTGATCTTGAGCTTCTTGAGGACCGCCACGGGTCAAACCCTGATACCTGCCGCGGCGCGTATTCTCAAGCTCTCTCTTGCATGCCGGAATTTACTCTCCGGGGGAACCCGCCGCAGCACTCGGCCGGCCCCCAACCGGTATGTTGGGCAGCAAATGCCGGAGCCGGAATCACCCGGCCAAGAATCAACTCCACCAAAGGAACCTGACGACGGGAATCTCGGCGGGTCGGTGTCTGCGGGGCGGGCTGGTCGGTGCGGTGGCGCTTGCCGGCATGCCTTCCGGTGCGGCGGCTCAGTGGGACGACGCTTCGATCGGGGCTGCCGTGATCGTGGCAGCCTTCGTGGCCGACGCCCCCGTGCGCCGCACGGCCCTGGTGGTGCAAAACCCCATGAGCGATGCGATTTCTTCGTTCGGCAATGCCTACGGAGACTGGCACACCACGCTGCCGATTTTCGCAGGGGTGGGTATCGCGATCGGAGCGTCGGGGGGCCGTGAGGCCTGGGAATCCGTGGCGGCGGGGGCGGCCGGAGTCGCGGCGGCGTCGATGGCCAATGAACTGGTCAACCGTGCCATTGGCCGGCACCGTCCCAACGCCGACGAGGGTCCGTGGAGTTTTGCCCCCATGGGCGGGCACGCTTCCTTCGGTTCCGGCCATGCCACTTACGCGTTCGCAGTCGCGGGTGTGGTAGACGAACTGACCACCGGACGATGGGTGGCCCCGCTCTACGTGGCGGCCGCTCTCACGGGG
This sequence comes from Gemmatimonadota bacterium, assembly GCA_021295785.1. Classification (GTDB taxonomy): domain Bacteria; phylum Gemmatimonadota; class Gemmatimonadetes; order Palauibacterales; family Palauibacteraceae; genus Palauibacter. The sequence goes on from JAGWBR010000003.1 coordinate 70,143, forward strand.
GCGTCCCGGATATACTCCGACCGGCACTGGGTGTCGGACGTGGCGTTCGGGGCAGCGGTCGGGATCATGGTGAGCCGCATGGTGGCCCGGACCGTGGCTGACCGCCTCGGAGCGGTCGGGTCAGATGGGGCCGGCGCGGATGCCGGGGGGGGCCTCGAAGCGGACCATGAGAAGCGGCGGGTGTCGTGGGTACTTTCCCCGGGTTTTGCCGGGATTACTTTGAAAGCACCCCGCTAGTCCCCGTCGCGGCTCGGTAGCGGTGGATGGAATAGATCGCAAAGACCGGGAGAGCCAGGGCAATCGCGATCTTCATGGCAAGCTCGCCGCCGAGCACCCGCGCAGGGATTGCTACCAGGACCATGAGCCCGACCCAGTAGGGTGTCGAGATGAGTGCGACGCGTAACGCACGCCTCCAGACGAATGCTTCGGAATCGCGTCTCTGACCGTGTGAATCCATCATTTCGGGTCCCCTTCTTGGATGAGCTTCCGGGCCTTGGCCACGATCTCCGCACGTTCCTCGCTGGAAAGCTTGGCCATCTCCTCGGGCGAGCGCATGAGAGCCATCGCCTTCCGCACACGCGCCAGCTTGTCGTCAAAGTCGGCTCTTTCTTCCGGCGACAGAGCTGCGAGTTGCTCCGGCGTGATAAGCGGCTGTTTTTCCATCAGATCCGGATCCGGAAGGTTACTGTACGCCTCCAACGACAGCTCGTATAGCTGGTTAGCGGCATCCGGCAAGTTCTCCGCGTGAACAGTGTAGTCGCCGCTGGGAGTTGAGACGGTAAGGCGCACGGGATCACTGAGGTTTGAGAGCTCGCCATAGTCAATGTCCAGGGTGCCCGCGTCGTCTATGCTGATGCTGACCTCAGCGGCGCTGACGCTGACGTCAGGGGCCTCGGCAGAGTCCAGGGAATCAACCTGCCCGCCACAACCGGCCCAGAGGCACGCCGCCGCGAGCAGGGAACCCAAGCGTGCTGTTCTCGTCATTTTCCGTGCGCCTTGTGTTTTGTCAAGGTAAATCGGGCCGGCCCAAGAGCAAGCGTAAGCCCCTAAGAAGATCACCGCAAGTCAGCGGTTTCCAGTCTAGCTCTAGCGTTTCACGAAATCTGAAACGACCGGTTTCTCGCCGCGGTAGTCGTAAAACCCAATCCCCGTCTTCCTGCCGTGCCTGCCGGCCAGGAACAGTCGCCGAAGCAACGGGGGCGAGGCATAGCGTTTCTCGCGGTACTCGTCGAACATGATCTCGGTCACGTGGTACAGCGTGTCCAGGCCGACGAAATCCCCCAGGGTGAACGGTCCCATCGGATAGCCGCAGCCCAGTTTGAGAGCCAGATCGATGTCAGTGATCGAACCAATGCCCTCTTCGTAGGCGCGGATCGCGTCCAGCATGTAGGGCACTAGCAGCCGGTTGACGATAAACCCGGTGTTGTCCCGGCAGGAGACCGGTTTCTTCCCGAGCGACACCGCAAACGAGAAAGCTGCGTCCGCCGCGCTGTCCGAAGTAGCCCCCGAGCGCACCACCTCAACCAGCGCCATGACCGGAACCGGGTTGAAGAAGTGCAGCCCAACGAAGCGCTCCGGCCTCGAGGTTGAGGCGGCCAGCTCGGTGATCGAGAGGCTGGAAGTGTTTGAGGCCAAGATGGCGTCTGGGAGCAAGGACTTCTCGATGTCGGCGTAGAGGGTCTTCTTGGCATCCAAGTTCTCGGTGATCGCCTCAATCACAATGTCGCAGCCCCCCAGATCTGCCGCGCTGAGGGTGCCGCTGAGGCGTCCCAGGGCCCCGTCGCGGTCGGCCGAGTCGAGCTTGCCCTTGTCAACCGCCCGGTCGAGCCGCTTCTCAACGGCGGCCATCCCGCGCTGCAGGAAAGGCTCCCGTGCTTCCAGAACCACCGTCTCGTAGCCTGCCATCGCCGAGACCTGCGCAATTCCGTTGCCCATGAGCCCGGCCCCGGCCACACCGACCCGCTTGATTCCTCTGCTGTCCGCGTTATTCGTCATTCGTGCGTTTCTCCGTCGCGTTTCCTGTCGCGTCTGTTTCCGAGTTTCTTCAGGTTCGGGTCCGCAGCTCGAAGCGGCTACTGCGGGATCTGCCCCAGAATTCGTTTGTGCCACGGCTCTCCCCCGTCATCGAGCCTCTCTCCTCTTTCCAAATGGTCAAGGATTCCGTCCAGCTCAAGCAGGGTGCGGGCGCGTCTCTTGGCCATCTCCCGCCTGGTGGAAAAACCGATTGCAGCCGAGATACCGCCCCACACCACCACCGCCCCGACAATCGGAAGGATCCCGCCGATTGCCGCGGCCCCGAGGCCGAGGCCGACTCCCGAGAAGCCCACGCCGGTCACCGCACCACCCACCGCGTCGCCCCGGAACTTCGTGAGATCGGCAGTGACGGCCGCCATCGACCACCCGTCTTCCAGCGGTTCAACCGAGACCTGAAGGTTCTTGGTCTTGGCGAGCACATAGCCCTTCCCGCTGAAATCGAACGCCATCTTCATCTGGCTCAACGCCCCCGGTTGGGGTTCCCAAAGACCCTGCCCCTGCCGGGACCTGACCTCCTTCAACAGTTGTTTGCCCCGAAGATGGCCGGCCAGGTTCGCGTACACATCCGCCCAGTGGCCGGGAACCGTTCGCGTTGCCTGCACCGTGGCGGGTCCGGTCAAACGAAACAGGAACCCCCCTTCCGCGGGAAGATCCGGTACCAGCGCCGACGCCCGGGTCTCGGCCAGAGCGCGCCGCACGTACTGGTCGTCGATCCCGACCTCGGCGGCGATCTGCATTACCTCGGATTCGCTCAGGCGGTCGGTATCCGTGGCTGACCCGGTGAACTGGAGCTCGGCGGCCCGGCGGATCACCTGCTCCAGCATCTCGGAGCTGATCTGTCGGTCCGGTACCGGTGCGGGGGGTTGGGTCACGTTGGCTCTGTTCTCCCGCGCCTAACTGCCGACCTCGACGACCACGGCGATCCCCTGCCCACCACCGATGCAGGCCGCGCCGAGACCCACGCCGCCTCCGCGACGGCGCAGCTCGTGAAGCAGTGTGCCGGTGATGCGTGCACCCGACATGCCCAGCGGGTGGCTCAGGGCGACGGCGCCCCCGTTCACGTTGACCTTTTCCCTGTTTAGCCCCAGTTCGCGTTCGACCGCTGCGTACTGCGGGGCAAATGCCTCGTTGATTTCTACGAGGTCGATGTCTCCCAGGCTCATCCCGGCCTTCTCCAGCGCGGCACGGGATGCGGGAGCCGGCCCGATTCCCATGATTCGCGGCGGCACCCCGGCGACCGCCCACGAGACGAGCCGTCCGATTGGACGCAAGCCGTGGGCCCCGGCGTATTCGCCGCTGGCCACCACCAGCGCCGCGGCTCCGTCGCCGATGCCGCTGGCGTTCCCGGCCGTAACCACTCCGTCGGCCTTGAAATAGGGCCGCAGTGAGGCCAAGCCTTCGGGGGTGGAGTCCGGGCGCAGGTGCTCGTCGCGGTCGAAAGACTTCTCGCGCCCCTTCCGTCCCACCTTGACCGGGACGACCTCTTCGGCCAGCCGGCCCTGCTCCCAGGCTTCGTGGGCAAGGCGCTGGCTCCGCAGGGCTACGGCGTCGGACTCCTCGCGGGTGACTCCGTATTCGTCGGCCAGGTTCTCCGCGGTCTCGGCCATCGACAGTCCACAGTAGGAGTCGGTGAGCGCCTCCCACAGCGTGTCCTCCAGCTTGGGAGAGGGCCCGAGCGGCAGGCCCCAGCGGGCACCGCGAACCACATGGGGAGCCTGGCTCATCGACTCAGCACCGCCGGTCAGGCAGACCTTGGCGTCGCCGAGCAGGATGTCCCGTGCACCGTCCACTACCGCCTGGAACCCCGAACCGCACAGCCGGTTCACGGCCAGCGCGGGCATGTTCTCGGGGAGACCTGCCTTCAGGCCGATGTGCCGCGCCAGGTAGATGGCGTCCGGGGATGTCTGCATCACATTGCCGAACACAGAGTGCCCGAAATCGGCCGGATCGGCACCGGAGCGCTCGACCGCGGCCTGCGCCGCACCTACGCCCAGATCAATGGCGGAAAATTTTCCGAGGCTCCCGCCGAAGGTCCCCATGGCCGTTCTGGCAGCCGACAGAAACACAACCGTCATCATGATGCTCCCCGCGTTGCGATGTGAGTTGCTGTGTGATTTGAAATACGGCGGCACAGCCAGTCGCCGGTTTCCTGCGTCGTGGAGGATCCCCCCAGGTCGGGCGTGCGGACACCCCCGGCCAGCGCTTCCTCCACCGAGGTCTCTACAACTTGCGCCGCTCCACCGAACCCGTGCCGCCGGAGCAACAGGGCGCCGCTGAGCACCGCAGCCATTGGATTGGCCTTGCCCTGCCCCGCGATGTCCGGCGCCGTGCCGTGGACCGGCTCGTACAGGGCCGAACACCTCGGTCCGCCTGCTCCGGCCGCGCCCCCCTCTGGTCGGAAATTGGCCGAGGGGGCCACGCCGGGCCCCCCAACCAAACCGGTGCCCAGATCGGAAATGATGTCGCCCAGCAGGTTGGAGGCCAGCACGATCCCGAACCGCGCCGGGCTGCGGACCATCTCCATCACCAGGGCGTCGATGTGCATCGCTTCGCTCGCGACGCCCGGGAAGTCCGGTTGCAGCTCGCCGAAGACACGCCGCCACAGGCCCCACATGTGCGGTACCGCGTTCGCCTTGTCGGCCACCGCCATCGGGCGCTCCTCTCGCTCCGCCCACTGGAACGCAAATCGCGTGATCCGCTCGACCGCGTGCCGGGTGGCCACTCCGGTCGAGTACGCCACTTCCCTGGGCGTGCCCGCACCCTCCACACGGCCCGCGCCCGAGTAGAGGCCCTCGGTGTTTTCCCTCAGAATCTCCATGTGTAGATCGGCGGCCCGGGCATCCTTGAGCGGGGAGAGGTCGGCCGCCCGCAGCCGGACGGGGCGCCAGTTGACGTACAAATCCAGCCTGGTGCGGAGCCCCAGAAGCAGGTCGCGCGCATGTTCGCCTTTGGGCACCCGGGGGTCGCCGACCGACCCGAACAGGATGCAGTCAAAGTCGTCGCGCAAGCGGGCAAACGTCTCGTCCGACATCGTTTCGCCCGTGGCGAGGTAGTGGTCCGCGCCATGGGGGAAACGCGTCATTTCCAGGTCGGCGAGTCCGGCCCCGCGGACCGCCTCGAGTACCCGGCAGGCCTGTTCGGTTACCCCGGGTCCGATCCCGTCGCCTCCGATGACGGCGACCCGGATGGTCACTCCGCGCCGCCGCCGTCCTGCTGGGAGAGGATCTCCCGGCGGTTGGCGGGCACCCCGTGCAGGGCCAGCCGGGTGATTCGCTGATCCACCACTTCCAGCACCTCCAGTTCGGCTCCGCCCAGCGGCACCCGGTCGCCCGGCTCCGGAATTCGTTTCAGGGCTCCGATCACGTAACCCGCGGCGGTGTCGTAGGCCCCGTTCCCCTCGCTCTCCAGATCCAGCGCCTCGGCCAGGTCCGAGAAAGGAAAGCCGCCTTCAATGGACGCCGACCCGTCATCAGACCACCGAACGCCCTCTTCTTCTTCGTCGTGCTCGTCGTAAATCTCGCCGACGATCTCCTCCAGCAAGTCCTCGAGCGTAACCAATCCGGCCGTCCCTCCGAACTCGTCCACGATCACTGCCATGTGGGTCTTGGCCCGGCGCATCTCGGCCAACAGGTCGTCCACGGGCTTTGCGCCCGGAACGAAGAAGGCCTCGCGCATCACGTCGCCGGCGGTGCTGGGCGGGGACGAGTGTTTCGCTTCTACCTCGCGTCCTTCCAGCACGTGCGGAATCAGGTCCTTGACCACCACCACTCCTACAATATCGTCGAGCGACTCTCCCGTGACCGGGACGCGTGACCGGCCGGACTCGGCTGCTGCTCTCAGGATTTCCGAGATCCCGTCATCGGCGGCCACCGCGATGATGTCGGGGCGCGGCGTCATCACCTCGCGGACGGCGGTTCGGGTCAGATCGAAGACGTTGGAGATCATTGCCTGTTCGTCTTCTTCCACCACCCCTTCGCGAGTGCCCAGATTGACGAGCATCTCAATCTCTTCGGGACTGTGTACCCGGTCTTCGCCGTGGGCGTCGGCGCGGGGCACCCGGAGCAGGTCCAGGAAACGCCTCGCCGATCCGTTCAGTATCCATATGCCGGGCCGCATCAGGCGGTTGAATGTCAACAGCGGGCCGGCCACGTACCTGCTGACCGACTCCGGGCGGAGCAGCGCGACAGTCTTGGGGGCCAGTTCCCCGAGGACGATGTGCAGGTAGGTGATTATCAGGAACGCGATTGCGACCGCGGCCGAATGGAGCGCGACTTCGCTGGCCTGCACGCCAAGGAACGCCAGCAGGCTCTCGAGCGATGACGCCAGCGCGGGTTCACCGATCCACCCCAGCCCCAGTGAAGACAGTGTAATTCCGAGCTGAGTGCCCGAAATGCTACGGTCCAGGTCAGACTGGGCACGCTGAACGATTCGCGCAAGCCGGTCGCCTTCCTGGGCAAGCTGGTTGATGCGAGTGCGCCGGGCACCCACCAGAGCAAACTCGGCAGCAACGAAAAATGCGTTGGCGCCCACCAGGCCCAAGACCGCTGCAAAACGCAGCACCAGCCCGAATTCCATTTAAGCCTTCTGCGGCGGCGGTAGCGGAGCCTGAGTCAGGTCCGCCTCGCCTATGTGTGGCGTGATACTAGTCGGCAGCGCGCGCCCTGCCGTGGGGGATCACCGGCGCGCAGTACCTGAGGCCAATGGTGCGGAGGACCTGGATATCCGATCCGCTCAGGTCCGGGTACCGCCCCGCCATGTACTCAAGCGTGTCATCAAACCACGCCTCGCGCTCGTCAGGTTCAGCCTCCAACACCTGGCAAGCCCGGATGTGGCTGAATAATTCGTCCCGCGCTTTGTCAACTTGATTGGTTTGGTGTCCTCCCACTTACCCTCCTGATATTTGTTTTCGGTATGCCCTTCGCCCCTTGCCGGACGCCGAAAAGGATACTCGCGCAGGCCTCCCTTCGCAAAGGTCCGCGATGCATGGGAAGGCCCCCGAGTCTGCGCCGGCCGGTGTTGTCTTACAGGCTGGGAGGTTGGGCGGCCCCGGTGCCAGGAGAGTACTCGTCCAGGTACATGTTGATCTGACTGATCCGCGTGTTGAACCTGATCTGGACGATGATCCTCTTATCGTCGTCGCTCAGGTAGACCTCAGAGTCGTTGTCTTCGCCGAATGAGCTGCTGGACCTGATGATCGGGCGGACCACAATGGTCTGGAAGGTTCCCGCCTCAACCTGGACTCGCTCCCGCCGTAGCACCTCGACAATCACCGGGTTGTCTTCTTCGTCGAAATGGCGCTGGAGGTTATGGACCTGCCCCACTTCGAGCGGCAGGGTCCTGACCAGGTAAAGCAGCGATATCTCGTCCAAGGCTCCTTCCATGACCGTGAACCGCGGCGGGTCCGCCACTTCCGCGTAGACACCGGTTTCCTCGTCCAGTTCGTAGATGATCCCCGTTTTGCTTTGGTGGTCAATGACCGTGCGCCGGTCCCGGCTGAAACCGGGCTCCCGTACCTTCTCTTCGAACAGGAGGGACCGGAACGGATCCGGGGCGAGCCAGCTGACCGTGCGCTGTTCGAGCCGGAACCCCAGAACCCTCCCGCTCAGTTCCATTGCCAGGCGCAGGGTCTCGGTTCCGCGAATGAGCTCGCTCGCCTCGACGGCGAGGCTGGCCACTCCGATCCGGCCACGGGCCCGGCCCCAGCCGGCCGTCACGGTGTACTGCGCTGTCTCACCAACTCCAAACGGCAGGTCAAGAAGGAAACCGTCGGGGTCGCGCGGGGGCGTATGGCTCTCAACACCGGCCAAACCGTTTGTCGGAGCCTGGGCGGCGAGGGGCAGCGCCGTCGCTCCCGCCCCCAGGGCGGCAGCTGCGGCGGCGGCCGACACCATCGCGACACGGGCCGCCGTGCTTCGGGCCGTGCGCCACAACGAACCGTCGCGTGCGGCCGAGGCGAGGCACCTCAGTTCGCGCCTGGCCGAAAAACGGCTCGGTCGCAGCCGTCCGTAATCGTGCAGGCGTTGGCCTTGAAGCCTGATTTCGTGCCTGCGGCGTACGAAGGGCGCTGTGCGGGCCAGCAGTTCGACGTTGGCCGCCCAACCCTTGTGGCGCATCAGAGGGCCGGTGTCGGCCGCCTCGATGACGCGCTCAAGCAGGGTGAGCCGGTACAACCGGAAAGAACTCCCCGGGTTGCGGTCGCTCAGTCGCCCCCGCGCCCGTGCCGTGCGCCGCAGAGCGGCGCGGACAAGGCGGCGGCGCAGCCTGCCCCGTTTCGGGCCGGGGATGCGGGCCCCGGGCGGTACGGTGACCAGGTCAACACCCCCCTCAAACCGGCGGACCATCTCGGAAATCAGGTCCGGCGAATCAGTCAGATCAGCCTGCATGGTCAGAAGCCCATCGCGGCGAGGGTAATCGGAGCGACTCACAGCCGAGCGGATCAGCTGCTCGAGCGCCGCCGCCCGGCCCGGCCGGGCCGGAGGTTGCACGATCTCAACGGGAACGAGTTTGCTGTACCGCCGCACAATGTCGGTGAGCCTGTTACGGTCTCCGTCTCCACAGACCAGAACCGTGTAGGCCGCCCGGTCACGGGCCGCTACCTGCCGCAGCCGCCACAACAGGGGGCCGAGGGTCGCCTCGTCCAGCGTCGGTATTCCGACGTATATCAAAAACCGCCCTCCGAACTTTCTTCCGAGTTGTCTTTCGAGCTTTCCGGGGGTGAACCCTTCCAGCGCCGGTGGAACCAAAAATACTGCTCGGGCCGGCGGCGAATCTCACGCTCCAGCGCCGCCATCCAGCGAACGGTCAACTCCCGCGCCGATACACCGGCCGGTACCCCCGCCCCGGTCGGGCCTTTAGATCCGTCGTCCATGCGTTCGTAGACGAACCTGTACCCCTCCGAGTCTCGCGCGGCATCTCGCACGAGCGCGGCAAAATACAGCGGCACCCCGGCGGCGATGCTCAGCTTGGCGGGTCCCCGGGAGGCGCGGGCCGGGCGTCCCAGGAACTGCACCCACTCACCACCGGGAGCGTGCTGATCGGCCACGACCGCCGCCACACCGGTGCGGGCTGCCCGCAGAAGGACCCCGGCCTGCCCGGGTCCCCTGTGGGTTACGCGTATTCCCAGACCCCGGCGCATCCTCCCGAGCAGAGGCCCGGCCAGCCAGCCCTGTGGCTGTACCGCAGCCACCAATCCCGTCCCGGACTGCGCGGTGGCGGCGGCACCCAGCTCCCAGTTGCCCAGGTGACCCGTCACCACCACCGCCCCTCCGGTCCCTTCCCGGCGGCCGTAGTCCAGCGACCGTACGAACTCTTCGACCCCTGCGATCCGGGAGAGCGTTGCCTCCAAGGTGCCGGGAGAACGCGACGCCCGCCACGAAACGGCCAGTTCCCGACTGAAATGCCGGTAACACTCCCGGGCAACTTCCGCGGCCCAATCGGAGGATCGTTCGGGGAAGCTCGCCGTGACCTGCGACTGTGCCACCCGCCGCCGCCAGCCCGCCAGACGTGCTGCCTCACCGACCCAGGCTACCACGGGGCACCGCCGGCCGTCCTGATTCCGTGTTCCGTAGCTATACGGCCACCGCCGCCAACTGAGGCGAGAACAGTTGCCAGAACTCGCCCCTGGCGGCTAGCAGATCGGCGCAGGTGCCTGACTCGGCAATGCGGCCCTCCGAAAGAACCCAGATCCGGTCCACCTCCCGCACCGCGGCCAACCGGTGAGCCACGATCACGACCGTCCCGACATGCGGGTCTTCGGCAAGCCGGTCCAGCACACGTTTCTCCGACTCGGCGTCCAGGGCGGAGGTGGCTTCGTCCAGAATCAGCAGCGCCGGCCTGCGGTACGCCGCCCGCGCCAACCCGATCCGCTGGCGTTCGCCTCCGGAAAGGCGGGTGCCCCGGTCGCCAACACGGGTCGCGTAACCGGCCGACAAGCGCCCGATGAAATCGGCCGCACCGGCCACCGCCGCAGCTGCCCCGACACGGTCCGTGTCGGGCTCCGCGCCGTAGGCGATGTTCGCGCTGATGGTGTCGTTGAACAGGTGCGTCTCCTGCGTCAGGAGCGCGACGCGGTTCCGCAGCCGGGACGCCGGGACCACGGAAATGTCACGGCCGTCAACCAGGACCCGACCGCCGTCTGGTTCCCAAAACCGGCAGACGATTCCCGCCAGGGCGCTCTTACCCCCGCCGGACGCGCCGACCAGAGCCGCGCTGCTGCCGGCCGGGACCGCCATCGACACGCCACGCAGAACCGGCTTGTCGCGAGTGTAGCCGAATTCCAGGCCCTCCACCCGCAGGTCGGCGGCATTGGTGCCCCGTGCCGCTCCGTGTGCCGCCACCGTGGCAGGGCCCGACGAGGTCGCCGGCTCGGGTGCCCGGTCCAGGACCGAGAAGAACCGCCGGGCCGCAGCCAGAGCCGGTGCAGCCGCGGTCCGGTACCCGACCAACGCCTTGAAAGGTGAAATAGCGCGCAGGGCAATCACGACAAACGCCATGAACTGCTCGGGGGCCAACCCGGTCCCCCCCGACGCCAGGTTGGCGCCGGCCTGCACCAGTATGAGGGCCACCGCCGAGCCGAGCACCTCCGACAGGGGCGACGCGAGCAGGGCCGCGGACTCGGCGGAAACCGTGCGCTGGCGAACCGATTCGGAGTGTCGCCTGAACCTGGCGGTCTCCCATGCCTCGGCACCCCAGGCCTTGACCAGCCTGATCGCGCCGAGCGTCTCCTGGAGGAGCGCCGACATCCGGCCGTGTTCGCGGAAGACCCGGCCGAAGCGGCCGCGCAGGCCCCTCAGCAACGGGCGGAGGATGAAACGGCTGGCCGGGACCAACAACAAAGCCGCCAGCGCCAGCACCCAAGACAGGGCGGCCAGCGCGGCCGCGTAGGCGATCAGAGTCGCGGCGTGGCGGACGGCAGCCGCAAGCAGATCGGTCGCCGCGCTCTTCGCCCTCTCCGTGTCGGCTAGTACCCTCGCGGCCAGATCGCCGGCGCGGTTTGCCTCCAACCACCCCAGCGGAAGCCGGTGCAGCCGGTCGTGAACCGCATCCCGCATGTCGCGCGCCGAACGCTCGCGCACCCGCGCGGCCAGAACGGAGCTTCCCCACAGGCAGGCGTTCTTCAGCGCGATAGCCGCAAACACCGCCAGGCAAACCGCGCCCAGACCTTCCAGTCCTTCCGCGGACCCAAGCCACCGGCCGGTTACTTCGTCGAGCAGCCGCTCGGCCAGATTTCTGCCCCCGTCGGGCAGGAGGGGGCCCATGTCGAAAAGCGAACGCAGGAACGGGATTAACAGGAGAAGTCCGAAAGCATCCAGACCCCCTGCCAGAGATCCGAGAACCACCGCCCCCGCGAACGCGCCCCGGGACGGCTTCGAAAAATGCAGCAGGCGCCGGAGTCCCGGCGGGGCAATCACCGGGGAGTCAGCAACGCCACCGGCAGCACCATTTCTTCGAGGCTCACGCCCCCGTGCAGGAAACTGTTCCTGTACCTCCGCCGGTATTCGTTGAGCTTGGTCGGATAGACAAAGAAATAGTCTTCCCGGCACAAAACGTAGCTCTGCCGCAGCCCCCCCGGCGGCAACCTCAGCTCGTCTGCGTCGCGGGCGGAATACACGTTGTCGGGGTTCTCGGCGCGAATGTCGTTCCCGATCTTGTACCTGAGCCCGCGCGAGGCGTCCGGCCCGGCAAACACTGTGGTCGGACGGTGGCAGTGGATGGAGCCGTGGTCGGTAGTCACCAGAGTACGCACTCCCAGCCGGGCCGCCAACCGCAGGGCATCCAGCGCCGGTGATCTCTCGAACCAGGCGGTGGTCAGTGACCTCAGGGCACTTGGGTCGCCGGCAATCTCCCAGAGCAGCCGCGACTCCGCCCTGCCGTGGGTCAACAAATCCACAAAGCCAAACACCAGCGCGGTGGCCCCCGGGGTCGACAGTACTCCACCCAGATTGGCCAGGGCCGTCCCCGCCTCACGCCGGGTAAAGACCCTCTCGTAGTGGGTTTTCACGCGCCGGCCGGCCGCCCGCTCCACCGCGTTCTGGAACAACTCGGCCTCGGGTGAATTGTCGCCCACGGCCCACCAGTCGGGCTTGACTTCCGCCAACTCGTCGGCAAACAAGCCCGTGAATATTCCGTTGCGAGAAAAGGGAGTGGCAGTCGGCAACACCGATGAATACAGCGACTCCTCGATCTCGAAAAAGTCCTCCAGGTGCGGCCGAATCGCCCGCCACTGGTCCAGCCTCATGCAGTCCATCACGATGATCAGAGTCGATTCGTCCTCCCGCACCAGCGGGCCGAAGAACCGGGGCATGATATCGACCGAGAGCGGCGGGCCGCGCGCCCCGCCCTCGTGCACCCACTGCCCGTATCGCTGGGCGACCAGGTCGCAGTACCCGCGGCGTGCCTCGGTCAAAAGACTGTCAAGCGTCTCGGCCAGCCCCGCCTCCCGAGCGGCATCCAGCCTCAACTGCCAGTCCACCAGCTGCGAGTAGAGGTTGGCGTAATCCCGCCAAGAGCTGGCCTCCGCCGCCGCTTCCGCCAGCCGGGGATAGAGTCGTGTGAAGTCACGGGCCATGAACTCGTGGCGCAGCTCGGGACCCGCGAGCAGGCGGGTCACCACCGAGAGGACCTGACGCGGACTGGTCGGCTTGACGATGTAGTCTTCCGCCCGGCGCCCGATCGCCTCGCGAAGCGTCGAGTCCTCTTCGCTCTTGGTGACCATTACCACAGGCAGACGGGGAGCCTCGCGCCTCACGCGCTCCAGCACCTCGATGCCGCGCAGGCCGGGCATTCGCTCGTCCAGGAGCATGAGGTCGTAGCTCCAGCGCGACAACAACTCGAGCGCGTCGGCACCGTTCATTACGGGGTCGACAACGTAACCGGCCCGGCGGAGTGTCATTAGATGAGGACGAAGCATGTCGACTTCGTCGTCGGCCCACAGAATCCGTCCGCGGCTCTGGCCGCCCGCCGGCTCTTCTGAATCTCTCATCTGGTCAGCAGGTCTCGGTCCATTGAAATACGGCTCCTCAGCCCGCAAGGCATGACGCGCGCACCGGTCCAAACGTAACTTCGCGGCGTGAAAACGATCACCCGGTACGTACTCCGCTTGCATGTGGCGCCGTTCTTTTTTTCGGTTTCGGCGCTCACACTGGTCTTCCTGATGGACCAGGTGGGCGAGAAACTCCCCGACCTGGCCGGCAAGGGCCTGCACTGGACCATCATCGTGAAGGTGTTTGGGCTTTCGCTTCCGTTCATCCTGGCGCAGACCGTTCCCATGGGTGTGCTCATCGCCGCCCTTTACGTGTTCAGCCGACTCGAACTGGACCGGGAGATTACCGCGCTCAGGGCGGCGGGGGTCTCAATTGTGCGGACGGCGGGGCCGCTCTTGGTTGCCGCGGTGATGCTGACCGGGTTCATGGTTTGGTTTTCCGACCGCGTGCTGCCCGAGTCCAATCACGAGCTGACCAAACTGACGGTTGGGATCCAGAGGAAAAAGCCCCTTTTCTCCATGAGGGAAGGAACGCTCAACGGCGTATTGCCGCGAGTTTACTTGCAGGCGGCCCGGATTGACCACGAAACCAACCAGATGTCCGAGGTTCGTCTCTACGACGAGCGGGGCGGTCAGCAGAGCCGGACGGTCTACGCGGACAGCGGCTCCACCACTCCCGGCAACAAGGGCACCGACCTTTTCCTTCACCTTGGGGACGGGGTGGTGCAGGAGAAACCGTGGCAGCGTTCGGACATGTTCCGGCAGATCCATTTTGACAACATGATCATGAGGCTGCCCGATATCGCCAACGACCTGGAAGTTGACTCCGTCCAGGCGCGCGGCGAGCGCGAGATGTCGATTGCCGACATGAGGGTTGCCGCCGCCGAGGGGGACAAGCGGGCCGAACTGGCCAAGTCGGAAACCGGCGCGTTCACGCACCAGGTCACCCACCGGATCTTGGGGATTGCCGCCCCCGCGGAGTCCGGAGCGGAAGGGGTCGGGGGCGGAGCGGGCACCACCGAAGAGGCGCTGCAATTGGCCGCTGCCGATTCGACTTTCGCCGAGGCGCTGGGCACGGTGGTTCAGCGGGGCCGGGACCAGGGCGAGCGCGTGCACAGGACCGTGGAGGTAACCGAGACCTTCAGGCAGCTGACCGCCCGCGAACGCGCCGGCGTCAACACCTCCCGGAGATACTGGGTTGAGATCCACAAGAAGGGTTCCATCCCGGCGGCCTGCATTGCATTCGTGCTGCTGGCCGTGCCAGTCGCCATTCGTTATCCGAGGGGGGGAGTGGCTCTGGTGGCCGGGGTCAGCTTCACGATATTCGCGGCCTATTACCTGGCGCTCAGCGGCGGAGAGAAGCTGGCCGACCAAGACCTTGTGACGCCGCTGTGGGCGATGTGGCTGCCCAACGTCCTGTTTGGGGGAGTGGGCCTCTGGATTCTGATGCGCACCCGGACGGCGTTCCGGTGAGCCCGCGTGCCGCATTCCGATGAACGTCGCATCGTTCCGGCCGCGCCGGCCCCGGTGGCTGCGAATCATGGATTTGTACGTGGCCGGGCAGTTCATGCAGGTGTTCATCGTGTGTATGCTGGGCGTTCCGTTCCTGTTCTGGGTCATCAACCTGGTGGACACGCTCGACGTGGGGCGTGCCGGCAACCGTCCGGGCTTCGGCGCGATGGCCGTGCAGTACTTCTTCGAGGCGCCCTATCACAGCCTGGTCGCCTTCCCAATCGCCCTTCTGCTGTCTTCGGCGTTCACCGTGTCCAACTTCGCGAGGCGCATGGAACTGGTCGCCGTCAAGGCAGGCGGCACCTCGTTTTACCGGTTCTCGCTCCCCATTGTCATCTGCGCGGCCGGCCTCAGCGTAGGCGGGATTGGGCTGGCCGAGGTGGCCGCGGCCGGCCAGCGCAAGGCTCGCGAGGTGTCGGGCGAGGGACCTTCTCTGACCGGGCGCCGCAGCACTTTCGTGTTCGCCGGCGACAACGAGACCATGTACAAAGTGCGTTCGCTCGACGCCAACCAGGGACGCATGACCGAGGTGCAGATCGAACGCGCGCCGAGGTCCGCGGGGGATCCCCGGATGAATGCGGCGGCCGCTCAGGCAATCTATCAACCTGGCTTGGGCCGGTGGCTGATGGAGGACGGCTGGATGCGCCTGATGCCGGCAGAGGGCCGTGAGACCGCGTTCCAGTTTGCGGAACTGCAAATGCGGAGTTTCGACGCCGACCCCGACGAGCTGCTAGCGACCGAAAACGACCAGCGGCAGGGCCGTATCGAAGACAAGGAGCTGCGGTACGGGGAGCTAGAGGAGGCGATCCGGGGTATCGAACGGTCGGGGGGAGAGCCGCTGTTGCTGAGGACCCTTCTGGCGCAGCGCATTGCCTACCCGTTCTCGGGACTCGTAATCACGCTGTTCGGGATTTCGCTTGCTCACACCACCAGGAGGGGCGGCACGCCGACTGCCCTGGCTGTCGCCCTGCTGACGACATTCCTCTACATCATCCTCATCGAGATAGGGGAAGCGGCAGGCGGCGGCGGACTTCTTTCCCCGGCGGCAGCGGCCTGGATTCCGAACATGGTCTTTCTGGTACTCGGGCTGGTGATGTTTTGGCGGGTCAGGACCTAGCCTCCGACTCAGCCGTCGATCTGGCCGCACCGGCGCATAGCCCCAAACGGCAGAGCCCGGTCCCGGCCTGGGTGCCCGATCTGCCTGCCGCGCCCGGCGTCTACGAATTCATCGACGAGGCGGGGACAGCCCTCTACGTCGGCAAGAGCGTCAATCTGCGCCAGAGGGTGCGGAGCCACTTCTACGGCGGTGCCCGTGTTGGCGAACGCCTGGGCGAGATGCTGGCCCTCTCCCGAGGAGTCAGGTTCCAACCTGCCGGGACGGACCTGGAGGCCCAACTCACCGAGGCAGAGCGGATTATCCGGGAGCGGCCCCCGTACAACCGCGCCCTCAAACGCCGCGCGACCGGATGGTACCTGCACGTCCGCTGGCGGGACCCGTTTCCCCGGTTCAGGCTGGCCGGGAGGGTCGGCCCCGCCGGATCCACGTCGTTCGGTCCGTTCGCCGGCAAACACCTCCCGGACCGCATCCGCCGCCTCTGCGAGAAACTGTTCAGATTGCGAAACTGCGCCGGTCAGATCACTCCTGCCCGGGGCCATACACCGTGCGTGCAGTTCGACCTGGGGCTGTGCACCGCTCCGTGCGCCGCCAGAGTGGGCGTCGCCCGGTACCGGAGCCAAGCGCGGAAGGCATCGCGGTTTTTGTCCGAACGGGAATTTGGGTGGGAAATCCGCGATCGGCTCGAACGCGCCCGCGATGCGGCTGCCAGGGCGCTCGACTACGAACGAGCCGCGGCCATGCAGCTGCGCCTGAAATGGCTGACCGAACTGGAAGAACTTCGCTGGGCGCTGGACGCCGAGGTGCCCAACCGTTCGTGGCTGATTCTGTTGCCGGCGGCAGACGGTGCCGGATACGTGTTGCTGCCGGTGGCTGCCGGGAGGTTACTGCGGATGCGCCGGCCGTCAGGTCCCGTCGAGGCGCTCCGGACCGTGTTTGAAGATGCCTGCTATGCCGTGGGTGTGGCCGAGTTGCGGGCGACGCGGCCCACCGGCCTGGAGGCCGTTACCTCGTCGATTGTGCGCCGGTGGCTTGAAGAGGGATGCCCGGGCGGAGAAGCCGTAGACATCGACACACAGCGACCCGGGCTGGCGGTGGAAACGGCGCTCGCCCTGACCGGCTGACGGCGAGCCAGCCGAACGGCCCCCTCCGGGCGCCGCGAGTTCCGGGGCCGGTTAAGCCCCGGCGCCGGCAGTTTCGTCGGTGCCGCCTGCCTCCTCAAGGGCCTTGTTCAGCTCGCGCCGTGCGGTCCGCGTAACTAACGCCACAACCAAGACCGTGGCGACCAAACCGGCAACCAGCAGTGCGGTCTGTCCCCAATCGGCCGCCCCGCCCGCGGCCGCCGCCACTTCGGCCCCCGCCGCGCCGAAATAGACGTAGAGCATGGTCCCCGGCAGCATGGCGACCAACGAAGACGCCAGGTAGTGCCGGTGTTTCGCCTTGGTCAATCCGTAGAAGTAGTTCTGGACATTGAAGGGGAACGCCGGCGACAGTCGGGTCAACACAATTACGCGCCACCCCTGTTTCTCGACCGCGCGGTCCACGGCCTGGAGCCTCTTCCGACCGGAGAGCCACTTCTCGACCCTGGATCGCAGCAGGTACCGGGCCACCAGGAACGCGAGGTTGGCGCCGAGGTTGGCACCCGCGACGACAGTCGCAGTGCCCAGTCCAAACCCGAAGGCCACTCCGGCGCCGATTGTCATCAGGGAGGCCGGAATCAGGCAGACGACCAGTACGGCATAAATGAGGGCGTATACCACCGGCCCCAACCATCCAAGGTTCGTGACCCATTCACCCAGAGCATCGACCTTCTGGCCCAACCACCCGCGCTCGGACGCCCCTTTTCCCGAAGCGCCCGATTCCTGGCTGTCCTGGTCGGTCCCCCCTCCGAACGGAAACGGTACCAGCCCGGCCTGAAGCTGCCGGGGTTCGGGCTCCTGCCCGGTGCCCCCCGTAGCCTGATTGAGGTCCCAATCGTAATCCACAATCTCCACGCGGATTCCCGGGTTGGCCGCTACCGCAGCCCGCACTTCTTCAGTAGCGTACATCGCTACGAACCGCGGGATGGTCTCGGCCCGCGGGGTCCACCCCTGCTCCGTGAAATCGGTCCCGTACCAGTCGAAGTAGCTGCTGAGGTACAGTCGCCCGTTACGGAGGGTGACATTGGTCGGATCCGTCAGGAAGGACCGGGATCGCTCCTCCAACTGGGACTCCAGTTCGGTCCCGTTGAACGCCCAGTTGGGGAGCGGAGCGCACGACATGGAGGCGCAGTTGACCGCGAAGTGAATCCGCGGGTCCCGCCAGAACGGCCTGAGCACGTTGTGTTCGATGTTGTCCAGAGTGAGCCGGTGCCCTCCCACGTTCCATGTGCGGTCGGTCCACACGCCGTCAATCTCGCGGATCGAACTGACGCCCCAATCGTCGAGAATCGCCGCCACCGTGATCGCGTTGTAGGCATTGATCAAGAAAGCCATCAACTCGTCGGCGGCCAGCGAGGCGAGGTTCGCGGCCGCAATCTGGCCGAGGTAAACGTCCAGCAGATTCCTGTTGTCGATCATGTACTGGTAGTCCACCAGCCCCTCGCGGGCCCCGCCGCGCAGAAGCTCGTCCCAGATGCTGTGATCGAACGTGGCGGTGCCGCCCTCCAGGGCAGCTTGGACCTGCTGCGCCACCGGACCCTCGATCGCCTGCGACACCGGGGCCGAACACGCCGGCAGGGGCACGGCGACCAGCACGACGGCGCACGCCGTGGCACGGGCCCCGCTCCATCTCGAGCGAAACCCCACGGGCCGCTTCCGCGGCCGGCCGCGGGTCGGAATCACCGCGGGATCTCCAGTCGGTCGTGCACTGCCAGAATACGCTGGATTTCTTCGTGGGGCAGACCGTGCACCACGTTGCCGTCTCGGCCCGTCATGGTCCGGGCCGCCACCATGGCGTTGGTAATAGCTTCCTCGGTGGCCAGCGCCGTCGCCAGCATGAGCGGCGACATGCGCGGATTTGAAACCATCGATAATCCGGCTCCTTCCTGTGTCCACGCGCCCTCGTTGGCTGTTGAGAACGCGATGAAGATGTCGCCCGAACTGTCGGCGCCGTAGCCCCCCATCCGCCCGATGCCAACCGGCACCCGGCGCGCGAGACGCTTCAGCTGATGCGGCAAAAGCGGTGCGTCCGTCGCAACAACCACGATTATCGAGCTTCCGCCCCGGGGTTGGTTTTCCAGCGTCCCGGCGCCTGGTTCACCGGACCCATCTCCCGCGCCGTTTTCCCTCCCGCCCGCGGGCGGCCAGCCCAGTAGTTCTCGGCCGACGGGCACGCCAGCGATCAGCAGTTCGGGTCTGCGCCCGTAGTTGCACTGAACCAGGACGCCCACCGTGTAGGACCCCACGACCCGCGAAGAGGTCCCGATCCCGCCCTTGAACGAGTTGCACACCATCCCGGTGCCGCCCCCGACTGAGCCCTCGCTGACCGGGCCGCCGGCCGCCGACTCGATGGCCGCGAACACATGCCGCTTGCGGACGTGAAACCCGTTGATGTCGTTCAGCCGCCCGTCCCAAGTCTCCGCCACGACGGGCAGGCTCCACCAAACCCCCGGCGCATCTGGATTCAGTGCGGCGGCATTCCGCGACCACTCGATGGTGGCCTGATGGACCGTCCCCACGCTGTGGGTATTGGTGATCATGACCGGACCCTCGAGGAACCCGGACTCCTCCACCCAGGTGGTCCCCGTCATTTCGCCGTTTCCGTTCAGCGAATACCAACCCGCGAACACCGGTTCGCTGGTGCCGGTCCGGGGGAAAACAGCCGTGACGCCGGTGCGGACCGGCCCCTGCCCCACGACCAGCGGGCCATCGCCCTCGATAATGGTGGAGTGCCCTACCCTGACTCCTTCCACGTCGGTAATGGCGTTGAGCGGTCCCGGGACGCCCTGGAACGGGATGCCGAGATCCCTTGCCCTTGGAGCGCCCGCGCCCGGGTCCTGACCCCGGGCGGCCGACGGCAGCAGCAGGCAGAGGCCAAACAGCAGGCCCGCACTTCTAGCGGAACGCGCTCTGGATCCCAAGGGTGAAAACCGTGGAAGGGCGGAAACCGAAGCTCCCCGGAAGCGGGGCAAGAAAATCGCTGACAACATCCAGCATCCCCCCGATTCTGGCCTTGAAGCCGAGACTGGCGTTGAGGTAACCGCGGAACGGATCGTTGATTTCAATGGGAGAGACCTCGGTGTTGACGCCGGCCGGTATAATTGCCGGGGGCGGGGCGGCGGGGCCGCTCCCCCG
The DNA here is from genome assembly GCA_021295785.1 of Gemmatimonadota bacterium. Taxonomy (GTDB): domain Bacteria; phylum Gemmatimonadota; class Gemmatimonadetes; order Palauibacterales; family Palauibacteraceae; genus Palauibacter. Next base: position 90,058 of record JAGWBR010000003.1, read on the forward strand.
GAATTCCCAGCCTCCCTGAAGCCCGCCCGAAATCGAAAGTCCCCGCTGGGGCCGGTAGTCCGCACCGACGCCGACCAGCGCCTGGTCCCTTTCCGGGTTTTCGGCCCGGGCAAGGTAGCCGAGGTTGGCGTGCCAGCTCATCACTTTCGAGCGAGCCGTAAACGCGGCGATCACCCGCGCCCGCGCCTCGCCCGCACCGAGCAGATCGTCGGCCGCACCCGTTGGCAGCGACACTTCGGCCAGCAGCGCGCCCGTGACACGCGGCGGGCCGCCCGCCGCGGGCACCCCGTGAGCCCCGCCACCAATGCTGAGCCTCATCCGGGCCGCCAAGTCACCCATCCCGGTGGCAGTTCCCCTGACCTCCCTGCTTGCACCCAGCACAGGAATTGACGGCGTGCCGCCGAACCGGTGCGGACGACCCGGATCGATGGTTACTATCGCTGCTTCCGACGACGCATTCAGGGTGGTGGTCACCGCCGGCACCGTCAGGCCGAAGTCCAGAAAATCCGTCAAACCCAGACCGAGGCCGAAGTTGACCCGCATCATGTCCAGAGCAATGGTCGAAGACGCCGAAATGACGTCTGTTTCGGAAGACTCGCCGGGCTCCGGCGGACCGTGGACGAAAACCGTCGAAAACCCGGAGGTGGATGTTCCGTTGATTCGGTTGAACCGGGCGAAACTCGCGTCAACACCCAGGTTGAAACGGCCCCGGCCCAGCGTCATTGCCCGGAGGAGCCTGGTCGGACCGGGGTCTTCTTCGTCGGCCAGGACCCGCCCCAGGAACGGCGTGGCCAGGGGCATGTTCCCGGGAACCTCGTTCAGAACACCGGTCAAGAACGAAATCACCGCCGCGTTGGACGGGGAATTCTCCGGCACGAAATGGCTGTCGTGCCCGCCCGGATCGCCCGTCGTCGGCTGAAGGCACAGCGGCGCGCCGCATTCGATATAGTCGAAAAGGGACTCCAGAAGGCTGCTCATCGACTGCCCCCGCACAGACCCGGGCGCTCCAGCGGCCAACAATGCCGGCACCAGGAAGAACTTCGGGACGCGATGTGTTCTCAAGATCTCGTGCCTTCTGGCGGTGGGGAGCGCATTTTCGGCAATTGAGCGCGTCTCTGGCGGTGAGGCGCCCGTTTCCCGCGGCGCGGAGCTTACATTACACTTCAAGGGTCACCTTTGCTTTGGCCGGACGGCAGGTCGCGTCCTTCACCACCGCTGCGACAGGAGGCTGTTGATCAACGCCCACACCGGGAATTGCTAGCCGCCCGCCGGAGGCTCGGATGACCTCCCCAGCTCCCCTTACACACCAAGATCACGACGTGATTGTGGTCGGCTCCGGCGCGGGGGGGGGGATGGCCGCCTACGTGCTCGCCTGCCACGGGGCGAAGGTGCTCCTGCTGGAGGCGGGCCGCGACTACGATCCCGTCACCGAGACGCCGATGTTCCAGCTTCCCCGGGAAGCGCCGCTGAGGGGAGCCGGCACCCAAGACAAGCCGTTCGGGTTCTACGACGCCACGGTGGACGGCGGGTGGACGGTACCGGGCGAGCCCTACAGCTCTGCCGAGGGGACGAATTTCATGTGGTGGCGCGCACGGATGCTGGGCGGACGCACAAACCACTGGGGCCGCATCTCGCTCCGGATGGGTCCCTACGATTTCAAGCCGCGCAGCAGGGACGGGCTGGGAGCCGATTGGCCGCTTACCTACGACGACCTGGCCCCGTATTACGATCGCACCGAGATGTTCGTCGGGGTCTACGGGTCCAACGAAGGACTGGAGAACACGCCCAATTCCTCGCCCGGAGTACTCCAGCCACCCCCCGCCCCACGGGCTTACGAACTCCTGACCCGCGACGCGTGCAGGGGGATGGGCATTCCCGTGATTCCCGCCCACTTGGCCATTCTGACCGAGCGGATGGACGGCGCCGCTTTGGCCCGCGGACTCTGGCCCAACAACGCCACGGCGCGCCGGGTCACCGAAGAGGCGATGAACGAACGGCTGGCGTGCTTCTGGGCCACGCCGTGCGGCCGGGGGTGTTCGATCAAGGCCAACTTCCAGACGCCGACGGTCTGCCTTCCCCCCGCGCTCGCGACCGGCAACCTTGACATCGTAACTGACGCGATGGTCCGCGAGGTGACCGTGGACTCGGCCGACCGGGCCTCTGGAGTCCATTACATCGACCGCCGTACCCGGGAAGATGTCTGGGTCGGCGGGCGGACCGTCGTGCTGGCGGCCAGCGCCTGCGAGTCGGCGCGCATTCTCCTGAATTCGGTCAGCGGGCCGTTTCCCGACGGCTTGGGCAACGGAAGCGGTCTGGTCGGCAAATACCTGATGGACACCGTGGGCGCCGGTGTTTACGCACAGATCCCCGCCCTCGAAAACCTGCCCCGGCACGCGGAGGAGGGCGCTTCGGCGATGCACATGTACATGCCGTGGTGGCTGTACGGAGAGCAGCTTGCCGGGCAGCTCAATTTTGCCCGCGGCTACCACGTTGAGTTCGGCGGCGGGCAGCGGATGCCCGGATACGGCGCGTTCGGCGGCTTGGAACCACTGACCGACGGAGCCTACGGTCAGCGCTTCAAGGAAGAGTGCCGGCGGTATTACGGCTCGTTCGTGTTCTTTGACGGGCGCGGAGAGATGATTCCCAACGAAGACAGCTACTGCGAACTCGACACCGACCAGCTTGACCAGTGGGGCATTCCCACGCTGCGGTTCCACTGGAAATGGTCCGAGCACGAACTGAACCAGGCCGTGCACATGCAGCACACTTTCGCGGGGATTGTGGAAGAGATGGGGGGACAGGTGCTTTCCACCGTGCAGACCGACGGTTCTCGTGCGATTGCGGCCCCCGGCCAGATCATCCACGAGGTCGGCTGCGCCCGCATGGGCGACGACCCGTCGGACTCGGTCCTTAACCAGTACTGCCAGTCCTGGGAGGTCCCCAATCTGTTCGTCATGGACGGTGCTCCGTTCGTGTCGAACGCCGACAAGAATCCAACTCTGTCCATTATGGCCCTGGCTTGGCGCTCGTCGGACTACCTGGCCGAACAACTCCGCACGGGGGCACTGTGAGCGGCGTCACCCGCCGGCGGATGCTCAAGACCCTCGCCGCGGGCGCCGCGGGGGCAGCGGGGGCCGTTGGGTCGGCGGGGTGCGGCGGGGACGGGCGTCCCGGAGACAGCGGTGGAGCCGCCCGTGGCAGCGGCGCGGGCCGTGCGGCAGGCGGTCCGGGCAATCCCCTCGCTGCCGGCACGCCTACCGACCCTGACCTCATCAACCCGACCGTCCCGTGGGATTCGGTCCTGACAGAAGACGAACTGCGGCGGCTCGCCGCCCTGTGCGACGTGATAATCCCGGCCGACGACCGTTCGCCTGCGGCCGCCTCGATCGGTGCCCAGGATTTCATCAACGAATGGGTCAGCGCGCCGTACGAGGGCAACCAGAACGACCTCACTCTGATCCGCGGCGGGCTCGCTTGGCTCGACCGTGAGGCGACGGCGCGGTTCGGATCGGAGTTCTCCGGGTTGCCCGCGGCGCAGGCCCGCGCGATTTGCGACGACATATGCATGGAGAGCCGCGCGGCGCCGGAGTTCAAGACGGCCGCCCGGTTTTTTGACCGAGTCCGGGACCTTACGTCGACTGCGTTCTGGACCTCGGCCGAAGGGATGGAAGACCTCGGATTCGTGGGGAATCGACCGATGGCCAGCTTTGAGGGTCCGCCGCGGGAGGTCCTGGACCTGCTCGGCATCACCCCGTGACCGGGCCACACTGCCAGCCGGGGACCAGACAAAGGAGAGAACACGGCATGAATCACAAGACACCCAGGGACAATTCCACCATGACCAAGGGTCTGACACGCCGTTCTTTTTTGGGCGCATCGGCTGCAGGGGCCGGGTTGGCCATTGTTCCCGGGAAGGTGCTTGGACGCTCGGGGCCTGTCCCGAGCGATGTTCTCAACGTGGCCCACATTGGTGTGGGCGGCATGGGGTCGGGCGATGTTAACGGCATGGCGGACGCCGGCGAGAACATCTACGCCCTGTGCGATGTGGACGAGCACCAGGCCGAGGGGTCGTGGGGCCGGTACCCGAAGGCTAAACGTTATTCCGATTTCCGCCAGATGCTCGAAACCGAGGCCGGCAACATCGATGCGGTAGTCATTTCGACTCCGGACCACACTCACGCCGTCGCGGGAATGATGGCCCTGGGACTGGGCATCCCGACCCGCATCCAGAAACCGCTGGCCATCTGCATCTGGGAGGTTCGCGAGCTGGTTCGGGCCGCCAACGAGGCCGGCGTCGCCACCCAAATGGGAAACCAGGGACACGCCGACGACGGCACCCGCCTGATGCGCGAATGGTACGAGGCCGGTGCGATCGGCGAGATTCAGCGCATCGAGTACTGGACCAACCGGCCGATCTGGCCGCAGGCCCTCGACCGTCCCAGCGAGGCGCATTACGTGCCCCCCTGGCTCAACTGGGATCTGTGGCTGGGCCCCGCCGCCGAGCGTCCCTACCACCCCGGATACGCTCCCTTCAACTGGAGGGGCTGGTGGGACTTCGGCACCGGCGCGCTGGGCGACATCGCCTGCCACGCCATGGACGCCGCCTTCTGGACGTTCGATCTGGGTACGCCCGAGCGGGTCGCGGGTGAATCCACAACCCTGTTTGACGAGACGGCCCCGCTGGCGTCGCGCATCGAGTACGACTTCCCCGCCAAGCCGGGCCGCGGACCGATCAAGGTGGTGTGGCGCGACGGGAGTTTCTCGCCGCCGAGATTGCCGGGGGTGGGCGCCGACGACCAGTGGCCCCCCGAATGGAGCGGGCAGATCTGGGTCGGTTCCGATGGGATGATGCGGTCCGGGATCTACGGCGACAACCCGAGGTTGATGGACCCCGTGCGCGACGAGGAGATCAAGGCCAATCCGGTGCCCGAGACCTACCCCAGGACGGAGGGCGTCTACGAGGAATTCGCCGAAGCCGCCAGAGGAGGGACGCCCGCCGGATCCAACTTCCCCGAACACGCTGGCCCCCTGACCGAAATGGTGCTGCTCGGGAACCTGGCCATCCGCAGCGGGCGGGAACTGCGCCTGGACCCCGCCACCGGCGAGATCCTCAACGCGGCGGCCATTCCCCCGGAGCAGATTCGCGTGCCGTACCGGGAGGGCTGGGGCTGGTAACCGGCTGGGGGATTGCTTCCTGAATGCAACTGACCGGGTTGGACTGGTGGGTCCTCGCGGGCTACGGGCTGATGGCCGTTTGCGCCGGATTGTATTTCGCGCGGAGGGCGGGCCGCAGCCAGGGCGAGTTTTTCCTGGCCGGGCGGAAACTCCCGTGGTGGTTGCTCGGGACCTCAATGGTCGCGACCACTTTCTCCACGGACACTCCGAACCTGGTCACCGACCTGGTGCGCAACGGCGGTGTGAGCCGGAACTGGGAGTGGTGGGCGTTTCTGATCACCGCCATGTGCACCACGTTCTTCTACGCGAAGCTGTGGCGGCGGTCCGAGGTGTTCACCGACATGGGGTTCTACGAACTCCGCTACTCGGGGCGTCCCGCGTCGTTCTTGCGGGGCTTCCGGGCCGTTTACCTGGGCCTGTTCTTCAACGTTGTCATCATGGCCACTGTTACCCTCGCCGCTATCAAGATCGCCGGCATTCTGCTGGGCGCGGACCGATACACCACGGTCGTCGTTGCCGGGACCGCCACTGCGTTATATGCCGCCACATCAGGACTGTGGGGGGTCGTTGCGACGGACCTGATTCTGTTTGCGATCGCCATGGTGGGTTCGGTCGGGGCTGCGTATTACGCCGTTACCCACCCGGCGGTGGGGGGGCTGGCGGCCATGACCGAACACCCCGCCATCGCGGACAGCCTGGCGATGGTCCCCGACCCAACCAACTGGTCGGTTTTTGTGCCGGTCTTGCTCGTGCCGATTGCCGTCCAGTGGTGGTCTACCTGGTATCCGGGGTCCGAGCCCGGGGGCGGCGGATACGCGGCACAGCGGATGCTGGCAGCCAGGACCGAACAGGATGCCATGAAGGCCACGCTGTGGTTCAACATCGCCCACTACGCGCTGCGACCGTGGCCGTGGATTCTGGTGGCTCTGGCTTCGCTGGCCGTCTACCCGACGGTCGACGCTCTGGCCGAGGCCTTCCCCGGGCTGGATCCCGCCATCTTGGGCGACGACTTGGCCTACCCGGCCATGCTAACGCACATGCCGGCCGGCCTGCGGGGGCTGGTGGTGGCTTCGCTGGCGGCCGCGTTCATGTCGACCATCTCGACCCATCTGAACTGGGGGTCCAGTTACCTGGTGCACGACTTCTACCGCCGGTTCGCGGCGAAAGACCGGAGCGAGCGCCACTACATCATGGCCGCCCGAGTCTCGACCGTGCTTCTGATTGTGCTCTCCTCCGTGCTGGCTCTGTTCCTGACCGGCGCGGAACAGGCGTTCCACTTGATCTTGGCACTGCACGCGGGCAGCGGTCTGGTGTTCCTGCTGCGCTGGTTCTGGTGGAGGGTAAACGCCTGGTCGGAGATCTCCGCGATGGCGGCGTCCGCGGCGACTGCGCTGTGGTTTGCGCTTTTCCATGAAGCCTTGGGGCTGGGAGCCCTGAACAGCTCGGTCAGGCTGGTAATGGGCGTAGCGATTACCTCCGCCGTCTGGTTGGGCGTGACTTTCCTGACACCGCCAACCGAGAAGGCCAAGATGCAGGCGTTCCATGACCGGGTCCGGCCATTTTCGGTCGGCTGGCGGCGGGCGGTGGATACCTCGGGAGTCGAACCGGGGGGACTGGCGGCGAGCATGCTGGCCTGGGCGCTGGGCTGCGCTACCGTGTACCTGGCGCTGTTCGCGGCGGGAATGGCCCTCTACGGCCGAACCGGCCCTGCGATCACGTTTGGCGTGTTGACCGCGGCGTCGGGGGTATGGTTGTTCCGCGTTCTGCCCAGGGCGTCGCAGACAACGGCCTAGCCTTCGCGGGCCGGCGACCTGGCCTCAGCGCCGGCCGCGGGTCGGGCAACAAACGGCTCCGCGTCTTCCAGCGATTGCATGACTCGCCGGACTGCCCCTGCCTCGCAGACGGCGACGATACAGCCCCCCAGCCCCGCGCCGGTCAGGCGGGCTCCGGAGGCCCCTGCTCCGAGGGCACGGTTCACCAGCTCGTCCAGCCTGGGTGTGCTCACCTCGTACAGGTCGCGCAGGCTTGCGTGCGACTGATTGAGCAATTCCCCGAAGCGGCCCGGATCCCGCGCTCTGAGTGCAGCCACGGCCTCGTGGGTCCTGCGGGCCTCGCCGTTGATGTGGGCGAACCGCTTTTTCAGCACCCCAGGCAACTTGGCCCCGGACACGGGCAGAACCGAACCGAGCGCATTCGCCGCCGGGCCCGCTCCGAAATACCGGGCGATTTCGTCCGCCTGCGCCACCCGTTCGTTGAACACGCGCCGGGCCGACCCGCCCTTTCTCGCACTCTTCCCGCTCCATGCGACCACCAAGCGCCAGTTTTCCGGCAGCGGGACCGGCTGAACCGAAGCGTGCGGCACAAAGCGAATGTGCAGGGCATGCCCGGCCACGCCCATGAGGCTGGCCGTTTGGTCCATGGCCCCGCCTCTGGTGCCGGCCGACCCGCGTTCTGCTTCGGCAACAACTGACGCCAGCCGAAGCCGGGCAACGGCATCGTCCGGGGCTGGAACAGATCCCCCTCCGACCTCGAGCGCCACCAAGGTCGCCGCCACCGCCAGCGCCGACGAGGAACTCAGCCCGGCGGCAACCGGCAAGTCGGAATGAAACAGAACGTCGGCTCCGGCGGCGCTGGTCGGTTCGCCGGCCGGCCGGAGCCACTCCCGCGCTGCCCGAAACCCGGCCTCGGCATACCGCTCCCACTCGCTACCGGCCCCGCGCAGCATAGTGTCCACGCACGGCCGCACGGCCGGGGCCGCGGCTGCCCAGACAGCCCGGTCGATCGCCACCGGGAGTACGGGAAGTCCGCAGTAGTCGACATGCTCCCCGATCAAGTTCACCCTGCCGGGCGCGCGCACCAGCACCGCCGGCGGCCGTCCCCGCCGGTGCTCAAACTCCCGGCAGACCTCCGCGGCGGTTGTCATGTCGGGTGCCCCCGATAGATTCCCAGCGTTCACTGCCAGCACCATCAAACGCCCAATTCTCCACCTTCGTCCGCCCAGGAGGACCGCCCAATGCGGATCGCTTTCCGCGCCAATCTACGCTTCGCCAGAGCTCGTTCACCCCTTCCCGGCGCGCGCCCGCCTTCAGCCAGGTCCTGGTTTCTGGGGGCGGCTGCCGCAGTCGGGCTGGCGGGTGCGTGCGCCAGCCCGGACCCCGCGGCCCGCCTGACGGCAGCCGCCGACGCCATCGGCCAGTTAGAGAGAGTCTCATACGATTTCAACTATGAGGAATCGGGGAGAGGGCAGGCCGAGTACCGGGGCTGGGTGCGGCTGGTACCGCAGGCAGCACAGGCCCTGCCTCCCCTCTTTTCGGCTCGCATTCAGCCGTCCCCTTTGTGGGACGGAGTGAGTCCACACTGGGGACCACCGGGCGAACCGGTCCTGCTTGTGTCGGGCGGGTCCGAGGAAGTCGCGGTCATGGACTACGCCACCAGCCAGATGCGGTTCGGCTCGTTGGACGGCGCCGGCCTACATCTGGCCCATTTCTCCTTGTTTGGAGTGGTATTCGAGTTCGCCGGCCTGGGTCCGTTTGCGCGCGAACTCGGCAGCGAGCTGAGTTACGCGGGAAGAGGCTCCGTCCGCGGGGTGGCCACCGACATCATCCGCAGCGTGCAAAGCGGGGGGGGCGAGCTACTGTGGCACATCGGGGCCGACGACAACCTCCCGAGGGGATACCAGTGGACGGGGCCGGATGGTGAGACCGTCCGCCTGACGATTGAGAACCTGGACCCCGTGAGGATCGTCCAGTCCCAGGAGCTCGGCCTTGTACCGCCAGAGCGTTTCGCGGTCATTCGGGAAGACGAGCGGCTGTTCGGCGTCGGCCACCCCGCCCCTCCCCTCTCCGGTGCATCACCCGAGGAAGCCGGGAACGCAGACGGCGGCGGACCGATGATAGTGGAATTCGGTGCCAGTTGGTGCGGGCCGTGCCGGGACTTGGAAACTGCCCTGGGCGAAGCCGGCGGCGAACTCGCTTCCCTTGGCGCATCCGCGCACGGGCTCAGGGTCTGGGAACCGGCCGCGACTGCTGATGGGGAGACCCCGGCGGCAGCACCCTACCAGGTCACGCGCAGGGCCGAGGCGGCAGCCCTCGATTACCGCGTCAGCGAAATCCCGGCGGTGTTTGTGATCGACGGCGAGGGAGTGTTGCGCCTCGCGCTGAACCCGGTCTCCGGTCAGGTGGACGAAGCCGTCTCGGCGGTCTTGGGCAGCCTGCGGGCGCTGCAGGAATTGAATCAGGCAACCCCGTGAGTCAACGTAAATCACCCCTCGCGAAGGCCCATCCTCGTTTGCCCGGCGGTCTCTAGCGGCGTCCGCCAGTCAGTCGGTCCACGGGCAGCCCGCTGGGCACGGTGTCCGGGGCCAGATCCAGGGTCAGCGCCCTGGGATCCGTCAGCGACTTGAGAAACTCAACGATGTCCCCGGCATCCCCTTCCTCGAACCGGACGGGGATAAGCAATGTGTCCAGATTCGCCAGGATCTCGTCGAAGTTGTTCAGGAGAGTCCCCCGTAGTTCCGGAGGGATCTGGCTCACGTCATACTCGCGGAGCCGAGCCTCCACGTTGTTGTAGTGCCGCACGATCGCCTCGAGAGTGGCGAACTGACCGGCGTGCCCGTACGGGGCCGTCAGCTCGACGTTGCGCAGCGGCGGCACCTGGAACAGGCGCCTGTCCGCGGGATCCCCGGTGACCCTTTCCCTGCCCAAGTCGTCGCCCACTCCCGGCTCGTCGGAGAAACCAGGCCCGAACTGCGGAACTCCCGAGTTGTGGAAATCACCCTGCCTGTCTTGGAACGAGTCCGTCTCATGGCAACGCATGCACCGGTGCTCGTTCATGAACCTGAGCGCGCCGCGGAGCGCCGGTGTGCTCAGTTGCGTGGTGTCGCCCGCCAAGAACCTGTCGAACGGCGTGTCGTTCATGGCGAATCCCTCGATCATGAACGCGCCAATCGCGTTGCTGGCGTGCGCGAACGTCATGTCGTCGAACGCCACACCCGGATAGGCGGCCACAAAAAGGGCGCGGTAGTCCTCAAACTCGACCAAGCGGTCCATCAGTCTTGCCCACACGGCGGTGAACGCCCCGTCCGGCAGGGCCCCAACGGGGTTGTCGGAGCCGCCCCGCATCTCCTGCCGGTTCTCGACCGGGAACAGAGCCTGGGCGGACGTCACCCCGAACTCAAACACGTCGATCATCTCCGGGGTCAGGTGCGCTCCCGCATCGGTTCTCAGTTCCCCGTCCTCCAGTTCTTCCAGCCTCCCGTCCCAGAACAGCGACCGGCGCAGGTGGAGGTTGAACAAGGTCGTGGAGTGACGCGGGCCGAACACGCCGCTGGGGTGGATCCTGTCCGCGCCGAGCCCCTGGCCGCCCTGGCCCACGGTCAGAGAGAGCGCGTCCGAGCCACCGAGCTCGGGCAGATGGCAGGTCATGCAGGAGATGTCCTTCTCCCCGCTGAGGACGCGGTCGAACGCCAACATGCGGCCAAGTTCAACAAGTTCGGGCCGGATCGGGTCGTGCGGATCAAGCGGATCAAGGTTCCGCTGGTCGGCCACTAACCGGACGCTGTCGATCAGGATTTCCCGGGAAGTCTCCACCGGATCCGGCGGGGGAGGCGGCGGGGACGGTGCCACGGGTTCTTCACCACCGCACGCCCCCAGAAAAGCGAGCAGCACGCCCGCGGCGGTCGCTTTCTCCAACTGCGGCACCATTCGGCGGCTCACCAGGTTGGGCCCTCCAAACAGTCCATGAACACGAAACAATACCGGTATGGTCAAATCCACGGTCTCGCAGCCACCCGCCGGAACCAGGCCAAGATCAGCTGTCTTCTTCAACCACCTCAATCACCACGTCCATCATGTACTCGTGGTATCGGCAGAAGAACACGTATTTCCCCGGGAGGGGCGGGCGATATTCCCAGGTGCGTCCGGGGCGAAGGTCCCGGCTGTCCGCGTGCTCCACCGTATTCGGGACGGCGCTGAATTCAACGCGGTGGATCTTATTCCCGTTTTGCGTCCAGGTGACCATTTGCCCGACCTTAACCGACGCGTTGGCCTCCTCGTTGTGGTCGCCTTCTTCGTCAACGAAGGCATCGTCGATGATGTCGAAATTGGCTACCGACCCGAGGGGTATTTCCACCCGTCCCGTGTCCGGCGGAGCCACAACCGGAGGCGTACGAGGTTGTTCGGGTGTCGGCGGAGCCTCGGGCTCGCTCTCGGCGCAGGCGTGAAATACCGCCGCGGCCAGGAGCGCGGCCCTGGGTCCGTAAGACGCTGCCGTCGTGAGTGATTGCTTCATCACATACGAAATAAATGAGTTCGGGGCAGTGACGCAAATGCGGGTTGTCTACCCCTCGGTCAGCGTCCGGGGTCTGGGCGCGAGCGCTCCCGCGGGCCTTGATCGGGGTACTCGCGGTCAGCTGCTCCCGCGCGGACCCCTTCCCCGCTGATGTGGTCCCAGAGCGTGCTAACTCCGGCCTGGTCCGAATACGTCACCAGCGACAGCCCTCCGATCGTCCGCGGATAGCTGGGCGGGACCGGCCACGCGAACAGTTCGGTGTCGCCGATGTGGGCGCGCATTGTCGCGTCCTTGATTGAGAACCGCACTTCGGTCAGTTCGCCCGGAGCGCTCTGGATCAGGTCGGAGTGACCCGACGCCGCGGGGATGCGCTGGAGTGTGATTTCAAAGAGGCTGACCGTGACGTAAAAAGTCATGTAGTTGTGTGGTTCGGTTACCCCGTCCTCTTCCCAGCCCGATCCGATGCCAAACGCGTACCCGCTGGTGAGCAGGGCACCGGGGGCGACTGCGATCGCAGGGAACACACCTTCTTCTTCGGCCCGGCCCATGACCGCCGTGATTTCCCAGTCCGTCCAACTCCCCACCGAGGTTGAAGCAGCCAGAGCCCACGATTCGGCGTCGGTCTTGGTCAGTTGCATCACCCCGTCTTCGACCGTGCCTTCGGCATCGATGAAAGTCCATCCGTCGGTGCTGGAGAAGTCGCGGTCGATGATCACCGACGCAAATACCGACACCTCAGCCGAGAGCGAGGCCATTTCGCCATGAGGGTCCGTGGCGGTGACCGTGACCACGGCGGACCCCGGCCCGGCACCTCGCACGGTGATTTTTCCGTCAGTCACCTCCGCTTCTACAAACTCCGTGTCGGACTCGGCCTCAAACGTCAGCGGGTCCCGGTCCGGGTCGGAAAAGAGCGCCCCGGCGTCTGTCTCGAAAGCCGTGCCGGCTTCGAGAGACGTGTCGGGAATCGCACCCACGACCGTGGGACCTCGGTTTGGCTGAAAGATGCTGACCGCCGCCCCTACCGAGGCGGAAAGTCCGTCCGGATCGGAGGCAGTAATGGTCAGTGGCACGACCACCGTCCCGATTACTTCCACGCCGTCGGCCACCCGCACGACCACGCTGGTCCCGGCCACGCTGAGGGCGACCACGTCCTCGCCGCCGGTCGCCGTGATTGTGAGCGCGTCTCCGTCAGGGTCGCTGAAAATGCCGCTCACGTCAATGGTCAGGGTCTCTCCGGGCAACATCGTCTGAGCGGGAACCTCTCCCAGAACTTCCGGTTGTCGGTTAGGGGTGGGAGGCGGCGGTTCAGGGCCTCCGCCGCCTTCGCCGCAGGCCACTCCCAGAACCGTGGCGACTGCCCCAACCAACGCCCGGCTCCTGGTGCAGGGGCCGGCGGCGGGGCGTCCGGGGGAAGGCACTACTGCCGCCGTATTCCCCTGATCACGATGTGATCCCAAATGGAGCTGTTGCCCGCTGTCTCGGTCAGGGTCGCGAGAATTACCGAACCCAGGGTGGCCCCGTACTCCGCGCCCAGCGTCCACGCGAACAGCTCCTCCTGCTCCACCACGGCCCGCATCACGCCGTCCTTCACCGAAAGGTGAACCACGGTCAACTCGTCCGCGCCGCTGTCTATCTTGTCCGAGTCGCCCGACGCCTGCGGGATGTAGGTCAGTTCATCTTCGAAATCGCCCTCGGTGTGGAACATCACGTAATTTCTCGGTTCCTCCGTCGAAGGATCCACCCAACCGGAACCGATGCTGAACATGTAGCCGCCGCCGCCGGTCGCGGTCCCGGTCGGGATCAGCAGAGCCGGGAAGGTTCTGTCGGTCTGGCCGCGGCCGAATACTACCGACATTTCCCACTCCTCCCAGATGCCCTCAACCGAGGTGACCGCAAGCCCCGGGTTGTTGGCAGTCTGCGAGGATAGGGTCATCACGCCCGCCTGCGAAACAACCGTGGCGTCAACCGCCGACCAGGCATTGGCGTCGCTGAAGTCGTCTTCAAAAACCGTCTCCAGGGTGACCGTCACGCTGGCCGACACCGACGCCGCGAGGTTCTCGGGATCGGTCGCGCCAATCGTGATCAGAGCAGTTCCTTGCTTCACGCCGGTCAGGGTTGCTTCGCCGTCCGCAAGCTCCGCGGTGGCCACGGACTCGTCGTTCGACTGAATCGTGTAGGTGAGCTGGTCGCCGTCCGGGTCGGAGAACAGGGCAGCCACGTCGACTGTGACCGACCGGCCGGCAAATACGTCCAGTGAGGAAACCGACCCCACAACCTCGGGAGCGCGGTTGGGCTGGATGATGCTCACGTCGACGGTAGTCGTCGCGGAAAGGCCGTCGGGATCGGTTGCCGTCACCGTCAGGCCCACGTCCACCGTCCCGACGATGTTGACCCCGTCAGCAACCTGAACCGCGACGGTCAGGTCCACGACCGTCAAATCGACGGTCCCCTCCCCGCCCGCCGCGGTCAGGGTGAGGGTGTCTTCGTTGGTGTCGGCAAACACGTCGGAAAAATCGATGACCAAAGTCTCTTCGGGGGTCATGGACTGCTCAGAAACAGACCCCACCACCTGCGGGGCAACGTTGGGACCCGGCGGCGGGGGTTGGGTGGTGGTGTCATCGCAGGACGTGGCCCAGGCCGCAGCCAGCAGCGTTAACACCGCCGACGTCGAAAAAAATCCGGCCGACGCCAGGGGCTGTGACTGCCTCATCGCATTCTCACTGGGGTTGGGGTTTCCTGGTCAGTCGCATTCTACGGGGCCCGCTCAGGCAGAAAAATACGCAGGCGCAAAAAATAGGCTCTTCCTCCCTCCTGTGGGTAGCAGGTGATACGGGTAGGCCATCGGGGTAGAGATCGGGGCCGCCCACCAGGGCCTTGCGCGGATACCTCCGGACAAGCATCGATGAGGCCATCGCCGTAGGAGGTAGCCGCGCCGAATTGATTGGCTTTTTCTTGGGGGACCTTCGGTTTTCCGCCGGTGCCGGAGGCGATTCGGTAGGGAGGTTCCTCAGCCGCCGGCCGCGATCCCCCGCAGCGTGTCCGCCAGCAGGCGGAGGCGGCGCGCATCGCCGGCACCGCGGGCGTTTTCGGCACTGCGGGCCGTGGATTCGAGTTGGTCGGCCAGAGACACCATGGCATCCCCGTCGACTGATCCCGTTTCAGCCATCTCGAGCAATTCTTCGGCCGCGGACGCCGCCTCGGGCCCGATTCCGCCGCTGCGCTGCATCTGCTTCAGGTAAGAGCGGGCGACCGGCACCGTGGCCGGCCACTCGACCAAAGGCTGGGTCTGGGCGTTGAATTCGTTCATCCGCACCGACCGGGCCGCCTCGATCTCCGCCTCGGAAAGGTGTTCCCCCACGGCCAGCGCCAGCACGTCGATGCCGCGGGCCATCTCGGCTCCGTAGATCGCGCCATTGTGCCAGTAGGCCGACCAGTATCCGCCCGATAGCATCTCCACCGGATCCAGGGGACCGCGGTCGAAGTATCCGATTTCGTGAGCGTTGGCCGGGTCCGTGAAATCAAACACCGAGATTCCGCCCTGGTACCAGGCCTGGACCATGATGTCGCGGCCGGGCACCGGAATCAGGGAACCGTTGTGGGCCACGCAGTTCTCCTGCTCGGTCTGCGGCACCGGCAGCTTGTAGTAGCCGGCCAGCTCCATCTTGCGGTCGCGCACGCGGAAAATGGCGTTTGCCCCCCAGGTGTCGGGGTCGGTGGACCTGCACCGGGGCGCCCCTCCACCACCCCACTCGTCGGTGAAGACAATCGCGGTGCCATCGTTGTTGAAGGTGGCCGAGTGCCAGTAGGCGAAATTCGGGTCCGCAACCTGGTCGATCCGGACCGGGTTGGCCGGGTCGCTGATGTCGAGCAGGATCCCGTTACCGGAGCACGCCCCCGCCGCCAGCCCCAGGTCGGGCCGCACGGTGATGTCGTGACACTGGTTGGTTACCCGCGACCGCTGGGTCATGGGACCGTGGTCGCCCCCTGGCCACAAGCCGGCGATTTCGCCCGTCTCGGGGTCGGCGAAAATGCGCGGCGCGCTGACAATCCGCGCATCCTCGGGCATTGCCAGGGGCACCTCAATCACTTCGATCCGGAACAGAGCGGTGCCCGGCTCCTCGTCCGGGGTCCCCGCCACGCAACCGTCGAGTTCCTCGGCCGGGCGCACCCGCCCGGTTCCCGACACGTAAATCCAAACGCGGTCGTCCGCGTCAGGGTGCGTCACCAACGTGTGGGTGTGGGAGCCGCGGCAGGTCTGCACCGTCTTGACCTGGCGCGGATTGGAGACGTCGCTCAGGTCGAAGATGCGAATACCCATGAGCCGTTCGCCGCTCACCGGCGGCTCAACCCCTTCGGTTCCACAGTCTTGCCGGGCGCTGGACTGCTGCACCGACGTGAACAGCAAGTGGCCGTGGACCGACACGTCGCCCTGGCCGCCGGGGCACACCACGCTGACGGTCAACTCGGGCTCGGCCGGATCTGAAACGTCGTAGATCTGGAAGCCCCAGTAGCTTCCCTGAATCATGTAATCGCCCAGGAAGGCGATGTCTGAGTTCGTGGGGCCGCGTCCGTCCGCTTCTTCGGTCAGAAACGCGTCGGGCTTGGGCATGCTGATGAGCAGCGACAGCCCGTCGATTGCCTCGCCCGCGTCGAACACGCCGGCCTCCAGGCCGATGCGCGGATCGTCGGGATCCCACTGCCAGCTGGTTTCGGGGATCTCAACCGGCGGGGGACGCTGTTGGGCTGCAGCATCCGAAGCGGCCACGGCCAGGAGTCCGGCGGCTGCCGCAAGGGTCAGGGGCTTCATCGCTGGTGTCAACTTCATCCTGCAGTCTCCTTTGAGAGTCGCTTCTGGAAAATCACCGTTCAGGTGTTAGCCGGACGGTTGCCATGCGGCCGAAAGTCAAAAAATCCAAACCAGGAGGAACTGGATCGTATTCTCGTCCTCGTCGGTACCGAGTTTGTTAAGCCACAGCTGGTACTCGAACCCGGCGTGCAGGGTGTTGGGCGAACCCGCGAGCGCTTCTCCCAGATCCCAGCGGAGCTGCGGTTGCGCCAGGACCCACGAGTTCAACTCGCCGCCAAGTTCGTCGCCAACCCCGCTCACATACTCGGCGTGCCCGGTGAACTGGAACGTCTGGCCCGCGAGGCCGAAAATCGACAGCCAGCTCACGTCCCATCCCCAGCCGTCGCCGGTTTTGGGGACGCCGCCCGAATCCACACCGCCGCTGTCGTCCCGGTAGGCCGTGAAATCGGTATTCACGAAAATGAACCCCGGCAGGTCCCACGAGAGCCGGATTCCGGGCAGGTACTTCCGGACGCGAGAGACGATCCCGATGTTCACACCCGCAATGACCTGGATGTCCCTCACTGGCCCCAGACCCGCCCTTCGCCCGGCCAGGCTACTGATGCTGAGGGTCGGATACCACTCGCCGTAAATGTCGCGGTCGTTGAATCCGTCGGCGCCCCGGTCGTCGGTGTGGTCCAGAAACAGGAAGGTTTCGCCCAGCGCCCAGGTGCCGGCGTGTTGGATCGTGGAGACCGCCGTGGAGCGGCTCTCCCCGGTGAAGGGGTTGAGGAGGCCACCGAAGGCGAACTGGGCCTCAAGCTGGGCGGTTGCGGGGGCCGACCCCACGAGCGCCGCGGCGAACACCGCGGCGACACCCGCTCCGACTCGACTGGTTATCGCCTTATTTGTCACCGCGGCGCGCCATCCGGGCCGGCACCCGGATCCGGGTCGTCCCGCGCCGCGCCGGCGGCGATTTCGCGCAGCAGCAGCGCCATGCGGTCGATCTCCATGCTCTGGTCCGCGTCCACGTCCGACGCGAACCGGAAGAGCTCGGTCTCCTGTCCGGCCCCCGGGCTCGCGAACAGCGTGTCCAACATGATCAGCGCCCCCTCGTGGTGCCGGATCATGTACCGCAGGAACGCCATGTCGAACTCGGCCCCCGACAGGGAGGCCAGCTGCTCCATCTCTTCGGGCGACAGCATGCCGGGCATGGCCGGATGGTGGGCAGCCATGTGACCGTCCGCCATGTGGTCGTCTTCCCCGTGGTCCGTGTGGCCCTCTGTCATGTGCTCCGCGTGCATCTCATGCCCCTCGGGAGCCTCGTAGAGCGGCTCGCCCCGGCGCTCCAGCCAGCGCGACATCAGCGCGATCTCGTCCCTTTGAGAAATCGCGATCCGCTGGCCCAGCAGCCCGATCATGCGGTTTTGGCTCCGCCCCTCAATCAGAGCCGACATTTCGAGTGCCTGCTGGTGGTGCGGGATCATTCCCTGCATGAACCGAACGTCCGCATCCGTGTATTCCGGTCTGGGAAGCGCGGCCGCCTCTTCGGCGGTGAGTTCGCGACCTGCCTCGCCGGGGGGCCCCGGTTGAATGGTCCGCGCCTCCGAATCGTCCGCTCCGGAATCCCCGGCCGGGGCGCAGGCCCCCAGCACCACCAGCACGCCCAGCACTCCCAACGTCATCCGGCGGCTCGTCAAGAGTCCTGGTCCTGATCGTCGGCCGCCAGTTGCTCTTTCGCCTCGCGTACCATCCGCCGCACATCGGCCAGAAGCTGCTTGGCGTCGTAGACGATGCCGTCTTTGATCGTGTACTTGATTCCTCCGACCCTTTCGACCTCGCCGGTCTCGTCGTTCAGCTTCAGGGCCCCGGTTCCGTACAGCACCTTGAGATTCTGGAGCGGGTTCTGGTCAACCACCACGAAATCGGCCTTCAGCCCCGCGCGGATCAGACCGAAATCGGGCTCGGTCCCCTTCGGATCGTTCAGTTCCTGCGCCCCGTGCAGAGTGGCCGCGCGCACCACCTCAACCGGGTGGAAGCCGGCTTCTCTCAGCAGCTCAAGCTCCCGGATGTAATCGAATCCGTACAACTTGTAGATGAACCCGGAATCGGAGCCGGTGGTGACCCGTCCCCCGCGGTTCTTGTATTCGTTCAGGAATTGCATCCACACGCGATAGAAGTTCTTCCAGGCCACCTCGTCCTCGGTGGTCCAGTAGAACCAGTACGAGCCGTGGGCCGCGCGGCTGGGCTGGTAGAAATCCTCCAGGCTGGGCAGCGTGTATTCGTCGTGCCAGTCGGCGTTGCGGGCGCGCATTACGTCCCGGCTGGCCTCGTAAATGGTCATGGTGGGATCGATCCCGAAGCCGAGCTCCAGGAACCGGTCCATCAGCGCATTCCACTTGTCGCTGCCGGGTCCGTCGACCTGATCCCACAGCCTGGCCACGTTGCCGAACCGGTGCTGCTCGTTCTGGTAGTTGTAGTCGAGGGGCCAGTTCTGAACACTATAGTCAGAGAGCATGGACTCGAACAGGCCGTAGTAGTGGGTCATCATGTCCAGACCCACCTCGGCCGCGTCCAGCGCGGTCATGCGCGAAACGCCCATTTGCCCCAGGTGGGCCACGGTGCCCAGCCCGTGCTGGTGGGCCTCGTCGATCAGGGCGGCCATGATGGGGGGATCGTACGACCCCAGCTTGAGACCGTCGATCCGCTGGCCCTCGACCTCCTGCGCCGCAGCCCAGCGTACCCAGGCGCGGGCCTGTTCGGGTGTGTCGACCGGGCCCTGGTCCCAGGCTTCGCCGGGCCTCACGTAGGTATACATGCGAGGAGCCACGATCTCGTTGCGCGCCGCCTTCGCCTTTTCGCCCAGCGACCACATCATGGGGCCGTGTCCGACTCCCCTTGAGGTCGTGATTCCGTGGGCCATCCACAGCTTGTAGACGTATTCGCCCTGGGGTGCCTTGGGCACGCCGCCGGTATGGGCGTGCATGTCCACAAAGCCGGGCATCGCGTAATGCCCGCTCAGGTCGATCTCGCGGGTCGATGCGCCGGGGTTGTTTTCGTCGGTCAGGTCGGGGCGGCGGTTTTCGTCGATCGGCAGGCCCGGGTAGCCGACCGTCCGCACCGACGCGATCCTGTCGTTCTCAATAACGATGTCCACGGGCCCCATCGGCGGTGCGCCGGTGCCGTCGATGATTGTGACACCCCGGAGGATGAGTCTGTCGAACGGCCCCTCGCCTTCGTCGGCGTTCCGAGGAGTAGTCTCGGGCCGGCCGCTCTGGGCGGCGACCCGGGCCACGGGGGCGAGCGCCGCAATCAGTCCGGCGGCTGTTGCAACTGCCACTGCTGTGGCGCGACGAAAATCGGCGCGAGAAGCGCCAGAAAGGATAGACCAGGGTGCCCCGGCCGACGAACAGGGTGTGGCGTGCATTCCCCTGGCTCCTGTTGTTCTTGTAGCCCGTCTGTCTGGATCGCATCGCTGCCCGCCCCCGGGCAGGCAAAGGCGAGGCAAAACCGGTACCGCGTCTGGTACGGCCTTCTGGTGCGGTCATCGGGGCGGGTGTAGCCTGCGGAAGCTAGCGCCGGAGCGGAGGGCTGGCTACTCTCAGAACCATGAAAAACGCCTCCTTTCGACGTACCCGATTTCGTCGCATCCGGCGCTGGCTGGCGGTACCGCTTCTGCCTGCCGCGATGGCCGGTGCCGCTAGCGATTTGGGCGCGACTCAGGAACCGGACCATGCCACGGACCGGGACCCGGACTATCTGGGCACCTATTCCATTATTGCCCGGGACCCGGACACGGGCGAACTGGGCATGGGGGTCCAGTCCAAGGCCTTCGCCGCCGGCAACCGGGCCATGCACGCCCGGGGAGGGGTCGCCGTGATCGCCCACCAGGCCGCGGCGAATCCCATGTACGGAGGAATCGGGCTGGAGCTGTTGGAGGCCGGGTATTCACCTGAAGAAGCCCTGAACCAGATGGTCGCCGGCGACGAGGGCCGGGAGCGCCGCCAGGTAGCCATCCTGGACATTCGGGGACGTACCGCGGCATGGACCGGCACCGGGGCCAGCGACTGGAAGGGACACCGCTGCGGAGTCGATTACTGCGCCCAGGGGAATATTCTCACCGGTCCCGAAGTCGTGGACGCGATGGCGGAGTCCTTCGAGGGTTCTTCGGGGCCGTTGGCCGAACGCCTGCTCGACGCCCTCGATGCGGCGCAGGCGGCCGGGGGCGACGCCCGCGGCATGCAGTCGGGTGCCATTCTTGTTGTCAGACCTCGGGTCGGGGGAGGCTTCAGCGACCGGGCGATCGACATTCGGGTGGACGATCATCAGCGCCCGTTGGCCGAGCTCAGGCGCCTGCTCGACAAGATCAGATCGGGTGAGATGCTGAGCGGGGCCCGCCGGTTGGCCAGAGAAGGAGAACTGAGCGCCGCGCTGCGTCAGGCCCAGGAGGCCGCGTTCAGATCGCAGGACAATGACAACGCGTGGATGACCCTGGCCGAAATCCACGCCGGTCTGGAGATGTGGAACGAGACGATCGAATCGCTCCAGAGGGCCGTGGCCCTTAACCAGTGGCGGCGCGCCGCGCTGGCCGACCACCCCGGCTTCGAGCCCCTTCGCGACGACCCCCGGTTTCGTGAACTGGTCCGGCCCCGGTGAGGGCGCTTTGGGGAGTACGTTCCCGCCAAGGTGTTGCCTTCCGCCGGGGACATGATCGCGCGGATCGATCAGCCTTTTGGAAGCCTGCTGTTCAGCCTGTTGGAGCCTCGGTCCGACGACGGCTTCGCCACCCGGGGATTCTTGGCCGACCGCCTGGAGGCAGGCGCGGTATCCCGTTTCACGGGTGCCGAGAGGCTGAACGAGCGCACGAAATTTGCGGGGTCCGAGGAATTCTGCCGCCCGATCATGAAGCGCGCGGGACGGAAGGAACCCTGACGTAATGTTTGCCGGACTTCGCGATCTTCGGCGCCGCGTGCGTGATACCACGGGGTTATTCGCCGAGCTGCACCGCCAGGGCGGGGCCATGGCCGATTACCGCATCCTCGCCAAACGGTTCAATGTGGTTTTCGACCCGGAAATAATGGAAGAGGCACTGCTCCGGAAGCACGCCTGTTTGGGCAAGGGCAAGCAGCAACAGCGCACGCTCGACAACCTCTGCATCGTCACCGCCGACGGCGATGATCACAAGTGGCGCCGCAAACTGTTGCAGCCTTCCTTCACGCCGAATGCGCTGCGCGGCTACGCGGTGGCGATGGTTGAGGAGGCCGTTCGGCAGCGCGACTCGGTTCGTGACGGGCAGGAGCTCGACATCGATCACCTCAGCCACGAACTGTCCCTTTCCATCACGGCCCGGACGTTCTTCGGGGACGACCTGCACGTTGAGCCTGCGATCATGAAGGAAGCGCTGGCAGGTTACCGGTGGCGGGCCGTCTTGGGGCTGCTTCCCCTGGGGCGTGTGGTTAAGGCCCTGCCCCTGCCCCGCACCATCGCCAGCGAGAGGGCGATCAAGCGGCTGGACGACCGTGTTTACGAGGCCATCCGCAAAGCCCGGGCCAGCGCGCAGGAGCGCACTGATCTGATTGCCCACCTTGTGGCCGCCTGGGATGAGGGGCACCCTGCGGGGACATTTCCGGAAAGCGCGCTCAAAGACGAGGCTTTCGCGATCTTGGTGGCGGCTCACGAGAACACTGCGGTAACGCTGACTTGGTGCTTCTATCATCTGAGCCGTAACCCCGGGGCCCGCGAGCGCCTCGAAGCCGAGTTGGAAGAGGTACTTGGCCACCGTCTGCCGGACTTCGACGACGTTGAACGCCTGGTGTACACGAAGGCGGTAATGGACGAGACCATGCGACTGACCCCGACCGCAACGTATTTGGGTCGTACTGCGCTAGAGGATATTGAGTTGGGCGGTCGGCAAATCCCCAGACACTCTGTGACGCAGTTTTCGATCCGCACTCCGATGCGGGATGCGAAGTACTTCCCCCAACCGGAACGCTTCCGGCCCGAGCGCTGGCTCTCGTCCTCCGCCGACCTTCCGCGTCTGGCCTACGCGCCGTTCGGTGCCGGCAACCGGTTCTGCAGCGGGTTCAGGTTTGCCACCATCCAGATGGTACTGGCACTGGCGATCATTGCCCGGCGCTGGCGGTTTGAGCTGGTCTCCAAGGAAGATCCGGCAGTCGTTGATTTCATCATCTACAAATGCAAGGATGGTCTGCCGGTTGTGGCCCGCGAGCGGACAGGCAAGGCAGAAATTCCCGTTGGTGGCCCGCGAGCGAAACTTCAAACGAGGGGCCAGAAGGGCGGTCGCGTGACCGACATTCCGCCGGTTTTTGTCTTCAGCACCGGTCGGTGCGGCTCAACCATGGTCTCGGAGATGCTGAACCAGCACCCGGGCGTGCTCAGCATGTCCGAGTTCTTTGCGCAGCTCGGGGTGGCGGCTTTCACCCGGAAGAAAATCAGCGGCGACGAGATGTGGCGGATGTACAGCGAGCACACGCCCCGAATGCGGATCGTGACGTACGAGGGCCTGACCGAGGTGCTCTACCCGTTCACAGATCCCGTTGCCCGCTTCAACGCGGAAAACCTCCCGCCGATTCTGGCCGTGACGCTTCCTCACCTGACTGACAAGTACGAAGAACTGTTCGACGAGCTGGGTCCGGCCGTGCGCGCGATGTCCGACGCCACACCCGCCGACCATATCAGGGCGCTCTGCCAGTGGCTGTGCCAGCGACGGGGCTCAAGGGTGTGGGTGGAGCGTCATGGCGGCTCACTGATCCTTGCTTCGCGACTGCTGCGCTACTTCCCCGAGGCAAGGATTGTGCATATGTACCGGGACGGCCGTGAGACGGCGTTGTCGATGGCGAAACACCCTCCGTTCAAGCTGGCGCTGGCTCGGGCCAGGCGGGCCAGGCGTATTGGCCTTGACGCGTACCGTTTGCTCGAACGGTTCGAGCGGCGGGACCGGCTAACCCAGGCGATTCAGAAGGCCCAGTGGCGGATGACCGACCTGGACGCCTTCATGGCCGAGGAAGCGACCCTGCCCGAGGCGGCGGAACTCTGGAGCAAGATGATCGAAACCGGGCACCGGGTCTTCGGCCATTTCCCCCCCGACCGGCTGCTGAACCTGCGGTTCGAAGACATGCAACAGAATCCGGCTGAAGAGGCGCGTCGCCTCATCCGGTTCATTTCGCCGGAACTCGACGACGACGCTTGGGTAGCCGAGGTGGCGAAGATCCCGCGCCAGACAGAATCGAAATTTGCGCAGCTGGACTCGGCCCAGCAGGCCGCGATCACGGCCGCGTGCCGCCCCGGGCTCGAGCGGCTGGGGTATTCGTCCTAGCGCGCTATCGCGGGAATACTCACCGGTGGATGTCCCTGGCGACGCGAAAACCCATTGTGGAGGCGCTATGAGCGAGCCCCTGTCAGTTTGTCGTCCCGAATCTCCTGCTCGCTCAGCGGCTCGCAAGCGCAGCCAGTGTCCTCACCACCACTTTCACGAAATTCATGCTGCCCGTAACGCCCCACGCTAGAGCGCTAGTTGAGTTTGCGCAATTCATTGTCTAGAATGCCGCGCCTACGACGCCAAACTCCGAGGTGCGTTTTGCCCAACATCGATACGCCCCCCGTGTTTGTGGTCAGCACCGGGCGGTGCGGTTCTACGATGGTCTCCAACATGGCCCGGCTGCACCCCCGGATTCTTAGCGTGTCCGAGTTCCTGGCGTGCCTGGCCGACAAGGCGCTTGTTGGATCCCATCTTGACGGCGAGGGGTTGTACGAGCGCTTCGCCAATCTGCGCCCCGTTGGGAAGGCCCTGCTCCGCAACAACCTGATCGTCAGCGAATACCTCTACCCCGTTGGGCAGCCCGGGTCCCGGTTCGGACCCCGGGACGTGCCGGCAATCATGGGAGCTACGCTACCCCACCTGTCGGACGACCCGGAAGCCCTCTGGGACGAGCTTGTCCCCGTGATCCGGGCGCGTGGCCGGTACACCTTGCAGGCCCAGTACAGGTTCTTTTTTGAATGGCTGGCCGTCCGTTTCGGCAAGGATGTGTGGATTGAACGGTCCGGGGCTTCGATTCTCAGCGTCCCGACCCTGGCCAGGCTCTTCCCCGACGCCCGTTTCGTGCATGTCTACCGCGACGGCCGCGACACGGCCATCTCCATGCGGGGCCACTACGTGTTCCGCATGTACCTGGGCATGGCGATGCGTGGCAGGCGCGTCGGCATGGATTCTTTCAGCCCGCGCAACTGGCCGGGGACCAGTCGTTGGGTGCCCTGGTTCACTCCTCTGGTGTTTCGGAGCTTTGACGCCAAAGCCGACAATTTCCGCGACAATCCCGCCGCGCTGCACGAGTTCGGGTGGTTGTGGAGCAGTATGATCGAACGGGGTACCAGATACTTGGACGCGCTCCCGAAGGACCGCGTCCTCAACATGCGCTTTGAGACTGTACTAGAATCCCCCAAAGATGAAATGCGGCGGTTTGCCGAATTCGTGGGCCCAGGATTCGTGGACGAAGACTGGCTTGAACGGATCACCTTGCTTCCCCGCAAGAAGACACCCAGCTGGATGAAGTTGACTTCCGACGAGCATGCCCGCCTGGCCGCAGCATGCACACCTGGACAGCGGATTCTGGAATACGCCCAAGACGAGCAGTCGTGATCACTACCGAGACCCGCGAGTTGGCTCAGTATCCCGAGACGGGACCCGCATGTTACCGCGAGCGTTTCGACCGGACTGTTGCGAAGGTGGGGCCGGCACTGGCCAGAGAATACGTCATCCAGGCCCAGGTTGGCGACCCGCCGGCCGATGTCGCGGTGCAGGAGCTGCAGCCGCGCGGGGTGACCGAGATCAACCGGCTGATCCGGGCCGGAATGGACCGCGACAAGGAGACGCTGAAGGAAGCGCCGCGATCACTGATCGACCTCTTTGAAGAGGTCAACGAACCGCCCGACTGGTGGGATCCCAAGGTGGCACAGGCCGGGATAAGGGCGTTCCATGCTCATTCCGACCTGTTTATTCCGGCCCTCTTCGTGTCCACGGTCCAGAACGCCTCCACGCTGATCGCGAAGTCGTTCCATGCCACCGGGCGCGTCAATTCACAGTTCGGGCCCAGGCGAATTCGCCAAAACACGCGCCACTTTATCGAAATCATGATGCCGGGCGGCCTGGACCGCGAGGGAGAAGGCTGGCGCCTGTCGGTGCGTATTCGTCTGGTGCACGCCCAGATTCGGCGCTTGATCCTGGATTACGGCGAGTGGGACGAAGCGACTTTCGGGGCCCCGATCCACGCCGCTCATTTGGGGGTCGCGGCGGCCAATTTTTCGGCCGGAATGCTGCGCCATGCGACCGCGCTGGGTGCATCCCTCAGTGCGGAAGCCCGCGAGGGGTTCATGCATGCCTGGCGATACGCGTCATTGCTGACTGGTATCCCTGAAAGACTCCTTTTCGAAGGGAACGAAGAGAAGACGCGAGAGCTGTGGCGGACCGCCCGGGCGATTGAACCTCCGCCGGGCGAAGAGTCACTCGTCATCGCCACGGCCCTGTTCGACGCTCTGCCGAGGATTGCGGGCAAGCGGGAGGGGAAGGAATTCGACCAGGTGCGCACCCACGCCGCCCGCGTAACCCGGGCGCTAATTGGCCGGAAAACTGCAGACCGCCTGGAGTTGGCCCGGGGCATGCCGGGGGCGATGGCGGCGATGCGAACGCGGCGCAAACTCACCGGGCAACTGCATAAGGTTGCGCCGACGGTCGCCGCGGCATGGCGCGCATCGGCCTTTTCCTTCCTGTTGGATGCTGCGCTGCTCGATGACCTGAAGTACACGCTGCCCGACAAGCTCAAGGCCACCGAGGCTACCCCCTGGTGACCGCACCCCGGCACTGGTGAACCGCGCTTCGGCGGGACTGAACCGTGCCGCCTGAACTCAAACGGTGCCCCCGTTATCCGTGGACCTGCGTGAACAGCCACGATACCGTCCGGCCAAGATGTACCATTGCCCCCTTCACGATCGCCGGGGACCCGTGGCAGGAATTCGGGCGCCTCGCGGAGATCGTGCGCCGTCAGCCCCGCACCAAAATCGATACTGTGACCCAGGACTATCTGAGTGCGCGGTTCAGGACCCGGATCGCCTTCCCCGACCGGCTCGAACTCGTCTTGTCCCCGGACCAAGGAGTGATTCACGTGCGCTCGATGTCGATTCTGGCCCCGATTTGGGACTTTGGAGCGAATCGCAGGAGGGTCGAGTCCCTACGTGTCCAGTTTGAAGGCGAACGCTAGGCCCGCCCGTGCGTGACGATCGCGTCCTGGCTGCCCTTGAGGACGAGGCGATCGAGATCATCCGCGAGGGAGTGGCCGCGGCTTCCCGCCCCGTCATGCTCTATTCGATCGGCAAAGACTCCTCGGTCTTGCTTCGCCTGGCGCAGAGGGCTTTCTGGCCGGCCCCGCTGCCGATGCCTCTGCTGCACGTTGACACGACCTGGAAGTTCCGGGAGATGATCCAGTTCCGGGACCGCACGGCTGCCGAGGACGGGATCAAACTGATCGTGCACACCAATCAAGAAGGCGTGCAGGCTGGCGTCACGCCGTTCACGCATTCTTCGTCGCGCTATACCGAGGTGATGAAGACCGAGGCGCTGCGGCAGGCGCTCGACGCCGGCGGCTATGACATGATCTTCATCGGCGCCCGCCGGGACGAAGAGAAGTCGCGCGCCAAGGAGCGGATTTTCTCGTTTCGGAATGCGGCCCACCAGTGGGAGCCGCGGGCCCAGCGCCCCGAACTCTGGAACCTCTACAACACCCGGCTCGGGGCTGGCGAGTCGCTGCGGGTTGCCCCGATGTCCAACTGGACCGAGGCCGACATCTGGCGCTACATCGCCGCCCGGGAAATCCCGATCGTGTCGCTTTACCATGCGGCCGAGCGGCCGGTGGTGGAGCGCGAGGGACAGCTCATCATGGTGGACGACGACCGCATGCCCCTGAATCCCGGCGAGGCGCCTGAGTCCCGGTTGGTGCGTTTTCGGACCCTGGGCTGCTATCCCCTGACCGCCGCGGTCGAGAGCACGGCGACCACGCTGGACGCGATTATCGCCGAGACCCTGGCCGCCGACGGTTCGGAGCGCGAGGGACGCCTGATCGACCACGATGACGAGGCCTCGATGGAGAAGAAGAAGCGGGACGGCTACTTCTGATGGGCCGAGAAGTAACCTCCCCAACCTCCAACCGGCTTGCCCCACTCCGCCTTGTGCTTTGCGGGAGCGTGGACGACGGCAAGAGCACCTTGATCGGGCGAATGCTGTACGACAGCAACCAAGTCTTCGCCGATCAGCTCGGCAAAGTCGAAGCTGACTCTCGGCGGTGGGGCACGCAAGGCGAGAACATCGACCTCGCGCTGCTCCTGGACGGTTTGCAGGACGAACGCGAGCAGGGCATCACGATCGATGTCGCCTACCGCTCTTTGGAGACGCCGCGGCGGCGGTTCATTGTTGCCGATGTGCCCGGCCACGAGCAGTACACGCGCAACATGGCGACGGGTGCCTCCACCGCGCAGGTGGCCATAATCCTGGTCAACGCGCGCCGGGGGATTCTGCCGCAAACGGCCCGCCACACGCGGATCGCGGCCATGTTCGGGGTGCGCCATGTGGTGCTGGCGGTCAACAAGATGGACCTGGTCGATTGGGACCAGGCAACGTTTGAGGCGCTCGAAGAAGAGTACCGGGAGCTGACGGACGACGTCGGCGTGCCCGAGGTGGTGGCCATGCCGGTGTCCGGCCTGACCGGCGACAACCTCACGCGCCGCTCGGACAACATGCCCTGGTACGACGGTCCGACCCTGCTGGAGCACCTCGAAACCGTGCAAGTGACAGACCCGGGCGATGATGCCCCGTTCAGGATGCCGGTCCAGTACGTGAACCGCCCCCATTCGGAGTTCCGCGGGTACTGCGGCCGCGTGGCTTCCGGGACGGTTAAACCCGGGCAGCGGATCCGGGTGGTGCCCGGGAGCAGCGAGTCACCGGTGAAATCGGTTCTGGTTGGCCGGGGCGAGGTCGAGCGCGCGGGCCGCGGCGATTCGGTCACGCTGACCTTTTCCACCGAGATTGACGTGACACGCGGGGACGTGATCGCCGACGCCGAAGACGCACCGGCAGTCTCGGACCAGTTCCGCGCCTCGATCCTGTGGATGGGCGAGCAGCCGTTGGTGGCCGGGCGCCTGTACCTGCTCAAGATGCACACCCGCGAGGTCACGGCGAAGGTCACGTCCATTCGTCACTCGGTGGAGGTGCGCACCGGGGAGCGGCTTGCCGCCAAGCAGCTTGAGCTGAATGAGATCGGCGTGGTGAATTTGGCCACTTCCCGGCCCGTCCCGTTTGCCCCGTTCGAGGAGAACGGGAAGCTGGGCGGGTTCATCTTGGTGGACCGGGGCAACAACCGAACGGTTGCGGCAGGCACGATCAGTTACGCGCTCATGCGGGCAGCCAACGTGACGTGGCAACAATTCGACATCAGCCGCGAGGTCCGGGCGCAGCTCAAGCGGCAGGATGCCCGGTGTCTGTGGTTCACGGGCCTGTCCGCGTCGGGCAAGTCCACGGTGGCGAATCTGCTGGAGCGACGCCTCTACATCGAAGGGCGGCACACCTACCTGCTGGACGGCGACAACGTGCGCCACGGGTTGAACGCCGACCTGGGCTTCACCGAGATCGACCGTACCGAGAACATCCGGCGCGTGGCCGAGGTTGCGCGTTTGATGGTAGACGCCGGGTTGATCGTGATTGTGTCGTTCATCAGCCCGTTCCGGGCCGACCGCGAGATGGCGCGGGGGCTTTTCGAACCCGGGGAATTTCTTGAGGTATTCATTGATGCGTCCGCCGAAGAGTGTGCCCGGCGCGACCCCAAGGGGCTCTACGCCAAGGCCCTGCGCGGCGAGATCAAGAACTTCACGGGGATCAGCAGTCCGTACGAGCGGCCAGAGGAGCCCGAGATCCACCTCAGCACCGAGGAATTGTCGCCCGAAGACTGCGTCGAGGAGCTCCTCCGCAAACTGAATTAGAGCCCGGATGGCGTGATACAGGGTGGTTTCCGTGTTTGCAACGGCATCTGGGATCTGGTTTGCAATCCCCAACCGGACGGCGCCGAGGTCCGGTTAGGTTCCTCAAGCACCGCACTACCCCATACAGGAGTACGTCATGGTACGCCGCCACACAGCTCAAGTCCGTGGCCGCATGGTGGCTGGCTCAACGGTCGCACCGGTCCTTGTTTCCGTTCTGGTCGGTCCCGGGACACGGGCCGCCCAGGGCCAGGATCGCGTCGGACCGGAGGTGATCGAGATCACGTCGGGAGTTGGTGCCGTCCTGCAGGCAGTGAGTCCCGTGTCGGATTCGGTGGTATGGATGAGCGGGCACGAGGGCGTGATCATCAGAACCCTCGACGCAGGAGACCGCTGGGAACGGGTGAACGCCCCCAGTGGCGACTCGCTTCAGTTTCGGGACGTCCACGGTTTCTCGGCAGCGCATGCGGTGGCGCTGAGCGCGGGCTCGGGACCCGCGTCGCGCATCTACCGAACTGCGGACGGAGGCCGGAGCTGGGAGCTCGCGTTCGCCATGGACCATCCGGATGGCTTCCTCGACTGCCTGGACTTCTGGGACGACGGCCGAGGTTTCGCCTACGGAGACAGCTTTGACGGCGTACCCTACATCCTGGTAACCGCCGACGGAGGCGCGACTTGGGAACGGGCACCGCGGGACGGGCTGCCGGCCGCCAACGAAGGCGAGGGGGGCTTTGCGGCGAGCGGCACCTGCGCGAGGGCGGTCGGCGACGGACTCGGCTGGATCGGCACCGGGGCCGGCGGGTCCGCCCGCGTGCTGAGGACCAGCGACTACGGCGCAACCTGGACCGCGACCGATGTGGACATCGCGAGGGGGCCAAGCGCGGGGGTTTACACGCTGGCCGTGGATCCGGCGGTGGCATCAGGCACCAGCGGTTGGGTCTTGGCACTGGGCGGAGACTATGCGGCCGATGCCGTCCTGGCCAATGTGGCCGTCAGTTCGGACCTCGGCGGGAGCTGGCGGCACGGAGAGGACGCCCCCGTCCCCGGGGCCATCTACGGCAGCGCGATCGCCCACGACGAAACGGGCCTCACCGCGGTGGCCGTTTCCCCCGCCGGCGCGGCTTTCACGACGACTTTGGGAATGTCCTGGACATCTCTGCCCGGCGTTAGCGCATGGGCGGTTGAGGCCGCCCCAACAGGAACAATGTTCTGGGCCGCCGGAGCGGAGGGCAGGATCTTGCTAATCGCGTTCTGAGCAGCAGCTCCGGCTACCCAGCAAATCCATCCACGCGCCACCTGCAAGGTGCCAACATCGACCTGAACTGGATCATTCCTGTGTCGTCGGTGTTCCAGTTCAAGACAATCCGAGCTGTTGCGCGACCAAAGGCGCCCGACCCGCGCGAAAACATCCAGCGGCCGCCGTCCCGGCCTCGCCCCGCGGGACTAGGTCTCGGCGGCCTCGGCCTCGGATTCGGCCTGGGCGTACAGCTCGTCAATCTGGTCGCCGAAGCGGGCCATGATTACCCGGCGCTTCACCTTCAGGGTGGGGGTCAGTTCCCCGGTGTCTACGCCAAACGGGCCCGGCACAAGGAGCACGGCCCGGGGTTTTTCGTGCCGGGCCGCGTCCGCCACCGCTGCCTCCACCGCTGCCTCCAACACGGCCTGGGTGGCCTCCGACGTCAGCAGTTCGGCGTCAGACGTTCCCGCGGGAACGTCTGAAGCCGCCCGGAGCGCCGCCATCTCGGGAACCACGAGCACGGCCGCGAACTTCCTTTGGTCGCCGATCAGCACGGCCTCCTCAATGAGCGAGTGCCGTTTGAGCATGGCTTCGACCGGCTGGGGAGCGATGTTCTTGCCGTAGGCGTTGACGATGATTTCCTTCTTCCGATCTGTAATACGCAAGTACCCGTCCTCGTCAATCGTCCCGATGTCACCGGTAGCAAACCACCCGTCGCTGTCGATCGCCTCGGCCGTGGCCTCCGGGTTTTGGTAGTAACCCCTCATGATCTGCGGACCGCGGGCCAGTATTTCCCCGTCGTCGGCGATCTTGAGTTCGGTTCCCGGGGCAGCCAGGCCGACGGTCCCGACCCTTGGCCGATCCTCTGGGTTCAGCGTGAGCACCGGCGAGGTCTCCGTGAGGCCATAACCCTCCAGAACCGGCAATCCGGCCGCAAACAGGAAATGCGCCACATCGGCCCGCAGGGGCGCGCCCCCGCTGACGAATGTCCGGATGCGCCCCCCGGTCAGCGCGCGCAGCTTGGAAAACACCAGTTTGTCGGCCACGGCGTACTGAAGGTTGAGCCAGGCACCAGGCTTTTCGCCGGCCAGTTTCATCTTGGCGCGGCGCTCGCCGACGTCCCGGGCCCACTTGAAGATGCCGTACTTGGCCGAGCCCCCCGCGCGGGCCTTGGCCTCGGCCCCCTCGACGACCTTCTCGAATACTCTGGGCACTGCAATCATAACCGTGGGGCGCACCTCCCCCATGTCACGCACCACGGTCTCGGGGGCTTCCGCGTAGGCGATCCGATTCCCGGCCAACCACATCACAAAGTGCCCGCCAACTCGCTCGAACACGTGGGCCATGGGCAGAAGCGCCAGGGCAGTATCCTCCGGCCCGAGTCCCACCGGGCGCGCCGCGAGCGCCGCGTTGGAGTGGACGTTGGCATGGGTCAGCATCACGCCCTTGGGGAGTCCGGTCGTGCCCGAGGTGTAGATGATGGTCGCCAGGTCGCCCGGGTCGGTGTCGCGGGCGAACTCCTCCCACGAGTCGGCCAACTCTTGGCCGTTTTGTTCGCCGCGTGCGATCAGTTCGTCCATCGTCACCGCGCCAAACGGGACCTTCTCATCTCCGAGCGCGGCCCTGGGCGATCCGTCAAACAGCACGGCAAGCCGGAGTTCCGGCAGGTCGGGAGCTATCGACGCCAGCAGGGCCAGCTTCTCTTCGTCTTCCACGAAAACCGCGGAAGCGCCGGAATCCGCCAGGACGTGCTTGACCTGATCGGCGGGAAGAATGGGATAGACCGGGACCGACACCGTCCGGGAAGTGATCACCCCCCAGTCGGCCAGCGCCCATTCGAGCCGCGTGGTGGACATGATCGCGATTCGGTCACCGGGCTGAAATCCGAGTTCGCGCAGGCGTGTGGCGACGGCCTGCACCAGTCGCTTCACCTCGGCCAGCGGAACGCGGCTCCAGCCATCGTCTCCGCGGATTGTGTAGGGGTCGGGCCGTTCCATGTTCAGTCCTTCAAAAAACAGGTCGGCCAGGGTGCCGGTCCGGTAATCACGTGGGAGAGGTGTAGATGTTCTCATGGGCGGAATCGTAGACCTGGACAGCAGTGTTCGTCAAACAACAGCCGTGTTCCCCACCCAGGCCGTCTGGTCGGCCGCGACTTGCTGGAAACCTGGTCCGGCCAAACGGGCCAAGTCTTCCCGGCCCGGTTCCAGAACGGCAATGCGTGCACCGAACGCAAGGCACCGGACCGCCTCCTCCAGGAACTGCTCGGCAGGCCCCAGAAGGGCGGCCGCGGCGAGACGGCCCGAACGGAGCGGCCAGCAGCCGGGTTGGGCTCCTCGTAACGGGTTTACCCCGGCAGGGCCGGCGAGGTCCTGGTCGGCCCAGACGATGAACTCCGCCCCGGGGGCGAGGGCCACCAACTCGCCTGCGACAGGCGCCAGTCCCGGGCCGAGAAGGACCACGCCGCCGCGCACTTCCTGGAGGCCCAGGAAGGCGGCGACCCTGACGGCTTCCGGCGGCGGATATTCGCCGCCACTCCGGCCGATGGGCGATGTGCTGGTCGGGCCCTGTGTGTCGGACGGCACGGCAAACTGCATTACGCCCTCGGTGACCCGGAACTCCGCCTCGCACAGCGGGCACCCCAGCTGACCTTCCGAGACGCGGCCGTCAACCGCCCTGTGTACCAGGGTCACCAGACCCGTGCCGGACCGGCACCCCGGGCAATCCAGAACTTCGGCCAGTTCTAACAGCACGCGCGCTTGCCCGGCGCAGGCCGTGGTGGACGGCGCATTGGCTCCGTCGCCACTGCTAGCGGTCCAGCGGAGAGTGGGCCAGCCGCAGAAACTCCTGGCGGGTTCGGTGATCGGAACGAAACTGGCCCCGCACGGCACTGGTCACGGTCATGGAGTTCTGCTTTTCGACGCCCCTCATCATCATGCACAGGTGGGCGGCCTCGATCACAACTCCCACGCCCTTTGGCTTGAGGATGTTCTCGATCGCGTCGGCTATCTGCTCGGTGAGCCGCTCCTGCACCTGAAGGCGTCGGGCGTACACTTCGACAATCCGGGGAAGTTTGCTGAGGCCGACGATTCGCCCGTTGGGGATATACGCAATGTGCGCGCGGCCGAAAAAGGGCAGCATGTGGTGTTCGCAGAGGGAATAGACCTCAATGTCCCGGACCGCCACCATGGAGTCGTGGGACCCGTCGAATACGCCCTCGCCGAGGGCTTCCTGGGCACTCTCCGAGTACCCTCCGCACAAGTAACGGAGCGACGCCGCTACTCTAGCGGGCGTGCGGACCAGTCCTTCGCGTTCGGGGTCCTCGCCCAGCAATCTCAGTTGCGAGGCAACGAGAGGTTCCAGGGGATCGCCCCCGGGGGGCGGCGCACCATTTTCGGGTGACATCTCCACTCCAATTTCCTAGCGGACGGAATTCCTCGACGGGCAAGAAAAAAAGGCGGCCCACCGGACCGCCCTCTCTTGACACTGGGGGATGTGAGGGCCTTTTGTAGCCCTTCTGAAACAGATGACCCAGGCCGTCGGTGTTCGCAGTCCCCGCGAGGGGCGTTGCGTCTCCCTCGGGACCTAAGGCGCTAAGGGCAAGTGTTGGCTCAAAAGGTGAACCTCACATCCTTACGATGAGATTACCGCCGGCAGGGTCGCCAGGCAACGCGCCGGCCGGCACGGGGCCCGACCCGTCGTCCGCCGGTGGCGATGCCCTGCCGATGACGGCGGCACCCCGGTCACCGGCTTCGCGGAGCCTGGCGACGACGGCCGAGGCCTGCCCGGGGGCCACTCCGAACAGAAGACCGCCCGATGTCTGGGGGTCAAACAGGAGTTCGGAGCGCACCGCGCGGAGTGGATCGCCTGCCCCGCCGCCCTGCTCCCCGGTTTCCGGGTCCACATTCCGGACAAAACGGATCTTGGCACGGAGGCGGGCGTTGTCAGGATGGAACGTGCTCCGGACTCCGGTCGCCAACAAAGGAAGCGCACCCGGCAAGGCGGGGAGAGACGCCAACCCAACCGTAACAGTGACGCCCGACGCCTCGGCCAGGGTCATCAAGTGGCCAGCCAAGCCGAACCCGGTCACGTCGGTGGCTCCCGTCGCGCCCGCATCCCGTGCAACCCGCGCCGCGTTCCGGTTGGTGCGCACCATGGACTCAAGCGCCGCCTGGAGCCACGCCCCGCGCGCCAGACCCAGCATGTCGCCGCGCAACACGACCCCGGTCCCCAGCGGTTTGGTGAGGATGATCTCCTGCCCGGGCAGGATTCCGCTGACGAGCAACGGCTCCTCCGCGCCCAAGAAACCCTCCACGTGGAATCCGACCGAGGTTTGCGATCCGACCACGGTGTGGCCGCCCACCAGAACGGTCCCGGTGGACGAGAGGACCTCCCGCGCCCCGCTCATTATTTGGTGCAACATCTCTTGCCGGTCGTCCGGTGTCGCCTGTTCGGGCACTGACACGACCGCCTGGGCAACTCCTGGCCGAACTCCCTTGGCCAGCACGTCCGAAACGGCGTTGGCCGCGGCAACACGCCCGAGCGTGTACGGGTCGTCCGTGAACTGGCGCACAATATCAACGCTGGCCACGACCGCCTCGCCGCCGGGAGTGCGGTAGGCGGCGGCGTCTTCCAACGGGCTCAGGCAAGGCACTATCGAGCCGGCCGCCCCCTTGGGGGAACCGAGCCGGTCGAGCACTGATTCCAGCTCGGCACGACCGAGTTTCGCCGCGCATCCACCGCAGGTCTCGTTCATGGAAGCCAGCATCGCAGCGGGACGCCGGAACTGCCGAGCCACCGCGCCGTCGGGGCCCAACACTTGGAAGCGCTTCATGAAGCGGCGGTCGATAAGGGCCTTCAGGCGCCAGGCCAGCGCACCCCCAAACACCAGTGACCCCTTTGCGCCGACCGCGCTGCCGTCACCCAGGTTGAGGAGGGTGAGGAACCGCCGCTGCGGCCGGTAGCGGGCGAACCTGCCGGACGGGCCGCCCGATCCGCCACGCAGCAAGGTCCCGGCGGCGCGGCGCAGGTTCTTGGCGAGCACTGGTCCCTGACGCACCGCGTACACACCGGCCTTGGGCACCCACGGGGCGACCTCCAACGCGGCGCAGTCCCCCACCGCGAACACCCTCGGATGCCCTCTGGCCTGGAGGGTCGGCCCCACCAAGACAAATCCGGCCGAATCCACCGCGAGTTCGCCCGGATCGAACCCGGCGGGCGGCGCGGCACCGGTGGTCCACAGCACGACCCTGGCTCGCTCAAACGCGGGAGTCGGCTCAGACGACGACCGGGACCACTCCAAACTCACGCCGTCGCGAGAGACCGCGCGAACCCGGCAGGACGTCAGAACCCTGATCCCCCGCCGCCGGGCTTCGGCCCGAATCCGGCGGGCGACCTGCTCCGGGTATCCCGGGAGAATGCGGTCCGAGGCCTCGATGAGAGTCGCCCGGCCCGAGCGAGCCGCAACCGCGAAGGCCAGTTCCACCCCCCCCGCCCCCGCACCGACCACTACCGCACTGGCGGGCTCAGACGGGTCAAGCGCACTCAGCCTCGCCGCCAGAGCGTCCCCAAACCGACCGAGCGGCCGCGTGGGAACCACATGCTCGGCAGCGCCCGGAACATCCATACCGCGGACGGAGGACCCGATATCGAAAGACACCAAGTCATATCGCAGTGCGGGTCGATCGGCCAGCAAGATCCGGCGACCGGCCAGGTCAACGCCCCGTGCCGCGGACAAAACCACGCGTGCCCCCGCCATCCGGGCCAGGGGCACGATGTCGATTTCCAATTGTTCGGCGGAGTACTGCCCGGCCACCAACCCGGGCACCATGCCCGAATAGACGGCGACCGGCACATCCACTACCACGGTCACCCGCACCGCCGCCGGCAGCGACCGCATGACAATGCTTTTCAACACCTGCACGTGGGCGTGACCACCACCCACCAGCACCAGGTCCACGGCTACGGAACCTGGACGGTGGCCGGGGCCCCGCGTCCGGTCAGAACGTCAACTGGTAGGCCAGGCGGATGTCGCGGCCCCGCATCGGTGCAATGTCCTTGATGTACGAAGTGTGCATGCGTCCTTCCGCGTTGGTCAGATTCCGTCCGGACAGGACGATCCCGTGCGACATTCTGCCCGAAATGATCGTGTACATGGCCCGCACGTCGAACATGGTGAAACCGTCGGTCTCGGTCTCGAAATCCGCGAGGCGGTCCTGTGCCGCCGTGGTCCGCATTCCGAACCGGCCGGCCAGGGCGCCCGACTCAAATGCGAGCCCCGCTCCAAACCGGGTCGGGGTGATGCGGGGCAAGGGATCACCCGTATCCGAGTTCTCCGCTCGCACCATATCCATGGACGCGTCCAGCGTCACCCGTGCGCCGGGGTGGTTGTGGTAGATGTCATATTCGGCCTGGGCCTCCACTCCGGTGAAACTGGCACCGGCCTGGGACCACAGCACGACGGGCAAATGGTCTTCTTCTTCGCCGGTGTACGCCTGATGAATGAAACCGTCAAACGACGTGGTGAAGAAGTTGACCCTGCCGCGGAGCCCCTCGGTAGTCAGGCGCAGAGACGCATCGAAAGTAAGGCCAATCTCCGGCTCAAGAGTGGCGTCGCCGGTCTCAAACACCAGCGACGCAAGGTGGGGTCCGTCGGCGTAAAGTTCCTCGGCAGTGGGAAGTTTGGCCGAACGGCTGGCGTTCACCAGGAAGGAAAAATTGTCGGTCAAGGGCAACCGACCGCCCACCGAAGCCGAAAACCCGCTGTGCACCCGTTCGGTTCCCGGTGCCTTGTTGATCCGTTGTTCGAACCTGGCACCCACTTCCATGCGAAACTGGTCGGTTACCGGGAGGGTCTCAAACACAAACGCTCCCCAACCCTGCGTGACGTACGGTGGCACGAAGGCCTCATTGCCCACCGGCTCAAAATCCTTGTCGCCGGCCTGGAACCCGATTGAGCCACTCGAACCACTGCCCCAGAACGAATGTTGGAGCTCGACGCGGCCTTCGATTTCGTTGTTGTAGAACTCGGTTTCGATTTCGCGCTCGTCGCCTTCGTCGATGACCTCGAAGTGCTGATAGTCCGCGTACCCGACCCGGGCGCTCACAACCTCGTTATCACCCAGCTGCCATTCGGCCTCCATGTCCACGCGCCGCTGCTGGAGGTCAACCGACACCCCTGCTTCTTCTTCGTCGCCGTGATCGTCTTCGTCTTCCTCTTCCATCCCCTCTTCTTCGCCTTCCTCGTGGGCGTGGCCGGGCACACCGTAGTCGCTGTCATAAGCAGACCAGGAGACGCCGATGAAGCCGCGGTCAACCACGTATGACGCGCCCAGTGCCATCCGGCTCGTCTCTACCCCCGAATTGTGGAGGGTGCCTTCGTCTTCCTCCTCCATCCCCTCTTCTTCGCCCTGTTCATCGTGGTGGGCTTCGGCTTCCCCGGGAATGGCGTATTCACCCGCGTTGCGCACGAGTCCGCTCGCATGAAAAGCCAGGTTGCCGCTGCCGGCGTCCAACCGGCCGGCGAAGTTTGTCTGGTCGTCCACCGTGCCGGCACGAGCGCTGAAGAAACCGTTCACCCCGTGCGTCGGGACGCCCCTCGGAATTCGACCGTCCTCAACGTTCACGACGCCCCCGATCGCCGACGAGCCGTACCGAAGCGTGGCCGGTCCCCGGAGAATTTCGACCTGGTCCGCCAGACCCGCCTCAACGCTGGGCGCGTGGTCGGGGCTTGAAGCCGAAGCGTCTCCAGTGCCCACTCCCGACTCGAGAATACGCACACGGTCACCACCAAGGCCCCGGATAATCGGGCGCGAGCTGCCTCCGTAGGCAGTGGAAGACACTCCGAGTCGATCGCCAAGGGCATCGCCAAGCCCGCCCTGGCCCGCACTCCTCAGGTCGTCGCCCTCAACCGCGTCGGCTGCCATGAGAAAGTCAGAAGCGACGCCCCCCGCCACCTCCAGGACCAGCGGTGCCTCATGGTAGACCCGCGAGACGGTCACCATGACCTCCGTGGTCTCTCCCCCGGCAACCGTGGCGGTTTCAAACCCCCTTCCCCACTGGTGGGAATTCGCCAGAATCGTGTACGTGCCACCAAGCAGGCCCTCAAACCGGGCTGCGTCGCCCGCCTCTGCGTGACGGGTGACGGGTCTCCGCTGACCGCCGTGCCCGTCGCCGAGCTGCAGTGCGACCGATACGTCGGCGGCGACAGATTCGCCATCCGCATTGACAACACTAACAACAAGAACGCCCTCCCCGCGGGTCTCCTGCGCAAACAAACCGACCGGAAGGGCAGCGCCCGCAATGGCCGCGGCAACCGCAATCGCCGCGGCGACAATCAACCGATCCAGAGACCCCTCGGTATGAACTCTTGCTATTGTCTTGAACCTCATCATCACGTCATCCTCCCAGGCTAATAGCCTATATTCCCAACTGCTTCCCCTTTGGGGGCTCCAAGAAACAAATCACACCTTTCCATCGTTGCGGCCGGCCCGCTCACCAAGCGATTCCGTAGTCATCGCCGTGATGGCTTGATCCGCCCCAAAACGCACCGTTGGCCCAGTCAAGGAAGATCGCGTTGATCGGCCCGGACGTGCGCGCCGAAAACGTCAGGTCATACCCCATGTCGGACAGGCGGCTCCTGACCCACGGGGACGTGGCTTCCTGCAGGAGCATCCGGCCCGGCCGCGTTTCGTGGTCTCCGAAGGACCCGCGCATCTGATAGCTGTTCATGTTGGGGGCCTCCGCGGCCTGCTGCACGTCCATGTCCCATTCGACCATGTTCAGGAAGAACTGAAGCAGGTTCTGGTCCTGCCCGTCACCGCCCTGAACGGCGAATGACAGGTAGGGGCGGCCGTCTTTCAGGGCCATGCCCGGCGTGAGGGTCGCACGGGGGCGTTTTCCTGGTTCCACGACGTTGTACGGATTGTCGGCCTCGTCCAGCACAAAGCTCTGGGCGCGCTGCGACAGTCCAATCCCCGTCTCGCCAGCGATCACGGCCGGGATCCATCCGCCGGAGGGAGTGATCGACACCACCCAGCCTTCGGCATCGGCCGCCTGGATGGAGGTGGTACCTGCGTAGAAGCTCTCGTCCAGGTCCGCGTGCGCTACCTCATCGTCTTGAGAAACGGCGGGAGCCGGCTGCCCCCAAGCTTCGAGCAGGTGCGAGAAGGGGTTCTCTCCGCCCTGGAACGGGTACGGGTCGCCCGGTCCGATGTCGGGGTCGTTGGCCTCCCAGTTGATGGACGCGAGCCGGTTGCTGGCATAGTCCTTGGATAGCAATCCGGCTATCGGCTCGGCGGGCGGGAAGTAGGGGTCGCCGTAATAGAAATCGCGGTCGGCAAAAGCCAGGTTCATCACCTGGTACAAGGCGTGCAGATAGCGTGCGCTGTTGTAGCCCATCGACTTGAGGTCCAGCTGCTCCAGCATGTTGAGGGCTTGCAGCATGACGGGCCCCTGCACCCAGGTGGTCAGCTTGTAGACATCGATTCCCTTGTAACTCACCGACACGGGTTCTTCCAGGTAGACCCGCCACTGGTCCATGTCTTCGAGCGTAATCCATGCGCCCGCCTCCCGGGCGCCGGCAACGAAGTCCCGGCCGATGCCTCCCCGGTAAAACACGTCGTAGGCGGCCATGATGGCTTCTTCGCGGGACGCGCCGGCGGCCAGTGCCCCGGCTTCGGCCTCGACCAGGCGTTCCAGGGTCCGCTTGAGGCCCGGCTGGCGGAAAATCTCCCCTTCGCGAGGGCCCGGATCGTGGGAAACGTCGGGGTTGGTGAAGTAGACCTCGACCGACGACGGCCACTGGGCGATGTCTTCGCGGGCGCTCCTGATGCGCCGCACCGGATCTGCCTCAATTGGGTACCCGTCGGCCATCTCGATGGACGGCTGGAGCACGTCGGCCAGGCTCAGCGTGCCCCACTTGGCGAGCATGGTCATGAGCCCGCCCGGCGTGCCGGGGGTCACCGCGGACAGGGGTCCTTCCTCGGGCGGAAACCTCTCGTGGCCCTCTTCCCGGTACCGGTCGGGCGTTGCTCCGGTCGGCGCCACCCCGAGCGCGTTCACGCCAATCACGCGCTGCTCGCCGGGGTGGTAGACCAGTGCCTGTGTCTCGCCCCCCCAGCTCAGAACGTCCCACATGGTGGCGGTCGCTCCCAGCATGGCGGCCGCTGCGTCTACAGCGTTGCCGCCCTGCATGAACATCCGGGCGCCGGCCGTGGCGCCAAGGGGTTTCCCTGTGATGGCCATCCAGTGACGCCCGTGGAGCACGGGTTTCTGGGTGCGCTGAGCTTCGACCGGTCCGGGGGCCAAGAGGAGTGTGGGACCGGCTGCCGCGAATGCGGCCAGGACGGTGCTGGTGGCGGCAAGGGCAACGGACCGGGAACGGGTGAGCGCGGCGGACTTGGAACATCGGGGCATCAAGGCCTCCTTGGCCCTCCCACGGCCTGACTGCAGGTTATTGGTTAACAATCTAAAATATCATTTCTTGTCAAGTGTTTGTAACGATTTTCGCCATTTGCCACCTTGGAGTCGCCACAAAATGCAAGCCCAGGCCATGCTCGCTCAGTTCAACCACATCGCGGGGGGCACCGTCCCCGTGCTGGAATCCATCAGGGATGAAGACATCGATTGGCGGCCGCATGAGAAGTCGTGGACCCTTGGCGCACTGGCCGGCCACATCGCCAATCTGCCCAACTGGTGCACGGCCACGCTGGGCAGTTCGGAGTTTGACGTGATGGACAGCGGTGACGACCTCCGAACCGAGTATGACAACGCGGCTGACATTGTGGCGGCATTCAAGGCCAGTTGCGAGCGCGCCGT
Organism: Gemmatimonadota bacterium; assembly: GCA_021295785.1. GTDB lineage: Bacteria > Gemmatimonadota > Gemmatimonadetes > Palauibacterales > Palauibacteraceae > Palauibacter. The sequence continues at coordinate 131,394 of JAGWBR010000003.1, forward strand.
GGAGGCCCTGGCGAGCGCTTCGGACGAGGACCTGGCCTCGCCGTGGACCCTGCTTGTAGGGGGCGAGGCCCGGTTTACGATGCCCAAGGGCGCCGTGGTGAGGGGTTTCATTCTGGATCACATCATCCACCACCGGGCTCAGGTCGGCATGTGCCTGCGGCTCCTGGGGATCCCGGTTCCCCAGACGATGGGGCCGACCGCCGACTATCCGGACATGTAGGGCAGTGGTGAAGCGTCAGCGCGCGAGCGCAGCTGAAAACACGCCCCGGGGGGGCTAGATGAACGCCCCGGTCACGGCAAACGCGACCGCGGCAACACCCCCGGCCACAACGGCGTAGGGGATCTGCGTCCGGACGTGCTCAATGTGGTCGGTGGCAGACGCCAGAGACGAGATGATGGTGGTGTCGCTGATCGGGCTGCAGTGGTCGCCGAATATCCCGCCCGACAACACCGCCGCGACGAAGGGCGCGGACGGCAGGTCAAGCCCGAACGCCAGGGGCACGCCCAGAGGGAGCATGATGGCGAACGTTCCCCAGCTGCTGCCGGTGGCGAACGCGATGGCGGACGAGACCACAAACAGCAGGGGTAGCAGGGCCGCGGGGGTAACCGCGTCGCCGACAGCACCCGCCACGTAGGCACCGGTTCCCAGCGCCCGCGTCACGTCACCCAGCGAAAGGGCAAGCCACAGAACCACGGCCATGGCGGTCAGGCCCCCGGCTCCCTTGAGCCCTATCCGACTCAGCTGGTCCAGACTCATCCCCCGCTGGGCAAGCGTCATTGCCCAGGCCACGGCCAGCCCCAGCATTACTGCCCAAAGCACGCTCGTAGACCCGGAGCCTTCGGCCATGCTGCCGCCTCCGGTGATGATCATGAACACGGGCATCGCCACCACCATCAACACGATGGGAAGCAGCATGTTGACCGGCCGGAGCCGTGCTCCCTCCTCAGGCGGCGGACCGATCTCGTCTGGGTCGGCAAACGCGGTCGACCCTTCCCACATGAGCTCTCCGCCCCGGGTGCGGTCGCCGGCCTTCTTCATCGGCCCCCATTCCCAACCCCGAAAAGCGACTGCGGCGGCCAGCACCAGCGCCGCGAGTGCGTAGAAGTTGAGGGGGATGGACCCAACGAAGACCCCGATCGGGTTTTCGACCCCTTCGGCGGCCAGTATTCCCAGCACCATCGCGCCCCAGGCGTTGACCGGGATCAGGATGCACACCGGCGCCGATGTTGAGTCGATGATGTAGGCCAGCTTCTCACGCGACACCTTGAAACGGTCGAAAAGGGGCCGCGAAACCGAACCCGCCACGAGAATGGTCAGGTTGGATTCGATGAAGATGACCAGCCCGACGATCCAGGCCATTATGCGCGAACGGCGGCCGTCGGTCACCCACCGGGCCTCTTCGATCCACCTCACGAATCCGGCCATGCCGCCGTTGGCCTGCACCGTGGCGATCAGAGCGCCGATCATGAATGTGAAGATGATGACGCGGCCGTTGCCCGCATCGCCGAGCACCGCAATGGCCCCGTTGGTGGCGTCGGCCAGCCCCGCCAGAGGGTTCCAATTCGCCAGGATGGTGTAACCCAGCCAAATGCCGGCGGCCAGAGACAGCAACACCTGGCGGGACCAGATGGCCAGGCCGATTGCCAGCAGCGGCGGCAGGACGGACACCAACCCGTAGTTCATTTCTTGCCGGCGTTCTCCCGTTCGGCCGCCCTGGCGTCAACCACGGCCTTGGCCCGAGCCTTCGGCAGCACCTCGTTCAGGCGCTGGGGCTCGTTGTCGATCACGTCAAACACCTTGTCTTCGAACGCGCTCACAAGTCGTTTGGCGGTGGCCCTGCCGACTCCGGGATACTTGATAAGCCGTCCGACCGGACCCGGCCCCTGGCGCCGACTCGGCTTCGCCGCGCCGTTCTTCCCCCTGGTTGACCCGGCAGCGGGCCGAATTGACTTCCTGGGGGCTGCTGGCTTCTCGCTGGCCCTGCGACCTGCGTCAGGCTTCCCACCCGGTTTCGGCGAGTCCTTCGAGTCCCGCGGTTTGCTGGCGACGGACTGCCCCGTGGATGCCGGCGTCGGCTGGGGTGCCGGGGGCGAATGGCCCGACTTCAAGGCGCCCGCGGCGGGAGCAGCCGGCTTGGCCCTGGCACCAGACCGATACCGCGACATGGTACGTCGCCGCGGCGGGCTCTTGGCGGGCGCGCCAGAGGCCCTGGCTGCGCCCCCGGATGGTTCGGCGGGCGCTTTGGGGGGCTCGGCGGCGGGCGCGGAGTCTGCCGGCTTGGCCGGAGTCCGCGCTGACCGGGCGGGCGCGTGGCCGGACCGATCGCGCGCGGGCCTGCGCTTGGCCTCGCTGCGCGGAGCCGCAAAGGACGACCGAGCCGGGCCCGACGGAGTCGGCTTGGGAGTCGGCTCCAGAAGCTCCGGCGCGGCTTCCGGGTCGGCTACCGACCGCGAAGGCCGGAACAGCTGTTTGACCCGGCCGAACATGCCACCCCGCTTCGGCACCGCCTCAGAGCCGGCAGCGGCCCCCGGCCCTGCCGACCTTCCCCCAGATCCCGAAGCAGCTCGGGAGATGTAGTAGCTGCCGTTGTTGCGCAGCTCAAGAGAAATCACGTTCTCGTCGTTGGCGTGGCGCAGGAAGAGGCTGAACTTGCTGAATCCCAGGGCCTTCTCCTCGAAGGACGGATCTCTTTCGCGCATCCGGCGCTTGGCGTCGGAGTCGCGCAGTGCACCCGAGCCGCTGTTCGCCTCGGTCACCTCCTGGAGAAGGCGCAGAGCTTCCCGCAGCGCGGCGGTTGCCTCGGGGGCACTGGTCGCCCCCGTGCGGCCCGAGCGCGAACCGGCCGAGGCACCATTCTGCCCGGCCCGCGCGGGTGGCCGCCCGGCCCGGCGTCCACTCCTGCGGGATCCGCCCCTGCCGCCGGCGGCGTCCCTTGATCCGCCAGACGGGGCGCGGGCCTTGGCGGAAGCCGCCACGGCAGCGTCGTCCGCCGTTTCCTCGGCTGAACGACCCGGCGATATTTCGTACTGGCCGTTTTCGAGTTTGCGGAGATCCAGGATCTCGCGCTGAGCCGCTTCTCCCAAGAACCGGTTGAACCGGGAGAAGCCTGCTTCTTTCTCGTTGAATCCCGAGTCCAGCTCCAGCATGACCTGTTTCAACCGATCCGAGCGCATCACGTCGCCCCGGTCCGCCATGGTGGTCACCGCCGTCGCCGCGAGGATCCACGGATCAAGCCTCCTTGGCTTCAGATCGTCTTTCGACGTGAGACCCGAAAGGCTGTTGTAGCTGTAGTACTCGTCGCAGTTCTGGACCAGGATGTCGCTTGCCGACTCCTGGATTCCCACGCCGATCACAAACTTCCCGTACTCCTTCAGTTTCAGAACGAGGCTCGAAAAATCCGAGTCGCCCGAGAGAAGGATGTACGTGTCGATCTCTGGCCGGACGAAGACGAGTTCAAGCGCGTCGATCGCCAGGCGGATGTCGGTCGCGTTCTTTTTCGACGAGCCGTAGGCCGGTGCGAAGATCAGGTCGACCGAAGCCTCGGAGAGCGGGACGATGTATTGCGGGAACCTGCGCCAGTCGGCGTAGGCCCTCTGAACAGCGACCTTGCCCCGGATTACGTCGCTGTCAAGCAGACCTCGAATTTCCTGGCCCAGGTTGGACCGGATGCCCATAGTGACATTGTCGAAGTCGATGAGAAGCGCCGCGGCGTGCCGCGAAGGTGCGAACTGCTGCGACGCTTCATGTGGCGCACGCACTTGGTGCGCCGACTGAAGTCTTGTCATGAATTCCGTTTTCCTGCTCTGAGCAGGACGACGGGCGGCTGCGAGTGTCAGCCCCCTTCGCATCGCCCCCGAATTGTCGGGGGGGATTGCAGGAAGGAGGCTTTGGCAGCCCGTCGGCCCACCTGTTCAAAATGGTTTCTACAAGCCGCGGCGCACGCAATCCAGCGGCGCGACTGCGGCAAACTTATTCGGCCTAAAGCCTCCCCGCCAGCGGCCGGCCCGACAGTAAGGCGGCGAGTGCTTGCGCGGCGGGGGCGGCACAATGGTCGCTTCACGGCGAGGACAACACCGCGCCCAGCTGGTCGGGCTCCACCTCGAAGCTGTGCCCTCCCTCCGGTGTGGTCGCGGTCTGGCCGATCTCCTTCAGAAGGACGAACCGGATCCTGTCCTTGCGCTTCTTCTTGTCGCGCCGCGCCGCCTCGATCACATCCGTCGGGTTGCGTCCTTCTTCCCAGTCGCCGTCCAACTCGCACCGGGCGAGCAGGTCGGCAATCCGGTCGGCGGTACCGGGAGCGGTGATGCCGATCAACTCTCCCAGCCTGGCCTCGACCCGCATCCCGGCCGCCACGGCCTCGCCGTGGAGGAGCTCGTACCCGTCAATGAACTCCAGTGCATGTCCGACCGTATGACCGAAGTTGAGAGTTTGCCTGAGGCCGCTCTCGACCGGATCGCGGGCCACAACGTCCGCCTTGTGGGCCACGGCCCGGTGAATCAGCTCCTCCAGCGTCTCCTCATCGGCGCCCAATACCCTCTCGGCCGCGCCGCCGATCCAGTTCCACAGGCCCTCGTCCCGGATGGCGGCCATCTTGATCGCTTCGGCCAGGCCCGCCCTGACATGTGGCGCGGGCAGGGTACGGATCAGACCGGGGTCAATCAACACCGCCGCCGGGTGGTGGAACGCGCCGATCAGGTTCTTTCCGGCCTGGGTGTCCAAGCCAGTCTTACCGCCCACGCTGCTGTCCAGCATCGCAAGCAGACTTGTTGGCACTTGCACGACCGGCACGCCTCTCAGGAAAGTGGCCGCCACGAACCCGGCCAGATCGCCGGTAACGCCTCCGCCCAGTGCGATGACCACCGTATCGCGCCCGAAGCCCGAAGCGAGCATGCGGTCGCTGATGGCGGACCAGTGTTCGCGAGTCTTGTTCCACTCGCCCGCGGGGAAGGTGCCCAGCCGCACGGTGAGTCCGGCCTCGCGCAGCAACCCCACTACCCGGTCGCCATGGGCCCGTGCTACCTGGGAATCCGCAATAATCGCGTACTGGTGCGCGGGAGCGCATTCGCCCAACAGGTCGGGGAGCCGCTGCAGGGCACCCGCGCCGATCTCAATTGGACAGGATCTTCCTCCCGGGGTCTCCACGGCCAGTCTACTGGGCACCGGCTACCCCCCGGCCACCCCGCCGCAAGTCTGAAGCCGCACCAACCCCGGGACGGTCGATCCGGGCACGGGTCCTTACCACTCCCTCCGGGGAGATTTTCCCTGCCAGTTCACCGATGGTCTGATCCAGGGCCGGGTGTCGCCAGTCTCCGGCGAGCTCGGCAAGGGGCACCAGGACGAACCCGCGCTGGTGCAGCCGGGGATGCGGAATCGAAAGCAGGTGTGTCTCGACCGACCGGTCGCCGTAGAGAAGAATGTCGATGTCAATCGCGCGCGGGCCGAACCTCTCGCCCCCTGGTTCCCGTCCCAGCTGACGCTCGATGAGCTTGACCTGCTCCAGCAACTCCGCCGGCTCCAACAGAACAGCACCGGTTGCGCAAGCGTTGAGGAATTCCGGCTGGGCTACAGGACCGACTGGCTCGGTTTCATACACCCCCGAACAGCGAAGCCCGTCGACAACGATATGCCGGAGGGCGTCCACCGCACACCTGAGATTGTTGAGCCTGGGACCCAGATTGGATCCCAGTCCAAAGGCTACCCGCGAAACGGACTCCGTTACCGGCGGTCCTCCGGGTCAACGTCGGTGTCGGTGGCCGGATCGACAACGACCCGGGTGCCGAGCATCCGGCAATAGATTCTGCGGTCCTCAGGGTCAACGCCGGTGTCGGTGGCCTGATTGACAACGACCCGATCGACAACGACCCGGGTGCCGACCGCGACGCTGCATACCATGCCCGAGCTGAGTCCGGCCTCCCGACCGGATCCCGCCGGACCGGTTCCAAGCAGATCCACAAACAACACGATGGCGGGATCCGCGCCAGGGCCACCCCCGTTCCCGTCGCCGTCCTTGTCGCTCAGGTCCCGCGGGGTAGAGTCACCCGGTATATATGCATAAGGGGTGCCGAGACAAGCTGTCTGCGCAATAGCTAGAGCGGCCACGGCAAGCCCGGCAAGAAAGGGAATCCCCGCCAGCCCGAGCCGTTTACGCGTTTCAGTGTTTCCTGGCATTGGTCCTTGATCTCCGCTTGGACTTCCTCAACATCTACAGGGAGGGAGCGCAGCCGTCAAAGAGACGGCTGCGCGCCCGGGTACGTCACTCCGCGACCGAAGTCACGGAAATACTATCTGGTTTAACGAACCACCATGGGTGAGTTCTTGATGGCCTGGAGCTCGCGATGACGCTCCTGGAGCCGCTCAAGGGAAATCGCCACGCGCTGCAATGACAGCGTCAGCGGATCAATTGCCGCGCCTGGAATCGGGTTGGGCGCGGAGCCCTCGCCGCCACCACCGAAGGTGTAAACATCCTGCTCCAGGACCTCGAGGTCCGAAGCCGGAATCGGCAGGTGGATAGCCGTGTTCTGCGGCAGAATGTCGAACCTGCGACCATGCCAGAATTCCAGGCCGCCGAAAATGTGGAAGACATTTTCGAAGTGTTCGAAGATCAGAGCGTCGCGGAGGTTCCCGCAGCGGCCCTGAACGTCATAGCGTTTCTTCGGAATGCAGTCGCCGCCCGCGCCGCTCGTGCCGGGCACCGCATCCGTCGCATTGGCCGGAGCCGGCGGAAGGCCGGCAGCCGTGCGGTACATGTTGACTATCGCGGCCGCGCCGCCATAATCGCCAGTGCGGAAGCGACCCTCGGCGATATACAGATCGCGCTCGTCCAGAGACATGTGGTCGATTCCGTACTCGCCGCCCGAGGAACCCCAGTCAGCGGGGTTGAAGTAGCGGCCTTCGTGGCGCTTGTCCGCGTAGTGCGACTGGCGGTAAGTGCCCCGCTCGGGCCGGAACGGAGTCGTGGTCCGGAACCGGTGGGTCGTGTTGGAGCGCGAAACGTCGGTCCAGGCCGTGACGCCCTGGGCGAAATCGATATTCTCCGCCGGGAAACGCTGGTCCGCACCGAAGCTCATCAGTCGGGGGGTGCGTTGTTCCGTCGGGAAGCTCAGCCAGTCCAGGTACTGGCCGCTGGTGTCGGCCATGCCCAGCCAGTCCATGTGCATCCGGTGCCAGGTGTTCTCCTCGACCGCGTAGGTCTTCAGGCCGTCCCACCACGGGCCGGTGTCGTCCCACCGCGGGCAGCAGAGGTTGACGGCGAAGTTACCGGAAGACGCATCGGCCATGATGCTGCCCCAGTCGGCCGAGTTGGCTTCCGCGTCGCTCCGGGGAGCGTTGGCGCGGCAGCGGGCCTTCCAGGCCGTCAGGTAGTCCGCCCAGTCGCTGCTGCTCCAGGGCGTGTTGGGTCCGACCCAGGCGGGGTCGAGGTCGAAAGGCTCCGACCGGGACATCTGGATCGACTGGTCGATGCGCTCGATGCCGGCCGCAACCATCCCATTGTAATCGACGGTCTCGAGCTCGGCCGTGGACAGGTCAATCGACTCGTCAATCACGTAGCCCTTGTCGTACCAGAGGCCAACCAGGCAATGGAGTATTCCCTGCACGCCCTTGCCGAAAGCCTTGGCGCGTCCGTTGCGCTCGCCGCCTTCACCGATCATAACGCCGTTGTTGATGGACGTGATACCGTCCGACGCGCCCGATATGCCGCGATAGGCGTCGCCCCAGTTAGCCTCAAAGACGTAGGACCACCGGTAGGACGGAGTGTTTGGCAGGGGCTCGCGCGGCTCCCGGCCGAGGTCGTTCAGGCCCATGTTGCCCCACGTGGCCGTATGGCGGTTGGCCATGTGCACGTGCGAGAAGCTTGCGTTGTTGTAGTAGTGTCCGATAGCGAAAACCTGGACATATGAGCTCGCGATCAAGGTCTCGACGTCATCCGGCGCAGCCAGGGCCCGCGTTTTGTCGGGCGTGTTCCGGTTTTCGACCTCTAGATCGGAGCAGGCCCCGACGCCGAGCAACGCGCCTAGCGTAAAGGCCGGCAGGATCAAGTTCTTCTTCATATCATCGTTTCTCCGGTTGCCCCTCCCGGGGCGTGTCAAATCCCTGACTGCGCCTCCGAGGGGAGGCGCAGTCAGGAACCGTTTTCCTTGGCTTGGCGTTAGAAGACGAGCTCGGCCGACATGGTCACGGTGCGGAAGTTCGGGTAACCCGAGCCTCCGACCGTGTTAAGCGCGCCCAAGCTGCCGCCACCGCCGACCTCGGGGTCATACCCGGTAAAGCCGGTGAAGGTGAGCAGATTGCGGCCGATCAGATTCAGAGTGACCCGGTCGAACACGCCACTCAGGGTGCTCTCCGTGAAGCTCCGCGGCAGCGTATAGCCGACGGAGAACTCACGCAGCTTCAGCCAATCACCCTTCTCGGCGAACCAGGAATTGTCGGCGTTTACGCTGTAGAGAGCCTGGGTGTAGGCAACCGGCTTCTGGAACTCGGGATCTTTGCCACCCTGGTCGGCTATCGAGCCGCGCTCACTCCGAAGCGCCCACTGCTGCGTCGTGTTGTAGACATCGTGACCCACGCGCGCCTCGAACAACGTAGCGAAGGTGAACGCCTTGTACCGCAGGTTGGTCTGGAAATTGGTGCTGAAGTCCGGAGTTCCGTTCCCGATCGGGAGGATCTGGGTCAACGGGCACTTCTCCATGTAGTCATCCGGGTACTTCGCGATGCAGGCAGGCGAGTAGTCGTCAACCTTGATCGGGAGACCCCAGGCATAGCTGACGTCGGTGCCTTCCATGTTGGCGAAATCAACCGTGGATCCCCACAGGGCCTTGCTGAAGCCCTCGGTGTAGGCGTTGCCGCTACCCACCGCTACGAGAAGGCCGTCGTCGTTGACCTCAAACTGTTCGCAGTCCGATCCGCTGATCCCGACCGCGCTGAGATCGTCGCAGGACGTGGCCCACTTCTCGCCCCACAGCTCGCCCAGCTGGCGGCCCTCGGCATAGTAGAAGTTGCCGGAGGTGAAGGCGGGAACGTCCAACCGGGCGATGGTCGCCACGGTCTTGTCCCACCCGGCACGCATGGTGAGGGTCATGTCTTCGTTGTCGATGGCGGCATAGTTGAGTGCCACCTCATACGTGTGCGACTCAACCCGTCCGGCGTTCTGGTACTGGTTGCTGTAGCCCACGTAGGCGGGCTGGGGCACCTGAAGCAGCTGGTCCTCGGTGTCCTGCCAGGCGTAGGTCACGTCGAAGCCGATGTTGTCAAAGAGCAACATCTCCATGGACGCGTCGCGCTCGGTGGTCACCTCGGGCCGAAGAGCGGCGTTTCCGAGGTTGATCGGCGTGATGATCCCCTGGCTGACGCCGTAGGTCTCATACTGCCAGCTGAAGCCAGGGCGCCCGCCGGCCGTGCCGATCGCGAACCGCAGCTTGAGCTCGGTGATGGCGTCGATGTTCCAGAAGTCTTCCTGGGCGACACGCCACGCAACAGCACCGCGGTAGTAGGTCTGCCAACGCTCGTCGGCGCCGAAGAGCGAGGACCCGTCCCGCCGGATCAGACCGTCGAAGATGTACCGGTCCAGGTAATCACCGCTAAAGATCCCGAACATGCCTTCGGACCGAACGTGGGTGATTGCGTTGCTGCCCGAAATCTCGCTGGTGACAGCTGCGAAGTTCGGCACGTCGATGACTGAGAAGTCATTGCCCGAGACCTGATTATTGCGGTTCTCCGCGCTCTCCAGCAGGTAACGGGCCTTCATCCGGAGCGTCATGTCGCCGTCCATGAGGACGCGCTGCGCGCCGAGGGTGACCGAAGCATTGATGGACTCCCTGATGGAGTTGTACTCCCGTAGCGAACCGCCGGTCGTGCACCGGTTGCAACCCGAACTCACCTGGTCCTTGGGCGCGATGGTGTAGTCAAAGAAATCGGTCCGGTCAACCGAGAAGTTGCTCTCGACGGTGAACCAGGAGAGCCCCGCGGGCGAGAAGTTCGCGTCCACCGCGGCCGAGGTCCTGGTCCGCTTGTCGCGGGTATCCCTGATCGCGAGCTCGTAGAGCGGGTTCGGCTCAACTGACTGCGGATCAATGTCAATGTCGGGACGACCGTCTTCCGGGTGTAGCTGGGCAATGTCGAGCGCGGGAGACATGAACGTCAGATACAGGAACTCGCTGCCCAGCGTCCTGTCGTCCTGGTCGGCGCGCGAGAAAAAAGCACTGGCTGCAACGTCGAAATCGCCGAAGCGGGTGTCGACATTGGCGCGTGCGTTCTGGCGGTTGTAGCCGTCGTCGTCGGGACCGTCGGGAGTGAGGGCCACAAGCCCCTGCGCCTCGCGGTCGGCGTTCAGTGCTTCGAGGTTATCGGCGCACCGGCTGCAGGAAATAATCCCCTCTTCCACGAACTGGTTGAGGCTGACGCGGAATGAGGACTCCCCAAAACGAGCGGTTACCGCCGCGTACCCGTCAAAGGTCTCGCCCGGATCGAAGTACGTCTCCATGTGGTCGAACGTCTCTCCCGGGAAGGCCTTGTTGGAGAACGCGGTGTTGACCGATGCAGGCTCCGCCGGGTTTATCTGGTTTTCATAAACCGCCGACCCGAAACCCTCGGCATCAAGGTCACCGAAATCGACCTCGTTGCCGTTTGTGTCGATGAACTTGGTACCGGCGTCGTTAAGCACAAACGCGTGGTGGTGGTTCAGCCTGATGCCGTTAGCCAGCTGGCCTAGCCCGCCCTCGCCGCGAAGCACGAAGTTCACCGTGTTGGTGTTCAGGGCAGTGCCGCGCTTGGTCGTGATCTGGATAACGCCGTTCTGCGCGCGCGATCCGTAAAGGGCCGCGGCGGATGCGCCAGCCACCCACTCGACGGTTTCGACGTCAAGCGAGTTGATGTCGGAGAGCGACCCGTCCTGGATGATATTGTCCACCACGATCAGCGGAGTCTCGCCGCGAGTGAGGGAGGTCGGTCCTCGGAGCATGATGTTCGCAGCCTGACCGGGCTGCCCGGAACCCTGAGTCACGGCGATGCCGGGACCCTTGCCCGCCAGAAGTCCCGACACGTCCGCAGACAGAGCGGGGACATCATCGACGTCGATGCTCTGCACGCTGATCGGGCTCATGATGTCGGGAACCTCGAACAAGGTACCCGTCACGGTGATGCCGCCGATTCCGATAGCTGTTTCCGTAAGAGCGAAGTCAGCAGTCGAAACCTGCCCGGCGACCACTGTCACCACCTGCTCTGCAGGCCGGAAGCCGATGAACGTTGTTCGAAGTGTGTGCTCGCCGGCGGGGACGCCGTCGATACGATAAGTGCCGTCGTTGTTCGTCTGCGAGCCCATCGTAGTGCCCTGCACCACGACCTGCACGCCAGCTAGCGGGCGGAGCTCGCTATCGTGGGTCACCCGGCCGGCGATCGCGCCATCCTGTGCGATCGCGGCACCGGCTCCCATGAGGAACCACCCAGTGACGGCGGCGGTAAAGAGCGCTCTGGCGCGCTTTGCCCCGCTTCCTGAAACCGCATCCTTCATGGACCACCTCCGTATGGCAGTCATGACTAGACCCGTATCCGATCGAAGGCCGTCAGGCCCCGAAGCCCGCCGCGGCCGGGTCATGCCGCCGCGTCGGGCCATCAGTCTTTCACTGTTCTACAAGACGCCCCACCCCTCGTCTCTGTGACGGAGGGGAAGAACGCAAACAGAACGGCAACGAAAATGCCTTGTTACTGGTCTAAGGTCAAGTGCCGGAAAAACCGGGGCCGGCGGCAAACCAGGCTAATCGGGTGCGACAACCAGCCTGGCGAACCGGCGCTTGCCGCGCTGAAGCAGGTACTCGCCTTCCGCCAGTCGCGCGTCATGGCGGGTTTCCTTGTTCCCGTTCACCCTCACCGCGCCCTGTTTGACGAGTCGGCAGGCCTCCGAGGTGGAAGCTGCCAGGTCCGCCTGGACCAGAGCGCGGGCAATCCAGAGATCGCCCGTCGGTTCGGCGGTAACGGCAAATTTCGGAATAGTTTCGGGAATCCGCCGTTGGCGGTGCACGCGGTCGAACGCTTGCGCCGCCTGCCCGGCGGCGGCACCCCCGTGGTAGCGCTCCACGATCGTGCGGGCCAGCCAGCGCTTGGCGGCGAGCGGCTCCTCCTTGGCCCAGGCGGTCTTTTCGGCCAAGACGCGGCCGCGCTCGCCGGACGCCAGTGAAATCCACTCGTCAAGAAGATCGTCCGGAATCGACATGACCCGCCCGTACGAGTCGTCCGGGGCCATCGCCAGCCCGACGTAGTTGTCATACGTCTTGGACATCTTCCGCTTGCCGTCGGTACCCCGCAGCAGCGGCATGGTCAGGCACACTTGTGGCTCCTGGCCCGCCCGTTCCTGGAATGTCCGCGCCGCCAACAGATTGAACAGTTGGTCCACTCCCCCGAGCTCCACATCGGCTTCCAGCATTACCGAGTCGTAGGCCTGGAGCACGGGGTAAAGGAATTCCACCAGCCGGATCGGATTCTCCGCCGCGTGCCTCTTCGCGAAATCGTCCCGTTCAAGCATGCGGGACACCGTGAACCCGGACAACAGCCGGAGAATGTCTTCCATGGTCAGCGGCCCGAGCCACTCGCTGTTGCGGCGGATCATGGTCCGGTCGGGACCGAGCACCTTGAGCATCTGTTCGCGGTAGGTGACCAGATTTTTCTCGATTGCCTCCCGCGACAGCATGGGCCGGGTTTCGTCGCGGCCCGACGGGTCGCCGACCCGGGCGGTGAAATCGCCCATTACGAACACCACCTGGTGCCCGAGATCCTGGAACGCGCGCAACTTCCACAGGGAGACCGCGTGTCCGATATGCAGATCGGGACGGGTCGGATCGAAGCCTTGCTTGATGACGAGCGGGCGCTCCTCGCGGCGGCTGCGTTCGAGCTTGGCTGCGAGCTCCGCCTCCGGCAGGATCGCGTCCGCGCCCTCGCGGATCAGATCAAGTTGTTCGGCAACCGGCGGGAAGCCCCCGGGAGGGGGGGAAGAAGAACACATCGTGCCTCGCAACGGATTAGAATGCCCAATCGGGAACGGACCAAGATAACGAGGGGTGGGTAACATGGGCGGCATATGGCGTCCTTGAAGTCGGCGGGCCGTTTTGTCGGAAAGTGCCTGCTGTTGGCGGCGGCCACCGCCGGAGCTGCCGGGGCGGGGGCGGCGTGGCGGGGGTGGACCCATGTGTGCGACGGTTGTCCGTCGGTCGCCCAGATTTATTCCTTCGAGGCGAGAGAATCGACCAAGGTGTTTGCCAGCGACGGCACCCTGCTGCGCGAACTGGCCGTCGAACGCCGCACCAACATCGAAATCGAAGAGCTCCCGGCTCACGTCTACAACGCGTTCGTAGCGGTTGAAGACAAACGTTTCTGGGATCACTCGGGGGTGGACCCGATTCGTACTACCCGGGCTGTTATCGAATACGTGCAGCGCGGCTACGACGCGGCGGGCGGCAGTACGATCACGCAGCAGCTGGCGGGCAACATGTTTCCTGCATCGGTCAACCGTCAGCAGGTGACTGTTACCCGGAAAATGCGCGAAGCCCGCGTGGCCCTGGAACTGGAACGGGCCTATACGAAGCGGGAGATCCTTGAGGCGTACCTCAACCAAGTGAATTTCGGCGGGATATTTGGCGTGCAGGCGGCCGCGGAACGCTACTTCGCAAAGACGGCCGCCGAGCTCACCCTGCCCGAAGCGGCGCTGTTGGCGGCCATCCCCCGCAACCCCACCGGCTACAATCCGCGCCGGTTCCCCACCCGGGCCACCGGTCGCCGCAACCTCATCCTGGGCCTGATGGCGGACCAGGGCCTCGTCAGCCGCGAAGACGCGGAGGCGGCCAAGGCCTACCCCATTGAGTTGAGCCGGGGTGGAGCCCCGGACCTCCCCGCTCCCTATTTCGTGGAGTGGATTCGGCGCCAGCTGTACGACATGTACGGGCCAGGCATCTACGAGAACGGGTTACGGGTTTTCACCACGCTGGATACTGAACTCCAGGCCGTGGCGGAGTCGGCCATGGCGGTGCAGTTGGAGTGGGTGGACCGACGGTTCGGCTTCGGGGGGACCCCCTACGAAGATGTGTTGGCCTGGCCCGCCGACAGCATTGCGGCGCTGGGGAGCGAGATGCCCTACACCCAGGGCGCGTTCCTCGCGCTGGACGCTCGAACGGGGGATGTGCGAGCCATGATCGGAGGGCGCGATTTCGATCACAGCGAGTTCAACCGCGCCACTCAGGCCATGCGGCAGCCTGGTTCGGTGTTCAAGCCCATCGTCTACGCCACGGCAATCGAATCGGGCCTTCCTCCGTCCGAGGTCGTGTTCGACGCACCTTACTATTTGGAGAACATCGGGGGGGATCCGTACTCGCCCCGTAATTTCGACAACGATTTCAAGGGCCCCCTGACGCTTCGGCGGGCTCTGGCTCGGTCGGTCAACGTGGTGGCCGTGAAGCTGGGCCAGCGCGTCGGCGAGGAGTCGTTTGCCCAAATGGCCTGGCGGCTGGGCATTGCCACCCCCGTTCCACTTGTCCCTTCGGCGGCGATTGGGGCGGCTGAGGTGCGGCCAATTGAAGTGGCGGGTGCCTACACTGCGTTCGCCGGACTCGGAAACAGGGTGGAGCCGCGCGGCATTCTCCGAATCGAAGACCGCGACGGGAACCTGCTGTGGGAGAGCCGCGTGCAGAACGAGCGGGTGCTCGATTCCGATGTAGCCTGGATCACGGTATCCATGCTGCGCGACGCGGTAGACGCGGGAACCGGCACCACGCCGGTTCGGACGGTTGCGGGGATCCCTTCCTCGGTGCCAATTGGCGGGAAGACCGGCACCACGAACGATGCTACCAACACGTGGTTTGCGGCATTCACGCCGGACATCGTTACCCTGACGTGGGTGGGGTTCGACAGGCCCGAACGCATCTACTTGGGCGCGACGGGTGCGGGTACGGCCGCGCCGGTTGGGGCAACGGTGCTGGCGCGGTACTACGCCGACCGGCGCCACCCCGCGCCGTGGCCGCGGCCCGAGGGGCTGACCGAGCGAACCGTGGACGAGACGACCGGCATGCTGGCCACTCGTTGGTGTCCCATCGAGCTGACCTACCGGGAGGTCTACAGGGAGGGGACCGAGCCCACCGATCCGTGTGATTTTCACGGCCCGCTGACGTCCATCCCTCCTTACTGACGGGGTCCGCCCTTTGGACGACGCACCCGCCCGGGTCATGGCGCTCGATTACGGGCGCCGCCGGATCGGGCTGGCCGTTTCCGACCCAACCGGCGCATACGGGCTGCCAGCAGGCGTAGTCGCCTGGAAGGGGCCCCTCGCCGGGGGAGGCCCGCTGCCTCCAGGACTCGCCGCAGCGGTCAAGCGAAACGCGCCGTCTCTGATCGTGGTGGGGCTTCCTTTCCTGATGAGCGGCCGGGCGGGCAAGATGGCCTCGGAAGCACGGGAGTTTGCCCGGGCTGTCGAGCTCCAAACCGGGGTCGCCGTTGCAGAATGGGATGAACGCCTCACCTCTTCGCGCGCCGACCGCGATTTGGCGGCCGTCCGGGGCCGCGGCCGGAAGGCACCGTCTTCGGGCCGGCGTGCGGACGGACGGCACGACCAAGCCGCCGCCGCGTTGATACTGTCGGCTTTCCTGCAGCGGGCGAAGACCCTTGGCGGAGACGACAACCCCGACCGCGGGCGACGGCCGTGAACTGGAAGGACTGGAGGATCCTCTCCGGTGCAACTCTGGCGGCGATCTTGGGGGCCGCGGCCATGGCCTGGCATGCATGGCTGCGGCCCATGCCGGTCGGGGCGGACCGCTTGGTAACGGTCCACCCCGGCTCCACGGCGCGGCGGATCGGCGACGAACTCCGGTCGGCCGGCGTGGTACGCAGCGGAACCGTGTTCTACGCCTGGGCCAGGGCGACGGGCGCTGCGTCCGAGCTCAAGGCCGGCCAGTACATAATGGCCCCCGGGATCTCCTACGCCGGCGCGGTTGAAGTTCTGCGCCGCGGCGAGGTGGTAACCCATCCGCTTACCGTGCCGGAGGGGTTGACGGTTCCGGAGGTCGCGGCCCGCATCGCGGAGGCAACCGGCGAGGCGGCCGACTCGGTGCTGGCCATGATGGAGCAGCCCGGCATGGTCGATTCGCTCGGCGTGCCCGGCCCGACGCTGGAGGGTTATCTGATGCCGGAGACCTACCGGTTCGCCGCGGGCGTGTCTGCGGCAGCCGTGGTGCGCACCATGACCGAGCAGCACCTGGCATTCTGGGGACCCGACGAACTGGCGCAGGCCGATTCGCTTGGAATGGACGTGCGGGAGGTCGTGACTCTTGCCAGCATTGTCCAGGAAGAGATGTACCTGGCCGAAGAGGGGCCGAGGATCGCAGGGGTTTTCAGGAATCGTCTGCGCATCGGGATGCCGCTTCAGGCCGATGCCACCGTCCAGTACGCCCTGCAGCAAGCCTTCGGCCAGCGCACCGAGCGCCTGCTCTTCGGGGACATCGACGCGGTCGAGGACCATCCCTACAACACGTATACGCGCGCGGGCCTGCCGCCAGGCCCCGTTGCTTCGCCGGGTGAGGCGGCGCTGCGAGCCGCGCTGGCTCCCGAAGACCACCAGTTTCTCTACTTCATGGCACAGGTGGACGGCTCCCACGAGTTCTCGCGCACACTGGCCGAACACAACCGCGCCGTGGCCCGCGCCCGCGCCGCCCGCCCCGGGGGGTGACTCGGTACGCCAACGCCGAACGCTTCCAGGGCTTTCGGCTCATGGTCCTTACCACTCCTCACCCCACCAGCGGCAGGCCGCTTGTCGATGTAGTCGCCGAGTGTGTTGCCGCCGGCGCTGACGCAATCCAGCTGCGCGACAAGGAGGCCACGGCCGAAGATCTGTGGCGGCAGGCCCGCGAACTTCTCCCGGTAGCGCGGGAGGCTGGGGCCGTATTGATCGTCAACGACCGGGTGGACGTCGCCGTGGCCTCGGGGGCCCACGGGGCCCACCTCGGACCCACCGACCTCCCCGTCCCGGCGGCGCGACGAATCGCGCCGCCGGTACTCGACAGACTCCCCGGCTGCTGCTCGTCAAGCCGCGTTGGAGGGGGCCGATTACCTGGGAGTGGGGGCAGTATACGGGACCACCTCCAAGGCCGGGCTTGAAGGCGAACGGATAGGCCCGGCGCGGGTCGCCGAGGTCGGCCGGGCAGCCCGCATTCCGTGTCTCGGCATCGGCGGCATCTCCGCGGAAAACGCCGCAGCCGTGTTCCGCGCCTGTGGAGGGGTAGCCGTCCTCGGGGCCGTAATGCAAAGCCCCAACCCGGGCGGGGCCGTCCGGCAGATTCTGGCCACTATGGAAGCAAGCCCCAGCGCACCTTCAGCACCAATCGGCGGGAACCAGGAGTAGCCCCTTCATGGACGTCCGCCTTGTGTCGATGACTAGCTCGACCGGTCGCCGGGTCCGGGTGTCAGGTGAATACCATACTTGTACAAGAAGAGAAAACGACGAGAGAAAAAAACAAGCCGGCGGCGACCTACTCTCCCAGGGCGTCTCCGCCCAAGTACCATCGGCGCTGAAGGGCTTAACTGCTGGGTTCGGGATGGGACCAGGTGTTTCTCCTTCGCCATAGCCACCGGCAAGTTTCTCGTCGGTAAGCAAATGCAACCAGTGAGTGTCATGGGCCGGAACGCGCCGCGGACATGACCGCCGCCTCCCGGCAAGGAAATATGTGAGATCAAGCCTCACGGACGATTAGTATGGCTCGGCTGAAACGCTCGCACGCCTTACACCTGCCACCTATCAACGCAGTAGTCTTCTGCGGTCCTTCAGGCACCTTTCGGTGCGGGAGATCTCATCTTGGAGTGGGCTTCCCACTTAGATGCTTTCAGCGGTTATCCCTTCGCGACGTAGCTACCCTGCGATGCCCCTGGCGGGACAACAGGTACACTAGCGGTCACTCCACTCCGGTCCTCTCGTACTAGGAGCAGCTCTCCTCAAATCTCCAACGCCCACGGCGGATACAGACCGAACTGTCTCACGACGTTCTAAACCCAGCTCGCGTACCGCTTTAAGACCCTTGGGACCTTCTCCGGCCCCAGGATGCGATGAGCCGACATCGAGGTGCCAAACCGCCCCGTCTATGTGAACTATCGGGGGCGATGAGCCTGTTATCCCCGGCGTACCTTTTATCCGTTGAGCGACGGCCCTTCCACACGGAACCGCCGGATCACTAAGACCTGCTTTCGCACCTGCTCGACGTGTCCGTCTCGCAGTCAAGCTCCCTTATGCCTTTGCACTCTGCGCGCGATTGCCGACCGCGCTGAGGGAACCTTTGCGCGCCTCCGTTACCTTTTGGGAGGCGACCGCCCCAGTCAAACTA
>JAGWBR010000001.1:0-160551 GCA_021295785.1 Gemmatimonadota bacterium
AACCCGGGCCGCTTGTGCGCCGCGTTCGTCACGCACAACCGACTTTCCCCCGAAAGCCCTTTATCCACGGCCTGCTAGCTCCTCCAGCAACCAGCGGTTGTTGGCTTCGTCTTCCCCCCACTGCTGTTTCCACTCAGGGGGCGCGAAACGACGGCTCCGCACTCCCGGCGCTCCCCCCAGGTGATCCACGCAGAGCCCGGAATCGTCGGCCAGCGCCGGAATCCCGGCACGCACGTGGAAATAGCGGGCCTTGGACATGGCGTTCAGGGCGAAGGTGTCGAATGGTTCCAGTTCGTCTTCTTCGTCGAGCAGGCGCAGTCCCAGATCGGACGGCGACAGAACCGACACGGGAACTCCGGCCAGAAGGCGGCGGATCTCGGCGAGTTTTCCGCGGTTCCTGGTCGCCACCAAAACGGGCGGTCTGGTCAACGACCGACCCCACGGTGCATTTGGAGCAGCGTCGGGCTGGGAGCCGGTCAGTCCCGCCAGACGGACTCTGACGTGAGTTGAGAAGCCAGGCCCGGGTAATACCGCTTCAAAAACACCATCATGGCCCCCGCCGAAAGGACGTTGCCGCACAGGATCGACCACCAAGCCAGTTGCTCAAGGACCCAGTTACCCAGAATCGCCACCACGGCCACGAAAAACACTGCCGCAACCGCGAAAAGAATGAACAGGCCAAATATCAGTGGCGGAAACCGGGAGACCTGCTCGGTCAGGCCCGACAGAATCACGCCGAACAACATGAACAGCAGCACATGAGCGACCGAATAGACCAATACAGGTTGCAGCCCAACCACAACGTCCGCCGCACCGTCGGCACCAAAGAACAGTACCGCGGCCAGGGCGGAGGGTGTGTACAGGGGCCGGCCGGTAACCGAATCCACTATCAGGAACCAGACGGCCAGTACGCCGGCGCCGATCAGCCCAGTGTAGATGCCGCTGCGCGTGACGTCGTGGGCCCCGAGGAAGGCCATGAGCCCCACCATGCCCGGTTCCCTTCCAACCCAGCGGAGGTAGGTGAACATGACCGCGCCCGCTGCCGCGTTGCCAAAGAACACGGCCGGCCAATCCGGAGCGGCCAGCACGGTATCGGCGGGAACACGCGCTACAAGCAGATAGAACAGGACCGAGCAGGCGAACATCCCGTAACCGACTCCAATGAACACGTTCCGCGCCAACCCGATCCACCGGGTAAGCAGCGAGGCGGCCACTCCCAGCCCGGCCCATGCGCCAAAGTGGATCACGCTGAAGCCCGCCACGACCGGGAAGGTGGGTTCCGTGTCCGCGCTGCCCGTCACGGCGCCCCACAGAAACGCTGGGGTGCGCAGGGGGACTCCCTGGCCGAAGTCATAGAACAAGAAGAGAACAGCCAGCGAAGCCCCGGACAGCAGGCCGGCCTGAAGGCCGTGTCGGATTCGGCGATACAGGTCAGCCCTGTCCGCGCTTCCGTTTCCGGGGGTCATGTCGACCACTCCGCATCCTCGCCCCGGGAGGCCGCCGCGGGCCCGCGGTCAGACAGTTCCCACGCTTGTTGCTCTCTCAAGGCGTCCTCCACTTCGCGCTGCCGCTGCCGCCGGATGGCTCGAAAAATCCCCCCGCCGACCACTGCAAGCAATATATACGGAGTCGCAGCCATTAGAACGAACATCAGGATGTATCCCAACTGTTCACCGGGTGCATGCGCGGCACTCTGGATCAGCAGCATGTGACTGCCCGGACGCCTTGGTTCACGAGGTGTTCAGTGCCAACACGCCGAAAAGGAGCGGCACGTACAGGATCGTGAGACGGAAGAGCATGCGCGCGTTCCGGAGGGTCGCCCGCCGGAAGAACACGGCGGCCGCGACAAGCAGCCCGCCGCCCAGCGCCACGGCAGTGGCCGCGTACACCGCACCGCCCAGCCCAAGCAGGGCCGGCAGCAGGCTCATGGGCAGCAGCGCCAGCGAGAAGGTCAGCGCACTGCGCCCGGCGCTCCCCCGCCCCCGCTGGCCGGTGCCCAGCATCGGCATCCCGGCCGCCGCGTAGTCCGACCGGAGTATCCAGGCCAAAGCCAGGAAATGCGGAATCTGCCACACGAACATGATCCCGAACAGCGCCATCCCCCCGGGTCCGAGTCCCCCGGTCGCGGCCGTCCACCCGCCCAGCACGGGGAGCGCCCCAGGTACCGCGCCAACCAGCGTCGCCAGCGAGCTGATCCGCTTGAGGGGCGTGTAAACGAAGTCATAAATCACGAAGGTGGCCGCCGCCAGGCTGGCGGTGAGCAGGTTGAC
The DNA here is from genome assembly GCA_021295785.1 of Gemmatimonadota bacterium. GTDB lineage: Bacteria > Gemmatimonadota > Gemmatimonadetes > Palauibacterales > Palauibacteraceae > Palauibacter. The sequence continues at coordinate 2,271 of JAGWBR010000001.1, forward strand.
GGTCGCCGCCAAATACAAAACGCCGGCCCCGGCGAGCACGCCGGCAAGAACGCGGGCCGGTCCGGGCTCCAGGCGACCCGCGGGCAGGGGCCGGTGGCGGGTCCTGGCCATCAACCCGTCCACGTCTCGCTCGAGCACGTGGTTCATGGCGCTGGTGCCCGCGGCGACGAGCGCGGTACCCAGAAGCAAGTTGAACAGGGTGGAGAGCTGCGCGGTAAAGGAGTCGGTCGCGCCGCCCACTGCCCCTGCGGAGAGCCCCAGGGATCTCGTGCCGAGCAAAAACCCCGCCGCGGTGGTAACCAGCACCATCGCCGTGATCCGGGGCTTGGCAAGTTCCAGATAATCTCTCAAGGCCCCCGCGGAACCGCCCGAGCGCACCGCGCGGGCCGCAACCGGCGCGGTGGTTGTGCGGAACATGCCTTTTCCTACACGTACTCCATCATGATGATGACAATCATGATCGCGACGGCCGGAAGCGGAGCCAGGGCGACCAGTCGCAACCGGTTTGGCTCAAACTTCAGGTGCATGTAGTAGAGGGCCACCAGCAGGGCCTTCCAGCTTGCCATGATCAGCAAGCTGGTGACGATCATCCATTTTTCGAGGAAGTCAAGGTAAATGACACCCACTTCCGCTGCAGTGAGGAGGGCCAGATACAGCCAAATGAGCATGTAGCGGGGGTGGGAGTGCTCGCCAGCTCCAGCAGTCATACGATAGCTCCTTCGCCGGATCGGTTGGGCAGTTGCGTGTCGGCCGCGCAGTCGGAAATCGGCCAGCGCGCTCAGATCAGGTAAACGATGGTGAACAGGATAATCCAAACGAGGTCAACGAAATGCCAATACAGGCCCAGGATTTCGATCCCGCGGGAATTCCCGCCGCTCCAGTGACCGCGGTAGGCCCGGATCGTGGCCCACCCCAGGCAAATCACGCCCAGAAGAACGTGGAACCCGTGAAACCCGGTCATGGTGTAGAAAGTTGAGCCGTAGAGGATTGAGCATGTCTCCTCTACGCCGTTGCGCACCACCACGCAGTTGGACGGCGTGAAGTGGTGGTTGATCAATTCGTTGTATTCGTAGACCTGCACGCCCAGGAAACCGGCCCCGATCAGGGTGGTGGCGAGGAGCCATTTCTTGATGCCCTGGTCGTCGTGTGCCTGGGCCGCCGCAAAGGCCTTGACCATGGTTACCGAACTGCAAATCAGCAGGAAGGTGTTGAACGCCGTGATGTTCACGGCCAGCACTTCGGCGGGCTCGGGCCAGGTGTTCTCCAGCGCCCCGAACCGCAGGACGATATACGAACCGATCAGGCCCGCGAAGAACATCACTTCGGAGCACAGGAACACCCACATCCCAACCTTCTGGGTGTAGACATCCAGTCCCCTCTCGGGGGGCCTGTTCACCGCCGCGGCATGCGCCATAACGTCAGTTCCCTTTGCCTTGATTCAATGTGTGTTGCGTGTTACGGTTCAGTGCGAGCCCGCGGCCGGGGTCACCACGTCGGGCCGCTCGTTCTGTCCCAGCCAGTCCTTGTCGGTCACGTCGGGATGGCTGTACTCGTGCGGACCGTGGTAGACCACGGGGATCTCGGACCAGTTGCCGTGCTTCGGCGGCGACGGTACCGACCATTCCAGAGTGGAGGCACCCCACGGGTTGTCGGGGGCCTTCTCGCCCTTCCAGATGCTCCAGAAGAAGTTGAAGGCGAACAGGAACCCGGAAGCAAACAACCCGACGGCGGCGATCGTGATGATCTGGTTGGTGGCGCCGATCCCCTCCAGGTGCTGGTACCCGGTCCAGTCGTATATCCGCCGCATCATCCCCGCCATGCCCACTCCGTGCATGGGGAAGAACACGACGTTGAACAGGACCAGCGTGAGCCAGAAGTGGATCTTGCCCAGGGTCTCGTTCATCATCCTCCCGAACATCTTGGGGAACCAGAAATAGATGGCCCCGAAGAGCGCGAACAGGCTCCCGCCAAAAAGCACGTAGTGGATGTGGGCGACAATGAAGTAGGTGTCGTGGATGTAGATGTCGACCGGAGTCGAGGCCATGAACACGCCCGACAGCCCGCCGATCGCGAACATCGCGACGAAGCCCACCGCGAACAGCATGGCGGAGTGCAACTGCAGGTTCCCCCGCCACATTGTCCCCATCCAGTTGAACGTCTTAATGGCCGAGGGGACGGCGATGAACAGCGTGGAGACCGTGAACGCGAGCCCCAGAGCGGGGTTCATGCCGCTTTGGAACATGTGGTGGCCCCAAACGATGAACCCGAGGAACGCGATTGAAATGAGCGCCCAGACCATGGCCTTGTAACCGAACACCGGTTTGCGCGACCCAACCGCGAGGATCTCGGACGTGAAACCCATCGCGGGGAGGATCAGGATGTACACCTCGGGGTGCCCGAAGAACCAGAAAAGGTGCTGCCACAGCAGTGGCTGGCCCGAAAGAGCGTCACCGGCCGCGTTGGACGGGATAAAGAAGCTTGTCCCGATGGTCTGGTCGAAGATCAGCATGATGCCCGCGGCCGACAGCACGGGCATGGCCAGCAGGCCGAGGATCGCGGTGATGAACAGGGCCCACACGGTCAGCGGCATCCGGAACCACGTCATGCCCGGCGCCCGCATGTTGATGACCGTGGTGATGTAATTGACCGATCCCAGAATTGACGAGAGCCCCACAAACACGAGGGCGATCAGCCAGAGAATCTGCCCCATCTCCACACCGGTCAAGTCAGGACGGGCGCTGAGTGGTGCGTAAAGCGTCCAGCCGGCCCCCGCCGCCCCGCCCACCACGAAGAAGCTGGCCAGCGTCAGGATTCCGGCCGGCACCATGGTCCAGAACGAGAGCATGTTGAGCCGAGGGAACGCCATGTCGTGAGCGCCCAGCTGGAGCGGAATCAGGAAGTTGGCCCAAACGCCCACCAGCATCGGCATGATGGCCAGAAACACCATCACGGAGCCGTGCATGGTGACCAGGGCGTTGTAGAACTCGGGCAACATGTATGCCCCGTCGGTGGCCTTGGCGACCATCGTTTCGGGCAGGATCCCGCCCAGCGTAAGCGGCTCGGTGGGCCAGGCGATCTGCTGGCGCATCAAGACGGCCAGCAATCCCCCGATCATCAAGAAGAACAGCGTGTAGAAGAGGAACTGGGCGGCGATGACCTTGTGGTCGGTCGAGAACAGGTATTTCCGGAGGAACGACTGTGGGTGCGCCTCCTCGATGACGGCGCGGCCCGTGGGTTCGGCTATCGCTGTCGCCATGTCATTCGCCTCCGTTCTCGGCGACCTGGCTTGCTTGCCAGGCATCGAAATCAGCGCGAGCGTGGGCCGTCACGCTGGCCTCCATCCGGTAGTGGCCGAGCCCGCACAGCTCCGCGCAAGCTATCTCGAACTGCCCCGGTTCCCGCGAGTCAAACCAGATTCTGATGTTGTCCATCCCGGGCACCGCGTCTTGTTTGACGCGTAGTTCCGGGATGAAGAACGAGTGAATCACGTCTTCCGACCGCAGGTTGACGATGACGTTTTCCCCGGCGGGAAAATGGAACTGGTTTCGCACCTCGAAGTCGTCGGAAGTGCCCAGCACCTCGTCGACCCCGGGATAGACCACGTTCCACTCGAACTGCTTGCCGATCACGGTGAATTCCAGTGCGTCTTCGGGAAACTTGTTCTCGTTCTTGATGTCGTCCCAGACCATCGCCGAGTAACCGCCAAGCACGACGATGATCACCGCGGGAATCACGGTCCAGACTACTTCGAGTCGGTTGGAGCCGTGTGTGTAGTGCGCCCGGCGGGAAGGCGTCCCGCGGTAGCGAACGAGGAACCAGATGATTCCGCCCTCGACCAGGACGAATGCCAGGCCGGTAAGGCCCAGGATGATCCAAAACAGCTGATCGATCACGTCGCCGTGCGTCGAAAAATTGGGGGGAAGCGACCAATCCACGGGCTCTACTCCTTTGGGGCGAGTCCTGATTGAACCGGAGTCATGATGTGGTTGGGGGGCGGCGGCCGTGATGCCGCCGCCCCCCATGACTGTTCGTTACTGCTGAGCTCTGTTGAAGACCACTTCGTCGGAGCCGTGGTGGATCACCAGCGGTTCGCCGACCAGGTGTCCCGCCATCTGGAGCCCCGTATGGTCGAAATCGGCCATTGTGGTCTCGCCGGCAGTGACCGTGACTTCCATTCCCATGGTTCCGTACTGCTCGTGCCACGCGGTCATGGTGTACGTGCCGGCGGGGACATTGGAGATGGTGAACATCCCGCCGTCGCCCGAGACGCCGAAGTACGGGTGATCAACTACTCCGACGAACGCCTCCATCCAACCGTGAACATCGCAGCGCAGGGGCACCATTACCTCCGCCACGGCAAACGACTGCCGACTGGTGATCCCCGCGCGGGGCTGGCTGATGTTGAATCCGCGGTTTTCGGTTGGAGTTGCATTGATGTTGTGGAGCAGATTGTCGCTGTTTGTAATCTCGATGGTCTGCCCTGCCTGGACGCCCATGACGTGCGGCGCGTAGCGGCAGTTGGTCTGGTCCAGGGTTGCCGCGCCGTACGGGGCGGGAGCATCCATGACCCCGGCGCTCAGGTACACGAACACGTTGGCGAGTCCGCCGCCGTTTACGACGACCGACTGCATCATCGGGCCTTCGTCTCCAAATCCGGCCGCACAGTCTGGCTCGGCCGACATGTCAATCGCCTCCATTGCAGGTGCGTCGCCCGAGAAGTTGATCGTGCCCGAAATCGTGCCGACCGTGGAGGGATCAATGGCGGCTACTTCGGCGGCGGCCTCACCCCCGCTCTCACCATTGCCTGCGTCTGCGTCGCCCCCGTCGCTTCCACCGCAAGCGGCGTAAAGCACACCCGTTAGAAGCGCCGCCGCGACCCTGCTCCGATAATCAAAACGCATGTATCCTCTCCGTCGTCTGTTGTTCAATCGCCGCTCTGGGCCCGGCGCACAAGCACCAGTCCGAAAGCACCGGTCAGCAGCATTGCGATCATTGGCGCCACCACCACCCGGTTCGATGCCGGCGGCTCCAGCAGAATATAATACCAAGTGCTAATTGAGCTGCGGCGCTCCGTCTCCCCGCTAGACCCGTCCCAGGCCTGGAACGCAACCGGGATGGTGGCCCCTTCCGCGAAGGTAATTCCGTCAGCTTCTGGGTCCGGGACCAGGGCGCGCCGCACGTACAAAGTCCAGCGGCCTTCGCTCCAGGTTGCCTGCCCCGCAACCGCGTCTTCGGGCAGTTCTTCGGCCGACGCCAGCCCGCGCCCGCGAGCCGCTCCCACGCCCTGCTCCGAATCCCAGGTCCAGAGGTAGACCGGGTTGCGGGCGTCTCCCATCAAGAAATACGGGCGCTGCGAACTGGTCGGGATCTCGAACGGGAACTGCACGTAGAACCGGTCTGGATAGCGGGGTACTTCCCCCTCGGCGTCGCCCCTCGGCTCGTCTTCCGTGATCTCTGCGTCCACCGCGGCCAGCGACGCGTCCAGGTCAAAGGCCCCGTCCATATCCAGGGTCTCGCTCACCTTCAGCTGCCATTCGTCCCACGAGGGGTCCGGACTCCGCGACGGATCGTTCCACTGGATCCTGAGCGCGACGTCGTTTCCGTCGTGGAGGCCCTGCACCCAAACACCGTCCACGGTGGGGGCGAAATTCCTCGGAGGCTCAATTACCTGACCGCCGAGCGGGAAATAGAAGGCCTCTGCCTGACCCCAGCTATCTGCGTCCCCGTCCCCGGGCAGCCCCGCTTCGGCGCGGCCCACGCGAACCACTTCGTTGAGCGGCGGGGCCTGCGAGGGGCCCAGCGACGCCACATAGTGCGCCAGGGCCCACACTTCCTCCGGGGTCACCACCCCGGCGTTCATGGCGTCGCTGGCCGCCGGCATCGGAGTCCCGTCCAGGCCGGTCAGGACCCGGGTATGGATGTCGTCAACCGAGGAGCCTCCGTTGAACAACCAGACCTCGCTCAGGTCAGCTGCCCGTATCGGGAACCCGCGCCAGTCTTCCAGGGTGGGAGCTGACGCGCCGTCTCCCCTGCCCGAAGGCCCGTGGCAGGCCTCGCATTCCAGCGCCAGGTATGCGGCAGCCCCGGATTCGATGGCCGCCGGACCTCCGCCGGGGTCTGTGCCCAATTCCATTGGCTGTGGCGGGTCGCCCATGCCGAAGAACCTCGAGAAGCTCTTGAGGTAGGCTATGACGTCTTCGGTTTCCCGTGCTGACAGGTTGGGCCAGCCGGGCATGGTGGTGCCCGGAAGGCCATCGCGAATGGCTGCCCGGATATCGTCATCGGTGGGGAGCTGGCCGCTGCCAGTTCGCCGGATCTGGTACCGCGCCTGGGTGAAGTCGCGCGGGCGCGGCAGCATCGAGGCGGCCGCGGGACCGTCGCCAGCTCCGTTAACGCCGTGGCACTCCGCGCACCACAGGTCGTACACGACCTTGCCCGCCTCCGCGTCCTGGGCCAGACCCTGCGCGGCAGCGGCGAGTTGAACAACCATACCGGCGAAAAGGGCAGATGCGAGGAAGACCGGGCCCGACAGTCCGGTGCTGCCCCCGAGGCGATCGGATTTCATCAGTGCGCCTCCCCTTCCGCTTCGTGCCAGGTGCGGGGGCTGAATCCGGTCTGCTCGTACAGGTAGATGATTGTGGCCCAGATCTCGTGCTGCTCCAGGATGTTCTCCCACGCCGGCATCGCCGAATCCCAGGGAGTCCCCTCCGTGGGCAGGCCCGGCCCGCCTTTGACGATTCGCCAGAAGACGAAACTCTCGGTGAGCTGCGGCAGCACGCCACCGCTGGTGAAATCGGCGGGCACCGGGTTGAAGGCCGGCGCGAAATGCCCCTCTCCGTCCATGCGGTCGCCGTGGCAGGGAACGCAGTTCACGGTGTAGATGCTCCGCCCCAGGGCGATGTGCTCTTCCATGGATCCCGAGCTTCGCAGCGGATTCTCCAGCCCCGTCAGGGTGATCGGCTCGCCCCGGAAGGTGATTTCACCCGGGGGTGCCGGGTGAATGCTGCGAAGGGTGGCCGGAGCGCCAAAGCTGAGGCGGACGTTCTGGTAGGTCATCCAGCCCGCCATTACCGGAATGGCGACCATCAAGAGCCCCCTGGGAACCCGGCGGTCCGGGAGAGTCAGGGTATCGCGGACGGGTTGCATGAACGACTTCCACCGGGCCTCGTCGGCGCTGAAATAGACCAGCACCCCAACAATGACGATCGCCATGTACTGCAGGATCACCGTCTGCGGGACGGGTGCGCTGGATACACCGACGAGCGGCAGACCGTACCCGATCACGTATTCGAACAGGACATACGCGGCCACAAGTACCACCGCGGCCTGAACGATTGGCTGCCTGCGCAGGTTCACGGGCGGTCCTCCCCCGGAGGTGCGTCGTCCCCGACCGAGCCATCAGTCGAGCCGCCGGGCGCTCCCCCCTCCATCAAGAACTGGATCAGGGCTTCCAGCTCGGCCGGCGCCAACTGGTCACCGTAGTAGGTCGGCATTACTCCCGCAAAGGGCTCGTAGCCCGCGGCGGTGTCCGCGTTCGGCTCCAGGATACCGCGTTCAATTTCTTCGTACGAGCGTCCGGTCAGCTCTTCAAGCGGCGGGCCGACCATGGCACCCTGCCCCCCGTAGGCGTGGCAGGCCAGACAGTGCACCCTCAGGATGCCCATTACGTCCACCGCCGATGGGTCCGTGGGAGGTGGTTCGGCCGCGGCGGCAAGGGCAGCCTCGTCGGCCGCGGCAGCAGCCGCGAAGTCGTCGGGGCCCACCGTTACTTCCCCGCCCTGCGCCTCAAGGAAGGCGACCAGCGTCCAGAGTTCGGCCTGCGACATGAGGCGGCTCTGGTCGAGCATGATCGGCTGGAAACCCTCGACGATGTAAGACACCGGAGACACCAGCGACTCCCAGAGGTATTCCTTGCAGGACTGCCCGGGGTTGCGGGTGGCGCACACCGTCCCGGCCACGCCCAGGATGTCGGGCGCGCGCGTACCCAGGCCGTGGCATGCAGTGCAGCCGCCCACGCCGAAGTACAGGGTCTCTCCGATTCCGACCAGCTCGTCGGGAGTCATGTCGGCCCGGATCTCGATTTCCTCGGGCACCGCCGACTGCACCTGCGGAATCACGTTGGCGATGAACGTGAACACGGCCAGCGTCATCGCGACCGTGAACAGAATCTTGAGGTTCGTGCGAAGCATGGCCCCTCAGCCCGTGCCCGCGGCTGTCGCGCCGGAGGGTTGGTCGGCGGATTTTTCGCTCAGTCCGCCCAGCCAGAAAATCATGCCCACAAGCCCAAAAAACAGCGCCACGCAAATCGAGATCATCGTGGCTGCCGGTCCAAGGGCAGGCGTGAATGCCTGTTCGCTGGTGTCCCGAATCACCTCGTACACGTGCCAGTGCTGGCGAATCCCGCTGCGAGCGAACCCCATCAGGCCCATCAGCCATGTGAAGGTGACCGCCAACACAAGCAGCGCGTACTGCGAACGCGGTGGCATGTGCCCCCAGCGGATGGTTCCCCGGGATCTGGCCCCCCGCAGCATCAGCACGTCCAGCGCGGTCACGAACAGGATCGTGACCAGGACCGCGAGCACCTGGTACACCGAGAAGCCGATCCGCACGATGGCTTCCACGAAGTAGCCCCAGATTCCGTATGCCAACACCACCAGGGCACACACGGCGAACGCCAGGCCCTGCAACATGGTCGCCGCCCTGGCCCACGCCACGACCGGTTCGCGGTTTGCGCGCCGGTACATCAGGAACGACAGGAACGTCGTCAGGATCATCAGGTTGACGGCCGTGTTCTTGGCGCTCATCACGCCGAGCACGCCCAGGAACGGGTGATGGGTGCCCCCCATCGCCGCGATCTCGTCACGACTGGCGATCATTGTGTTGGGGGTGGCCCACACGATCACACCCAGCACCAACACCAGCAGCATCCACTTGATGTAAGGCTGGAACCTCTCGGCTCCCGGAATACGGCCCATCCCGACCCACAGGTAGTAGTTGCCCGCCAGGAACAGGATACCGATCAGAAACGCCTGGATGATCCACAACCAGCTCATGAATCCGCCCATCATGGTGATTCCCATGGTTTGGCTGAACTCGTAGATCTCGCGGCCGAGCCAGTAGCCGGCGAAGGGCAGCACGATCAGCGCGCCGATCGCGATGAAGTTGCCGGTGTAGCCCATCCAGTCGTAGTGGGCCCGCTCATCGTCGGTCTTCGAGGTCAGGAAACGGTACGCCGCGTAGGCACCGACGATGGCGCCGCCGAACACCACGTTGGCCAAAAGGCGGTGGATATTGATGGGCATCCAGGTGGCGTTGTTGATCGCACTCCACAGCTCGATCTGGGGCGGCGCGGTCTCGGCGGTCACGCCCTCCGGCGGGCTCATCATGTAGGTGAGCCACCCGTTGGCGATGAACATTACCGCGGTGCCCCACACGTTGAGCATGATCCCCAGGCCCCAGTGGAACTTCTTGGCGATTCCTTTCTTCCAGGCGTCCCACCCGTAGTAGTACAGGTACAGGGTGAAGGACTCGAAGAAGAACAGCCCCGCGTAGAGCCACATCGACGGGGCGAAGATCCCGGTCAGGTACGACCAGAAGTTGGGGTAGAGAGTGGAAAGGAAGAAAACCAGGATCGCGCCCCAGATTGCGGTCGCGCTGTAGGCCACCAGCAGCAGGCGCGTGAACTCCTTGGCCAGTTTGTCGTAGCGCTGGTCGCCCCCGAACATCCCGATCGCCTCGATGACGACCGCGAACATGGGAACCCCCAGCACGAAGGCCGCGAAGAGGAGGTGGAGCTGAGCGGCAATCCATATCGCGCCGCGGCGGTCGAGGCCGAACAGGGCGAACTCGCCGTATTCGGGGCCTGTGAACTGTTGCGCCAGGGCCGGTGCGGCCGCGAGAAAAGCTACCGCCGCGGCGCCCCATGCAATCCAGCCGTGTCTGGAGATTGCGCTGAGTTTCGAGTTCAAGGACGCCGCCGTCCGCGGGCGAAAAATGGAATTTTTTTGGAGAAATCCACGGGCATTGCCCGCCGCACATCGGACATGGATTCCAATGTGACTTCGGTGCCTCCTTTTTCGCGGACAAATTTCTCTACGCGCCCGGCAACCACTCCGCGCACGAAACTAGGGATTGCCGCAAGCCGACGCTCAGCTTCGGGCGACCAGGTCATGGCGCGTTCGGCGGGTGATCCGTAGGCGACCGAGGAAGGCATGATTTCCTCGGCCTGAAAGGGTCCCGGTTCATACGCGCAGGACTCGTCAGGCCCCAGGAAATCGCCGTCCACTGCGTAGGCCCGCGCCCGGCAACCCCCGCAAATGCCCCGGAATTCGCACCGCCCGCATTTGCCGCCAAGTTCGCCGGTCCGCAGCAACCTGAACAGCGTGGAATTGTTCCAGATCTCGCCGAATGACTGCTCGCTCAGGTCACCCGCCACTTCTGGCATGTAAGGGCACGGCGTGACTTTCCCCTCGGGCGTAATCCGGCAGTACTGAACCCCGCAGGGGCACCGGGTCTTGTAGTTGAGCAGGGGCGACTCGGGGTCTTCTTCGTAGACGTGCCGCATCAGCTGGGGCTGGCACTTTGAGCGGATCATCATCCTGCCCCGGTACTCACGCTGCATCCGGGTGATTTCGCGCAGTACCTCGTCGTTTTCGGCGGGAGTCATTCCTTTCATGCCCTCGCCGCGCCCGGTCTCGACCAGGAAATAGATGTTCAGGCACACAGCGCCCTTCCTGCAAGCCCACGCGGCGATGTTCGCGATCTCCGCACGGTTTCCCCGGGTGACCGTGGTCTGGACCAGGAAGTCCAGCTCCAAAGCGGCAAGCCGGTCGATAGCGGCGACGGTGGCCTCGAGAGACCCCTCTCCGTGACGGAACCGGTCGTGGTAACGCGGGTTGAGCGAGTCGATGCTGACGGCCACGCCCTGCACGCCGGCGCGCATCAGCGAATCGATGCGATTTTCGTTGAGTCCGGTACCGTTGGTGCCAACGACCACCGTTGCCCCGCCCCGGGTGGCGTGCCCCGCAATTGCTTCAAGGTCATCCCGCACCAGCGGTTCCCCGCCGCTGAGAATCAGCAGCGGCGAAGGGCTGGCCTCGAGAATCTGGTCAACGATCCGGAGGCAGGCCGGGGTATCGAGTTCGCCGGCCGCTGCCTCCCAGGAGCCGGCCGAGATGTAACAGTGGGCGCATGCGAGGTTGCAGCGGCGGGTCAGGTTCCAGGCAACGACATGCGCAACGTCAACATCTGCCTGGCCCGGGAGCAGGGGTTCTGGCCAAACGGCACTGGTCGCCACGCCGCCCGCCGACCCCGGGGCCGTCACTCGCCCGAAGACTCCGCGAACTGCTTGATTGCTTCTTCCGCCTGATCGGGCGTCACCATCTTGAAATCCACCGGGCAGTCGGCAGCGGCCTGATCAATGTCTCTGATGGGACACCGCGTCACCCCCGACGCCTTCGCCTCTTCAATGAACTTCTTCATCTCGTCGCTAATCGCGTCGTTGCCCGCTGCCTCGGCGCGGACCTGTTTGGCCTTGAGTTCGTTGAACATCACGAGCATGGTGTCCAGGTCGAACTCGTCGGCCGCGATCATCGCATCGCGGTTCTCGTCCATCACCCTGGTTGTTACCCGCCACAGGTCCAACTGCCGCGCAAACTTCTCGACGGTGTTCCTTGCAAGCGGACGGGCGATCAGAGGGACGCGGCCCAGGCGGTCGAACGCCTCGGTGGTCCACACCATCGCGTCGCTGGCGATGCGGTCGCGGACCAGTTCGTTGTCGGTAACGGGACAGCGGGTCACGACGGGGGGAGGTTCGTTGAACACGTCGTCGTCGCTGGTTTCAATGACCGTCCGCTGCATCGCCTCATTTGCCTTGACCTCGGCCAGCGCCAGCTCTTCGGCGTCGCCGATCCCCATGACCAACTGCATGTGCGTGGGCAGGAGTTTCTTGATGGCCTCGTCCAACCGGTCGCTGGTCACGGTGGGCAGCTCGGCGCGGTTCCACGGCAAATGCCGGTCGTCGGTTGCCGCTTCATCGCCCTCCGCGGGCAGCGGGGCCGCGACGGCAGCGTTACCGTTGTTGAAGCGCTTCTCGTCTTTCGGGTTGGGGACGAAAGCCGCGGCGTACCGGGACCCGGGGCCGTAGTGCTCCAACACGTACTCCTCCACTGCCTTGCGGGCGATTCCCAGCGCGAACGGCGGCACCCGCAGGATCCGCACTTCGGCGTCGGGGGCCCATTCGAGCCCGGTCTCGCCGTCTTCGTCGATCCATGGAATCTCTTCCGGCTTGACGTTTCCGGTCCCGATCAGGAGAACGTTGCCGGGTGCGAGCCGGACCAGGTTGTCGGCCTGCGAACCCAGGTCGGTGCCTTCGATTCGGTGGGATCCGTGGCGGGCAATCACCATCAACGAAGGTTCGACCTCTTCGGCCCACTGGAGCATCGCCTGAAATGGTTTGCCGACCAGTACCTGAGTTTCGACCTCCACCTCGGGGTAACCAGCCGCCATCACCATGGCGCGTTTGATGTTGGCCTTGCAGAGCCTCAGCAGGCCCTTGTCGATGATGTTGTTGTGGAGCTCTTCCTGTTCTTCAAACTTGAACACCTTCGAGGCCTGCACCGAGAGGACGTCTTTGATGTTGTGGAAGACCACATGGTGGTACTGGACGTCGAACGCGCTGCCGATGTAGAGCTTGGCCTCGTACTCCCTGGCCATCTCCAGGGCCAGACGGAGTCCCTTGTAGGCATATGCGGATCCGTCGACCCCGACCATCCAGTTCCCGCCCTCCAGCGGCCGGTCGTCCCTCACGACCAAAAGATCTTTCGATATTCCGCGGAGGGACCGCCCCACCACCCCCCCCAACTGGCTCTGGGGCTGTCGGCCGAGTCCGTGCGCGCCCAACACGATCAGATCGTAGTCCCGCTCGGTAGCTCCGGCGAGTTTCTCTTCTTCTTCCTCGTCCTCGGCCTGGAGCCGGCCGTCTTGGGAGACCGCCACGTCGGCGCGCTGCCTGTCGCTGCCGTCGTAGTTGCTGGCGATGTTCGGGTCGAACCCGATCAGGCTGGGCAGGCGCCCCGCCCCGCTGTTGGCCTCGTTCTGGATCTCTTCGTAGTTGATCCCTTCAAGGAGCTGCCGGGTGAAATTGACTCCGGCGTCGTTGCAGCGGCGGTGCAGGTGATCCAGAAAGCTGTCCGAGATGAGCTGGAGCCCTTTCTCGATCAGCTTGTCGTGGATCTTGCGCTGACGGCGGATCTCGGCGGGTTCCTGGAACTGGGCGGGAAGACCTATTTCCAGTTGCCGGAAACGCACGTCGTGGAGGCGGGCAGCGTACACATGGGACCCGGTAACTCGGCCCCCGGATTTTGAGCAAATCTCGATGGCGCGGTCAACGGCCCAGTCAGACTCCTGGGAATTGTCAACGGGCGCGAGCACTTCCCTGTACATGGTCCTCCCGACGGCTGGGATCTGTGGGATTGAGGGTGCGCCCGCCAACGCCATCAGCAGGCGCGCGAAGTTTGCTTCAGCCGCGGGGGCATGTCAAACGGCCAGACTGTCTCAATGGCCTGTCAGGCCGCGGTCCAATGTCCGCCGCCCGCGGTCAGCTGTTCGCCGGCCAGCGAAGGCGGCGACTCCAGCGGTTTGCGGTCAACACAGCCAGCGCGACCACCGATGCCAGGGTCAGGGCCGGCCGCAGCCAATCGCCCAGGTCCGGCGCAGGCCCCCCGGCACCGTGGGTCAGTGCCTCTTTGAGAGGTCGGTAGGGGCTCCAGTCGGCCGCAAGCGTGTCCCAGCCCTGCCTGGGCGGGCGGAAGAAACCGGCCAGGTGAATCAGACCCAGCGACACCGCGGCCGAGGCCAGTGCCGCCTCGGCCAGTGACCGGACAGTGGCGGCGATGGCCGCTCCCAGGATGCCGGCCATGAGAAGTGCAGCCATCAGGGCCGCCAAGACGTGCATCGATGCGTTGATGCTGCCGGTGGCCGCCAGCAGCATCAAGGCCGCCGGGGCGAGTTGCCACGTATCGATCAGAACCGATGCAGCGGCCGATTCAAGTAACCAGCGGCGGGGACCGAGACCGGCGGCAAACATCTCTTCAAGCCATCCGCCGCGGGCATCACGCACAGTGGGGATGGCGGACCCGAACGCCCCGAAGAAAACCAGAAACACTCCGTATACCACCACCCGGTGGGGGGCGGCGGCGGGGCTCAGGGCCACCGGAGTCAGCAGCAAGAGGGGCACGGCCACGTTCCAGGCAAACAGCCGGCGTCGCCGCAGCGCGGTCAGCCACGCGAGGTGCCACGCGGTCATCGGTGGTCCGCCGTCCGGCGCCGGGCCAAGGGGTGCCCGGCCAGCGCCCGGAAGACGTCTGCCAGCGTGGGTGAACGGACTTCCACCGAACGAACCGATGCACCCGCGGCGAACAGTGTTTGGAGCACCGCGGGCAGGGCCTCCGGAGGTTCTCGGACGACCAACGTCATCACCGGGTAGCCTGCCTCGGTGTCCGGGCCGTCCGGGCCAACGGTGATTCCCGGAGGGAAGTTCTGGGCGATGCCGGTGGGCGGGGGGGGACCGTCGAACCAGATCTCGATCCGGTAACCGTCTTCTACCGTCGCCATAAGAGCATCCGGGGTGTCCGCGGCGATACACACACCACCGAACAGGAACGCGGTCCTGTCGCATTGATCGGCCGCGTACTCGGGATCGTGAGTGGAAAAAACAGTGGTGGCGCCCCCGTCGCGGCGATCTCTCAGGGCGGTTGCCAGCGCGTCCCGGGCACCCGGGTCCAGTCCCGAAAGCGGTTCATCCAGCAGTAGCAGATCTGGTTCGGCCGCGAAACCGGCCGCCAGGGCGGTCCGGCGGCGCATCCCCCGGGAATACACTCCGAAAGGGCGGTCCACGAAATCGTGCGCGGGGCCCAGTGCGGCCAGCCACTCGGCAGCACGTTCTCTGGCCCGGAGCGGCGCGACGCCGTGGAGGCGGAGCAGCGTCTCAACGTTCTCCCTCCCGCTCAGCCAGGGGCGGAGCGCCGGCTCGTCGGGTACCAGCCATGTCCGCAGTCCGGTCTTGGCGCGGCGCGGGAGCAAGCGCAGCAGGGTGGTCTTCCCGCAGCCGTTCGGCCCTAGAAGGCCCAGGTTCTCGCCCCGACGCACGCCAAGGTCCATACCGCTCAGGGCCGCGGTCCCGTCGGGGTAGGACCACCGCAGGTCCCTTACCTCCAGCAGCGGGGCTTCAGCCACCTGCGTCAGGGGGGACAATTACCTCGCCATCTTCCCACACGGTGATGGCGTCAACGGGGCAGGATTCGCACGCCTTGAGGAAGATCTCCCGCGAGGACCGCTCGGGGCCCGTGAAGACTGCCACTCCTTCCTCGTCAAGGTCGAAGGCTAGCGGCGCCTCCTCGATGCAGTCTCCGAAGCCGACACAGAGGTCGCGGTCAATTTCGGCGCGGAGGCCGTGAACCTCGCGCTCAATCAGCGGTTCGCCGCCTTCGGCAGGGCTCACATACCCTCCAAACCGAGGTCTGACCTGGCCTGGTCCATGACCGCGGGGGTCATCCGTGCGATCCCCCGTTCCCTGGCGTAGTCGTTGTAGATCTTCTTGACCATTCCCCGCACGAACGACGGCACCAGACCGAGGCGCTCCACCGCCTCGGGCGACCAGCGCACGGGGCCTGCCGGTGGCGTAGCAGGCTCCCGGTCCTCGAATGCGTCGTCGCGGCCGGCGGTCACACCTCCGCGGATCCCCTCAAACTCTGCCTGGGGGACCGTCCGCCCTCCTACCTTCACCCCGAGAGAGCTCACCAGCTGTGTCTCCATCGGATTGGCCAGCATGGCCGTCATTCGTTCGCATTTCGGGCACCGGAACACGGCGGCCAGCGTTCCATCACCCGGCGTCTGCCGTTCCTCGAAGGTCATCTGCCGGTCGCAGGGTACGCACAGGAATTTCATCCTCCCGACCCTCCCCGGGGATGTTCCAATCGGAGACGCTGCAGTTCCTCCTCCGTGCGCAGGGCCAGCTGGCGCACCAGATCTCGCACGCTGCCGGCAGCGCCTTTCCTATCCGTCCAGTCCTCGACTCGGCCACCGTCGGCCGCGGCCGCCAGACCAGAGTCAAGCGGCAGGGCCCCCAGGACCGGCACTCCAAACCGTGCGGCAAGGGCATCGGCCTCTCCTCCCTCGTGCACACGGGTTATCTCTCCGCACTCCGAACACACAACGCCGCTCATGTTCTCGATCAGCCCCGCCACCGGCGCGCTCCGCGCCCGGGCCAGGTCGAGAGAGCGGGCCACCGCGTCCCGGGCGGAGCGGCCGGGGGCCGTGACGACCACAACGCCGGTCAGGTCCGGCACCATCGCGTGCAGGTCAGCGAGGCGCGGTCCCCCGGGCGGCAGGTCAATCACCATGATGTCCAACCTTCCCCAGGCGGTATCGGCCAGAAATTCGCGGAGTGCCCGGCGTTCCTGAGCGCCCCGCCATATGTAGCCCGAATCGCGGGGCTCTCTCCAGGAAAGGGCGGCGTCTTGGTCCAGAATAAGCGACATGGACATGATCCGGACGTCACCGCTGGACCGCGCCGGTTCGATCCCTTCCGGCCCGACGGCCAGCCCGTCCCCATCAACCCCGAGCAGGTGCGCGGTGCTGGGACCGTTGAGGTCGGCATCCAGGAGCCCCGTTTTCATGCCCCGTCGGGCGAACGAGGCCGCCAGCAGAGCCGAAACCATGCTCTTTCCCACTCCCCCCTTCCCGCTCATTACGGCCAGGGTCATCTGAACGGTGTGGAGGCGGACAGCGACGCGTCGGGCGGCCTCGGCGACCTGGTCCGGCAAATTGGACTCGGCCTCGGCGACCTGATTGTAGGTCCTGATTTTGAGATTCAACGGGTCATCCCGGGTTTCCCTTGAGTGCTGCCCTCGCAACGGGCCGCGTTACGGGCGGAAGAATAGCGCCGGAGGGCCGTTCGGTGTAGTGTTTGCGCCATGTCTGTCATCAGTTTTCACAGGTTTCTCATCTCGGTCGCGATACTCTTCTGCCTGGTGTTCGCGGCATGGGCACTGGTCACGGCGGGGGGGCGTGCCGGCCTCTCGGCGCTCGGTATCGGTTTTCTGACGGGGGGCGCTCTTCTGGCCTACTATCTGGCCAATTTGGAGAGATTTCTGGGCAAGGAGCACTCGCGCCGGGAGTGAGAAACCCGCCCGTCGTGGAGCGGATCCCGGTATGGCTGTACCCCGTCGGCGGGATGTTCATGGTCGCCATGGTGTTGCTGGTGGCGGCGTCCGTGTCCCGTCCCGAGGTGCCCGAGTTCGAGCCCACCGAGCTGGTGCCCCGTGGCGTGCCGTCAGGATGGGCAACCGACACGGTGACGATCGATGCGCGAAACGGGGCCGAGTGGGCCCTTTTCGATCTGGAGACCCGGTCGATGGTTGAGGCTCCGGCCGGTGACTGGGACCTGGCCGTAAAGCGATTCCACATGGTCACCAATGGCGGGCCCGGCCTTTCCGGTGCCGGTGGCGCGGCGTTGTTGGACGGGGGGTGGGATGCAGTGACCGAGGCCCCGGCCAGCGGTTACGCGGTAACAGCGGGTGCGCTGGGGGACGGCGCGACTCACCCGGTGCTGGATCACTGGTACGTGTATGGTTTCTTTTCGCACATTCTGACACCCGCGCCGTTGGTGTACGCCTTGCGCACCGCCGAAGGTCGGTACGCCAAGTTCAGGATTCTGGGTTACTACTGTCCCGGTGCCAATCCAGGCTGCATGACGATCGAATACGCTGTTCAGGGAGACGGGACTCGTCAACTGGCCCCCTGATCCCGCGCCCTGGCCACATACTCTCCACCACCGGCCTCAAGTAGCTCCATGGCCGCGGCCCTCCCCAGAGCACCCGGGGCATCCGTGGAACCGGTCATGGCAGCCGTGCCCTTCAGAGACACTGCTGCCGGTGGGCCTCCGCCGACATCGTAGACGGCGGCTCGAATCGTCAACGTGGCCGGCCCGGTTCCCGCCGTGGCCGTTGTGTCCGTGTCCACCCTGGCCCGGGCGGCCACCGGAGTTCGGCAGTCAGCACCCAGGCCCGCCGCCAGGGCCCGTTCGGCGAGCACTTCGGCGCGAGTCTCCTCGTGGTCCAGGTGTGCCGCCGCTGCCCACACTTCTCGCCGTGACGGCAGGCACTGCACGGCCAGAGCGCCCTGCCCCGGAGCCGGCAACCACTCGGGCCCGAACGCGGCGGCGGGCCGGTCCACGCCAAGACGCCTCAGGCCAGTCAGGGCCAGGACAAGGGCGTCAAAACGCCCTTCGTCAAGCTTGCTTAGACGGGTGCCGACATTGCCCCGCACCGGCCTGATCTGAATGTCGGGTCGCGCCCGCGTGATCTGGCATTCGCGGCGAAGCGAAGAGGTTCCGATCACTGCCCCCCGCGGGAGCAGCCGCAGGAGCTCTTCACCCGACGCCGAACCCCCGCCGCCTCCAGTCTCCAGCCCACCGCGGGGTAGCACCAAAGCCTCGCGGCCCGTCTCGCGGCGACCTACGGCGGCCAACGTGGCATCAACGCTCTGGCCCGTGGGCAGGTCTTTCAGGGAATGGACGGCAATGTCGATGTCGCCGGCAGCCAGCGCCCGTTCAAGGTCTTCGGTGAAGAGCCCTTTCCTGCCGATCTCCGCCAGTGGTCGGTCCGGGATTCGGTCGCCGCACCCGTCCAGAAAACGGTAGGAAACCCGGAGCCCGGGAAGGGCCGCCCCAAGGCCGACCCCAACGATCTGGGCCTGCTTGCGCGCCAACGGGGATGCGCGCGCCCCGATGACAAGTTCACGCTCTCCGGGCCGGGGAGTGCTGCCCAGGCCGGCTACTCCCGGATTGCGCGCGAGGGGGCCGGAACCATGAGCGGTATTGTCAGCGGACGAAATACAAGATCAGTAAGAAGGCCAGCAGAGCAGCTGCCCAAAGAACCGAGACGCTGGTGGACCAGGTTCGCTCCAACACCCCGCCGGGTCCCGTTCGCCGCTCCGCCGTCCTCACCACCCGGTTCGTGACGGCCATCCCGCTTCGCACCACCAAACCCCGCAGAGCCATCCCCGCACCGCCCAGGGACAGGGCGAAACGCCGCAAGGGTCGCCTCACAATCCAATCCACGTCCAGGTTCACGGAACGCAGCTCCGGTGGATAGAGCCCGGTCAGTTTGAGCCCGCAGAACGCGAGTGCGGAGAAGAACAGAATTTGAATCTGACTTATTACATGTGCTGACGTAAACGGCTGATAAGTAACTTCATACGGCAGGTTGGGGTACAGAAACAGCGTGGGCCAGATCCCGTTTACCATGCTGAGGACGGCGGCCACCGTCATCGCGATCAACATGCTGCCGGGCGCTTCCTTCACCCTGATTCCTGAATCGTGCGAGAAAAACGCAAAGAACGGGATCTTGATCCCGGCATGGTGGAACACGCCGGCCGAAGCGAACAACAACATCAGCCACACCACGTCGTACCCCTCGTACAACGCGGCCCCCATCACGAGAGACTTGCTGACGAAACCGCTGAAAAGTGGGAAAGCCGAAATCGAGGCCGCCCCGACCATGCAGAGCCCGGCGGTTTTGGGCATCGACTTGTAAAGCCCGCCCAGGTCGCTGCCGTTGATGTTCCCCGTCCGGTACAGCACGGCCCCCATCGACATGAACAGGAGACCCTTGAACAACACATCGTTGAAGGCGTGGGCCACTGCCCCGTTTACGGCCAGCTCGGTGCCAATCCCGATTCCGCATACCATGAACCCCAGCTGGTTGATCATGCTGTATCCGAGCACCCGGCGGAGGTCGTTCTCGATCACGGCGTAGAAAATCGGGAACGATGTCATGGCCGCGCCGACCCATACCAACACGTCTTCCCCGGCGAAACCGCGGGCCAGCGCGTAGACAGCGACCTTGGTGGTGAACGCGCTCAGGAACACGGCACCGCTGAAGGTCGATTCAGGATATGCGTCGGTAAGCCAAGTGTGCAGCATGGGGAAGGCGGCCTTGATTCCGAAGGCCAGCATGATCAACCATCCGCCGGGAGAATCCAGGCCGATGTCTCCGAATGAGACCGATCCGGCGGCGTCGGCATAAACCAGGATTCCAACCAACAACAGGGCTCCCGAGCCGACTTGAGCTACCAGGTAGCGCATACCTGCCCTGAACGCGCGCTCGCCGGCACGGGCCCACACCAGGAAAACCGAGCTGACGGCCAGTATTTCCCAGAACACGAACAGGGTAATGAGATCGCCGGCCTGGACCGCGCCCACCGCGGCCCCGGCATAAACCAGCGCAACGGGATGTTCGATATTTCTGGGTGAGCGCAGGGCGAAAATGAGCCCGATGAACGCCGCGATGTGGAACAACCACCCAAACAACCTGCTCAGCCCGTCGATCCTGACCAGAGTCATATCGTAGCCGAACAGCGTGGTCTTGCCGAATTCCGTGTCTCCCATTGACAGGACCAGAGCCAGCCCGGCCAGTGGCAACGCCAGCACGTAGGCGGTCCTGAGCCGACCGCGCAGCAGGGGCACCAGTACGGCCCCCAGAATCATGACGGCGGCCGGGGGGATGCTACTCATCATCGTAGTATTCCTCGCGCCGCATCAAGACCTTGCGCATCTCGCGAGCAACGAGCACCAGGAGCACGCAGGCCACGAATCCGTAGAACGCGTAGAAACCCGGGAACCCCTCCCAGCCGCGTTCGGGGTGTCGCAGTTCGTGTGCGCCCGCCATGCCCTGAATCCAGCTCACGATGTCCAGGGCGAACACGACCGCGCAGACTGCATACAGCCCGTAAATGACCCGCTTGACGTTGCGCGGGTTGTCGAATACGCCCGGTTTTTCGTTCTGGTCGTGGTTTGCCATCGCTCTACCCTCCCGCCGCTGCCGCGGGGGCGGCTATCGGCTGAAGCAGCTGGTGTACGCGGTCTGCCCAGAATAGGAGTGCAATACAGCCCAGGGCTGTGATCGAGAGCGCAACCAGGCACCAGGCGGGAGCCTCTCGCAGTCCGCCCGCCTGCCCGGCAGGGTCACCTTCGGGCTTGGAGAAAAACGCCCTGATCGGGATCGGCACCAGATAGGCCACGTTCAGCAGCGTACTCACCACCAACGCCACCGCGAGGGCGATGTGTCCCGCGTCCAGCGTGGCTCCCAGCAGGTACCATTTGCTCACGCTGCCGGCCAGCGGCGGGATACCGATCACGCTCAGCGCGCCGATCAGAAAAGCAGTCATCGTGACCGGCATGGCCCGGCCCAACCCCCGCATCTCGGAGATCTCGGTCTTGTGGGCAGCCACGTATATGGCTCCGGCGCAGAAAAAGAGGGTGATCTTGCCGAACGCGTGGGTCAGGATGTGGAGCCCTCCCCCGATAAGTCCGAGAGCGTTGGCAAGTGCCGCGCCGAGCACCACATAGGCCAGCTGGCTAACGGTCGAATACGCCAGCCGCCGCTTCAGGTTGTCCTGCCCCATGGCCACCAGCGACGCGAGCAACATGGTCGCTGCCGCCACGTAGAGCAGCCATTCCGACCCCGCTATCTCCCGCAGTGTCTCTGCCCCGAAAATGTAGACCACGACCTTCAAGATCGTGAAAACGCCGGCCTTTACAACTGCCACCGCGTGCAGGAGCGCGCTCACGGGTGTCGGGGCCACCATCGCCGCCGGAAGCCAGCGGTGGAAAGGCATTAGCGCTGCCTTGCCCGTACCGAATGCGTACAGGCCCAGCAGGACCAGCAGCGTCCCTCCGCCCGCCTGTCCGGCCAGGATTCCCCCCTCGCGGAAGTCCAGAGTGCCGGCGACTACCCATGTCCAGGCAACGGCAAGCAGCAGGAACGCCACCGACGTGCCCATGAGAACGCCCAGATATGTGCGCGCCCCTTTCTTGGCGGCCGGGGTGCCGTGGTGCGACACCAGTGGGTAAGTCGACAGAGTCAGGATTTCGTAGAAGATGAAGAGGGTCAGCATGTTGCCGGCCAGAGCCACGCCCATCGCGGCAGAAATCGAAAGGGCGAAACAAGCGTAGAACCGGGTCTGGTTTTCTTCTCCGTGGCCGCGCATGTAGCCGATTGCGTAGACGGAGGTCACCAACCACAGTCCTGACGCGATCAGGGCGAACATCATCCCAAGCGGTTCGAGCGTGAACTGGACCGGCAGGCCCGGGAAGACCTCGACCAACGTGAATGTCGGCCGTATCCCCGCCATCACGTCCCCAAGCAGCGAGAGCGCTGTCAGGAAGGTCCCCGCGCCGGCCGCGAGCGTCACGGTCTCCCGCACGTTGGGCGAGCGCCGCAGCAGCGCGACCACTCCTGCTCCAGCGAGGGGAATCAACAGGCACGCCAGTAGCGGGTTCAGGAAGTACCGCCCATCAGCGCTCCCCCGAGCAGCGATTCAGCGGCCGCGCCGGCCGCTCCCGCGGGGAAATCCGTCCAGAACCCGAAGAACAGTGTCAGACCGATCACGACCAGCGTGGGGAGCAGCATCGACAGCGGCGCCTCGCGGGCGCCGACCCCAATTCCTGCGGGTTTCTTGAAGTATGCCTGCTCGACTACCCGCCAGACGTAGGCCACGGCCAGAAGCGAGCTCAGCAGGAGCAGTACCGCCAGCCAGACGTGACCCTGCTCCAGGGCGGCCTGCAACAGATACCACTTGCTCACGAATCCCGCCGTGCCGGGTACCCCGATCAGGCCCAGCCCGCCCAGGGTCCACGCCATCATGGTCCACGGCATGGTCTTGCCGATCCCGGCGAGTTCGTCGCGTTCGACCGAGCCGGCACGCAGCAGAATGCACCCGGTGGCCATGAACATGCCGCCCTTGATAAGGCCGTGGTTGAACAGATGTACAATGCCGCCGGTTAGCCCGGCCGTGCTGGCGAGGCTGATCCCCAGCACCATGTAGCCGATTTGGGCCACCGAGGAATAGGCCAGCATTCTCTTGAGGTTGCCCTGGAAAATCGCCGCGGCGGACGCGACGAACATGCCGACCACCGCCAGCACCATGAGGATCTGACCAACCCCCATCCCCCCAAACGCGAAATCCGCGCCGAACACCGAGAGGAAAAAGCGCAGCAGGATATAGACCGACACCTTGGTGGCCGTCGCCGCCAACAGCGCGCTCACCGTGGACGGCGCGTACGCGTAGGCGTCGGGCAGCCAGGCGTGCAGCGGGAAAAGCGCGGCTTTGAGGCTGATTCCCACGGTCAGGAATGCAAACGCGACCAGCACCGTGCGGTGGCCGTCCACGGGCAGTCGGGTCGCCATGTCGGCCATGTTCAGCGTGCCCGTCATCATGTACATGAGGCCAATGCCGATCAGGATGAACGTCGCCCCGATCGTGCCCATGATCAGGTACCTGAACGCCGCCGGCAGCGCTTTTCGCCGTCCGCCCAGCGCGATTAACCCGTAGGAAGAAAGCGCCGAGATCTCCAGGAACACGAATACGTTGAATAGATCTCCAGTGATGGCGATGCCCAAAAGGCCCGACAGGCAAAGCAGGTAGAGCGCCCAGAAAAGGTGCCGTTTGGACGGTGCCACTTCCGCCGCGAGGCCACGGGGTGCCCACGTTGCCACCACCGCCCCCATCCCGGCCACCAGGACCAGCACGAAACCGCTGAGCTGGTCCACGCGATACTCAATGCCCCACGGTGCCACCCAGCCGCCCATGGCGTAGACGATATCGCCCGAGTCGGCGACCCGGATGAAAAGCGCCACGGCGCAAGCGAAGGTCAGCCAGGCCACGACGAAGGTCATCCCGTACACGGCCCTCGCGTTGCGGATCACCACGCACAGGGGTGCCGCCACCAGCGGAATCACGACCTGCAGAGCGGGGAGGTTGTGTTCTATCACGGACCCGCGCCCTGGGTCCTGATCTCGTCCTTGATTTCGTCTTCTTCGATTGTGTTGTAGGCCTCGCGGATGCGAACCACCAGCGCCAGCGCGACCGAGGTCGTGGCCACACCCACAACGATTGCGGTCAGAATCAACACGCTGGGCAGCGGGTTCCCGTAGACCTCGAAACCTTCGGCCGTGATTGGGGCCGTCGCCCCGCTCACCTTCCCGATCGAGATGTACAACAGAAAGACCGAACTCTGGAAGATGTTCAGCCCGATGACTTTCTTGATGAGGTTACCGCGCGAGATGACGATGTAGAACCCGGTCATCATCAGGAAGATCACCACCCAGTAGGGATAGAGGCCCAGGAATTCGCTCATGAGCGCCCTCGTCCCGCGAATGTCGAGTAGATCAGCACCATGACGGCGGCGACGGTCACCCCGACCCCGAGCTCGATGATGATGATGCCCAGATGCTGTCCCTGGGCCGTGTAGTCCTGACTGAACGCCCCGTAGTTGAGGAACTCGCCCCCCGACAGCATGGCGGCTATCCCGGTGCCGGCGAAAATCAGGACTCCGACCGCCGAGATGAGTTCGACCGCCCGCTGGGGGGCCGCCCTCCGCAGGGCCGACAACCCGTAAATGAGGCCGTACAGAATGAACGCCGCGGCGAAGATCACGCCGGCCTGGAAACCGCCGCCCGGGCCGTAGTCTCCGTGGAACTGAACGTAAAGGGCGAACAGGAGCACGTAGGGAATGAGCAGTTTGCTCACGACCCGCAGGATGGCGTGTCCCCTCATGCGGCCGGCTCCACGCCGCGGGCCAGTTCATCTGGCTGGTCCCCGCCTTGCCCGTCGCCTGCGCGCCCGCCCGCCGGCCCCGTGTTCCTGACACTCACGGCCACGCCGCCAATAAGTGCGAGCACGGCAATCCCGGCGGTGAAGATGACCACGGTTTCGCCCAGTGTGTCAAAACCCCGGTAACTGGCCAACACTGCAGTGACCACGTTGGGGATGTGGATGTCGTGGTCGGTCCGCTCCACGTACGACGGCACGGGGTATTTGCTGGCCGGAGCCGCCGGGTCTCCCACGCCGGGCGCGTCAGACATGCCGTAAACGAGGGCCGCCCCCGTGATGGTGACGATGACCAACGCGGGCCACGGTTTGCGGCTGCTGGTTTTGGCCCGTCTGGCAGTCAGGGCGAGCGCGGTAAGTCCCAGGATAGTGGACACGCCGGCCCCGACCGCTGCCTCGGTGAAGGCCACGTCCGGCGCATCGAGCACCAGCATCCAGGACGCCCCAAGCAAACTGAAGATGCCCATCAACATGAGGGCCGGAAACAGTCCCCGCATCCTCACCACGGCCACGGCGGTCCCCACCAGCAGGGTGAGTATCAGGGCGGTAAGCAGATCGGTTGAGGGAGTCATGATCAGGTATCCCCTTCTTCCCCGTCATCGGCGGGGCCCGGCCCTGAGCTGACGCGGCGGGGGTCGAGGCCTGACAGGAGCGCCGCATTGGCCAGGGCGTGCGACGCGGTCGGCCCGGCGATCCACAGGAAGGACAAGGCCCCGATCAGTTTGACTGTTACCAGCCAGCCGGGTGACAGGAGCATGAGGCCAATCAAGATGAGCCCTGCCCCCAGGGTGTCGGTTACGCCGGCCGCGTGGACTCTCGAGTAGAAGTCGGGCAGCCGCAGCATGCCGATGCCCCCCGTTACGGCGAAAACGGCGCCGCCCACGATCAGAACGCCGCCCGCCGCTTCGATCACACGCCCCGCCTCTCGGCGTCTCTCACCGGGTCCTCGTCCTGGAAGTGGCCGTACTTGGAGAAGCGGAGCACGGCGATGACCCCGATGAAATTGAGCAGCGCGTAGAGCAGAGCCAGGTCAAGGAAGTCCGGACGGCCCGTGAAGAACCCGAGCACCGCGATAAGCAGCACGGTTTTGGTGCCAAACATGTTGAGCGCGAGGATCCGGTCGAACACGGTGGGTCCCCGCCAGGCCCGGACCAGTGCCATGCCCATGGTGACAACCACCGCACCCAGCGCCACGATCAGGATGTTCAAGTGGCGCTGCCTCCGTCTCCCGCGGCGGGGATCCCTTCGAGGCGGGTCACGCGGCGATCCATCGTTCCATCCAAGACCTCGGCCGCGGAGGCCTCCGTAAGGGCGTGGACGGTGACCCGGCGCCCTTCCTTGTCGATGGACACCGTGCCCGGGGTCAGAGTAATCGAGTTCGCGTAAATGACTCGCCCCAGATCGGTGGCCTGCCCCGCCTCGACGGTAAACACTTGCGGGGCGATACGGAGGTGGCCGGGGCGCAGTATGGCCCATGCGACCGCGAAGTTGGCTTTGGCGATCCGCCAGGCCATCCACGGCAAGTAAACGGCGAGCCGCCCCGGAAGGCCGACGGGAACGGTTTCGTCGTCCAGAATCCGCATCCGAACGACCGAGGCAACCACTACGGCTACCGAAACCGCCCCGAGCGACAGAAGAAGCAGATCGTAGTGACCGGACCAGAACAGCCAAACCACGCCGAGCCAAAGGGCCAGGGCGACCACCCTGACCGCGGGGTGAATCGGTCCGGGGCTCACGGCCGGGGCACTACCACTGGGATTGGGCTCCGTCGACGATCTGCTGAACCAGGTTCTCCATCGCCACGCGCCATCCTGTCTCCTCAGTTTCGCCTCCGGGCTCGTACTCACCCGACCCGGAAAGCGATCCGTTCGACCAGATTATCAGGTTGTTGGCGACATCCAGTATCTCGACCGATGCCGAAATCGTTACCCGGCGCTGAAAAACATCAGCACCCACCCCGGTAACGGCATCGAAGTTCACGGCGTCGTCCGAATAACGGCGAATCGAGGCGACAATTATAGCGTCTGCTTCCCCTTCGGAGGCAAGCCGGAGACCGAGGCGCTGCCTGGCCGCGTCCAGAAGCTCTTCGGCCATGGCCTCCGCAAGGCCGAACTGGGTGCTCTGGTTGTCGACGGGCGCGACGTAGACCGTTCGCAGGTGATTGGGCAGTCCTCCGCCGCCCGAGAAGCTGTAGAGACACCCCGAACACAGGGCCAGCGCCGCGACTGCCGCAAGCCTTCTCATTCCGGCACCACCCTTCCCCCGGGGATCACGAAAACCTCGTCCGGCCAGGGGGCGGCGGCCGGATCGACCAGTTGAATCCGCCACCTGACACCATTCTGGCGTTCGTCATCGCGGTAACGAGCCTCCGAAGGCCACGGTGAGTTCGAATCCCAGGATAGGTCGGCCCGCCGGATCAGCGTGCCGCGGTAGCGCTGTTCAACCCGGACGATCCGGCCGCCGCCGTCAAACCGGAAAACAACCGTTGAGTTGTCGGGTTCGAGAAGTTCGACCGAGCCGTCTGCCTGTGGCGGATCCTCGCCGGCGGAGGGCGCGTCGTTCCAGAACACGCCCGCCATGGCGTAAAGGAAGCGCGCCGGCGGAAGATCGAAATCCTGGATGTCGCTGTTGGCGGTCAACCGGCCGTCTACAAGGGCGGCGCTGAGGCTGCCGTCGGCTCCAGTGAACAGGTCGAGCCGGAAGCTGCCCGGGGGGTTTGCACGGGCCGCGCCGGAACCAGAGAGCGGACCCCTGTGGTCAGTGTATTCCCATTCGAACACGAGGCGGACAGGGTCCTGGGCCGAGTCCCGCAGGGGTGTCTCCACTCCCGCCGCAAGGCCGGTGGCGGCGAGCCCGGCGAGTCCCGTCACCGCGGCAGCCCTGCGGCTCACGCGGAGTCCCGCGGGTCCGTGAGGAGGGCCTCCCTCAGGGAATCCGGGAGGGTTCGCGCACGTCCGTCCCTGTCCGTCGCCACCACGGTGGTCCTGGCCACGGCGGCGAGCAAACCCTCGCCGGTCCCTTCGGCCACTGTCATTCCGTGGGAAAATGTGATCATCCTGCTCCTGAACCGGAGGACCCGCGTCTCCACGCGAACCCGGCCGTCGTAGCCCAGTGGGGCCCTGAAGTCGATCTCCACCCTCGCAACCGGGAGCAGGATACCGTCCGCTTCAATCGAACGATAGCTGCGGCCCCGGGAGCGCATGTACTCGGTCCGGCCAACTTCGCACCAGACAAGGTAACGGGCATGGTGCGCCCGCCCCATCTGGTCGGTATCGGCGTACCCGACCCGGTGGTGGGTAACGGTGACGGGGCTTTGTGCCGTGTCTCCCGCGGCCCCGCCCGTCCCAACCCCGCGCCCCGTCAAATCCCCCGCCCCGGTGCGCGTGGCGTTGCGCTCAAACCTGACCGTGCCAGATTTTGCCGCGCATGGAACCACGAACAGTTGTCGTCTCGGACATCCACTACGGCGCGTCGGCGGCGGAGGGCCAGTGTGCGTTTCTCTCGTTTTTGGACCGGGTACCGGAATTGTGCGACGATCTGTTGATCAACGGCGACATGTTCGACTATTGGTTCGAATACAGAGAGGCCATCCCACGCGGGTTCGTGCCGTTGTTGGGGCGCCTGCGGGCAGTCACCGACAGCGGCGTAACAGTCCGGTTCATCCCCGGAAACCACGACGCCTGGGCGGGCCCGGTGCTCGGCGAGGAGACCGGCATGAAAGTCCTCGCGGGGCCGGTCGGAGACCACGTGGGCGGACGCCGCGCCCTGATTGCCCACGGCGACGGGCTGGGCGGGGGCGACCTGAAGTACAGGATCCTGCGGTCCTGCATCAGATCGCGAGCAGTGGTGGGCCTGTTCCGGTGGATTCACCCCGATATCGGCATCCGAATCGCCCGGTCTGCGAGCCGGACATCCGCCCGCGGCCAGGGACCGGATTCCGCCGGGCGCTCCGGCCGGCTTGTCACCTATGCCCGGGATGCGCTCAGTACAGATGCCAAGCTTGAGCTTGTGGTTCTCGGCCACACGCACCGGCCAGAGGCGACCGAGTTGTTGCCGGGCCGCTGGTACCTGAACTCGGGCGACTGGGTCAGCAACCGCTCCTACGGCCTCGTTACTCCGCGTGAAGTGAGCATCAAATGGTGGGACCGGGACCACGTCAGGGGAACTTGACCGGTATCGACAGGGCGAGGCCCGGAGTCCCGTCCGGGGGAAGTCCGATGCGGGGCTCAAAATCCCAGAAATGCGTGGATACCCAGGCATCCAGCCCGCTCAAAAACGCGATGAACCCGGCCAGCACCAGCCAGTTCTCGCGTTGCCGGGCGCGTGACTCCGCCAGGGTGCGCGGATCGCCGTCTTCCTGGGGGTCTTCCATGACCTCCTCGACCTCGCGCGCTGCTTTGAGCTTCTCGTTCGCCCGCAGCGCCATGAACATGAAAGTCCCTTCGGCAGCGAAATAGAACGCCGCCCGCTGCGGGCGGCCTACGACCAGCTGACCCCAGCCCGGGAGCACCATTGATCTGAGCAGAGCCAGGAATGGGGTCGTGGGCGGGAGCGAGTCCGCGGCGGGGGGCGGAACCGGCATCTCTTCCACCAGTTCCGCGGTGGTCTCCCCCTCCCGCACAACTTGTGCGGCGGCGGGAGAAGCCTCAATCAGCCCAAGCGCGAGCGCCCCCGCCAGCGAGGCACACGCGGCGAGCTTGGCGGGAACGTGTGGGAATCGAACCCACCCAGGACGAGCTAACGCCCCGCAGCGGTTTTGAAGACCGCGGGCAACACCAGTCACCATCCGCTCCCGTATCCCCTTCGTTCGTGTGCGCGCGCCAAGGGAGGCCTGGCCATGTTCCGGCAAATCAGCCCCGGCAGGCTACGACATCGATTTCTACCCTGGCACCCTTGGGCAGCCCCTTCACCGCCACCGTGGACCGCGCCGGGTACGGCGGCTCGAAACTCTCTGCATAGACGGAGTTCATTGGCACGAAGTCATCCATATCGGTCAGGTAGACGTTGGTCTTGGTGACGTTGTTGAACCCCAGCCCGGCGGCCTTGAGCACGGCCTCCAGGTTGTTCATCACCTGGCGGGTCTGTTCTTCGGTGGTCCCCTGCCTCATCTCCCCGCTACCGGGTATCAGCGGAACCTGGCCCGCGGAGAAAAAGAAATCCCCCGCCCAACGACCCTGCGAGTACGGCCCCACTGCTTCCGGCGCGGCGTCGGTCTGTACGGCTCCGGTCTGAGTCACAGCCATGTTCGGCCTCCTTCGGTCCCGGGGTTACGAGGCTATATCGTCGTGAATAGTGGTGAACGAAACCACTTCCAACCACCGCTCGCCCGTCGGCAGTTCTACCGCGACTGCATCTCCGCTCTTCTGTCCCATCAGGGCCTGCCCCAGGGGCGACTCAATCGAAACTTCGTCAGAAGCAACGTCCATTTCATCGCCAAGGGTCAACACGAAACTCTCGATTTGCCCGTCGTCTTCGTCGCGAACGGTCACCTTGGACCCAAACCCGATGCGGTCGCCGGGCACGTGCGCCGTGTCGAGCTCTCCCAGCCTGGCGATCCTCCCCATCAGGTAGTTCAGCCTGGCCTGGACGAAGCGCTGTCGCTCCAGCGCTGCCGAATATTCGGCGTTTTCTCGCAGATCGCCCTGCGCAACGGCCTTCTCGATCCCCTTCGGCAAGATCACGTTCAGTTCGTGCACAAGCGTCTCGACCTCGTCCGCCATGCGTTGTCTAATCTGGTCAAGCATGGTGTGATTCTCGGCGGGGCTGAGATTAAAAAAAACGCGGCCGTGCAGGCCGCGCGATTCGTGCTGATGATGGAGGCGGCGGGAATCGAACCCGCGTCCGTGAGCTCGTCGGCTTCGGCGTCTACGTGCGTAGTTCGCGAATTGGTCTCGCCCCGGTGCCGGCCCGCGAACAGCCGGTCAGAGGCCCAGTCGCTCGGCTTCCGCCGTTATTCTCACCGCCTCGGTTGCGACAAACTTCGGCGACCAGCCCGAATTTGCGTCGTCCGCGACAGTCGCCTCGGGCGGGCTCCTGCAGGGACGGACAGCGTTTGTTTACGCTGCCAGAGCCAAGTCGTTGTTGGCAGTTGATGGTTTCGGGCGGGGATTAACGAGGTCCCCCGATCCTCGGCACGCTTCCTCAGCTTCAGAGGCACACGTCGAAGCCGTGTCGCCCCCGTTTCCGTGGCGTGATTTTCGCGGTTTCGGCCTCTTGGCGCAAGGTCGCCCGGCCTGTCAACTCACGGACGAAAGCGAATCCACTTGGTGATCCGCCGCTGAGACACCTCGGCCCCGTAAACGTTGCCGTCGCTGTCGACCGCCACCCCTTCGGGTCCACTGAACCCCATCACGTTGGCCCTGTCGTCGGGCAGGAAATGGTAGACCCACCCCTGGTTGGCGTCGCCAATGCGGATTCCTTTTTCCCAGCCGGCGTTGCGCTGCCCCGTGAATTCGTTGGGCGCGGGGCTCGATTCGGAGTCCGCCACGTAGATGTTGTCGTCAGCGTCGATGTACAGGCCACTGGGCCGCCCGAACTGCGTCCAGATCGCGAGAAACCTGCCTTCCTGGTCGAAGACCTGGATGCGGTTGTTGTAGCGGTCCCCTACGAAAACCCTGCCCTGCGAATCCATCGCCAGGGCATGGGGGTCGCGGAACTGGCCCGGCCCGTAGCCCAGTTCACCCCAGGTTTCGATGTAGGTCCCGTCGGCCTCGTACCGCACCACCCTGCCTCGGGTTCGGTCGTGGGAATCCACCACGTAGAACTGCCCGCTCGGCGCCACCAGAACGTCCGACGGGCGCGTGAGATGGGTCGGGGGGTCACCCGCTTCGCCCGGCACTCCGACGGTCATCAACAATTCACCTTCGGCGGAGAACTTGAGCACCGTGTGCCCGGTCTTGTCCGCCCCGTTGGCCCAAGCATCGGTCACCCACACGTTACCGTCGTGGTCCACGTCAATTCCGTGCGGCCATGCAATCAGTCCGCCTCCGAAGGAACGCAGCAGGTTGCCTTCCTTGTCAAACAGCAGAATCGGATCCACATCGGATCCAACGCACGAGTTGGCCCCACACCGCTCGGCTACCCAGATATTCCCGTCCAGGGCGATTTCGATGGCGCTGGTGGAGCCCCACTCCCGGCCATCGGGGAGTTCGCCCCATCCGTAGACGGGCCTGAACGGATTCGTCGTCACCGACTGCGCTGAAACCGCCGCGGGCTCGCCGGCCAGGCCAAGCGCGGCCGCGAGGCACAAACCAGTCAGGTGTTTGGCGTACTGTTGTGTCATGTATACAAAGTGCATTTGAGTCTCGGGGTTTTAGGCCGGGGCCGGGCGCCGGTGAGCGCGGGTTCTGCGGCGCAGCCTGAGCATGCCGGAAAGGCGCTTGGTCATCTCGTAGTCGACCATGGCCAGGGCAGGTACAACGACCATGATGACTGCAGCAACGAAGAGGACCCCGAACCCAAGGCTGGCGGCCATCGGCTTGAGAAACTGCGCCTGGGTGTCTTGCTCCAGAATGATCGGAAACACGCCCAGAAACGTGGTAAGCGAGGTCAGCATGATGGGTCGGAAGCGGGCCTTCGCTCCGGACACGATCGCTTCCGGCATGGGCAGACCTGCCCGGCGCTCCTGGTTAATGAAATCAATCATGACCAGTGATCCGTTTACCGCGACCCCGGCCAGACCCACTATCCCAAACATGGAGAGCATGCCGAGCTCCATGTCCAGGAGCAGATGCGCCAGCGTCGCCCCCACCAACCCCATTGGGATTGCCGCCATTGTCACGAGCGGCTGCGTGTACGAGCGGAACGGAATCGCCAGCAAAGCGAAGATGGCGAGAAGGGCGAGCAGGAATCCGCGGCCCAGCCCTGCGAACGCGTCGGCCTGCTCTCTCTGTTCCCCTCCGAACTCATAACGCAGCCCGGGGAAGGAGGCCCCTAACGCGGGCAAAATGTCCGTCCCCAATTCCCCGTTGACAATCCCCGGCGTTGTGACGGCTTCGTTGACGTCTGCCGTCACTGTGGCGATCCGCCTGCCGTCAATGCGGGAGATCGTGGTCGGCCCCGTCGCGAGGACAATGTCCGCGACCTCCGATAGAGGCGCCTCTCCCCCGCCGGGGGTACGGATACGAAAGTTCTGGAGGTCGGTGATGGCGTCGCGGTCTTCTTCGGGCAGGCGGACGAAAATCCTGACCTCTTCCCGTCCACGCTGAACGCGGCGCACTTCGTTGCCGTAAAACGCACCGCGCACCTGGCGCGCAAGATCCTCCAGCGCGAGACCCAGTGTTCGGGCCGCGGGTTTGAGTTCAAGTTCGAGCTCTCGCGTGCCCGCCCGCTGATCGTTGCGCACATCTTCGACACCGGGTATCCGCTCCAGAATCCCCTGCAGGCGCGAGACAGCCATGTCGAGGCTTTCGAAGTCGGAGTGGGTCAATTCCACCACCACCGGGTCCCCAAAATCGATCAGTTCGGCGGAGAAGGTCATTTCCTCAACGCCCGCCACGGGCCCGATCCTGTTGCGCCAGGCTTCGGCGATCTCTCCCGGCGCCACTGCCTGGTCGCGCGGCGGCACGAGGCGAAGGATCACCTCGGCGATGTTTGGGCGAATGGTAGTGACCTCAAAGCTTAGATCAGGGCCGCCTTGGGAGGGGCGTTCGCCAACACTGACCAGCGCGGCCCGCACTTGTGGATCTGAGACGCCGGCGGCATTCTCGAGGCTATCCACCGTTTCCAGGCCGGTCCTTTCGAGCCGCCGGGCCACATCGATGGTGCGCTCGCTTGGCGTGCCATCCGCCAATTCGACATAAGCCACAACGAACTCGGCCTGAATGCTCGGCATCAAACTGCGGCGGACATGATTCCCGGCGATAACCCCGACCGTCAGCAGCATGACGGCGACCGCGCCTAGCAGAACCATCCCCGGCCTTCGGACGGAGTACCGGACGACGCGGTCAAGCGGACCCTCAATTAGCTCACGGGTACCTCGGCGGACCGCCTCCCGCATGCGCGCCGCAACCGACCGGAACTCAGCCGGCGCGGTGTTGGGGTCCGGCAAATGCGAGAGGTGGCGGGGCAGAATGAACAACCCTTCCACCAGGGACAGCAGCAAAACCGCGATTACAACAACCGGAATCACGTACAGGAACTTCCCCAAGGTCCCGGGCACGAATAGCAGTGGAGAGAATGCCGCGACGGTTGTCAGAACGGCAAAAATCACCGGGGTCGACACCCGGATCGTTCCGTCGATGGCGGCTTGGAGCGGTGGAGCTCCCATTTCTCGTTCCCGGTAGATGTTCTCTCCGACAACTATTGCGTCGTCAACAACGATTCCAACGGCCAGGATGAACCCAAACAGCGACATCATGTTGATCGACTCGCCAAGTGCCGAGAGAACAGCGAATACGCCGGCGAACGACAGAAACAACCCGACTCCTGTCCAGAACGCCAGGCGCGGATCGAGGAACAGGCCAAGGGCCAGGAGAACCAGGGCCAGACCGAGCGCGCCGTTACGCAGCAGCAAACTGACGCGGTCCTCGAAATAGGTGGCTTCGCTCTGCCAGATGTCGTAGCTGACGCCCCGGGGTACCAGCAACGAGAGTTCGTCCTCGAGATAGGATCGGACGTCCGCCGCAATTGCACCGACCTGTTCATCTCCCGTTCTCTGGACCCGCACGAAAGCGGCCGGCTGTCCGTTGTACGAGTTGATCAAATCCGTGCTCTCGAACCCGTCCCGGATATCGGCGATGTCGGCCAAACGGAGCATGGATCCATCCAGGTCCGCCCGGACGATTATTTCGGCGAAATCGTTCCTCGTGTAGTTCTCTCCCCGGACCTGCACCCGAATGTTGTCGATTTCGGTTGCCACGGTTCCGCCAGGGAGATCAACGCTGCCGCGGCGGACCGCGGCGGCTACCTCGTCGAGGGTCAGGCCGTGCGCCCTCAGCGTCTCCTGGGAGATCTCGATGGACACCTCGTACCGGCGCACCCCGGATACCTCGACCAGTGATATCCCCGGGCGCGCAACCAAGTCGTCTTTGACCCTGCTCGCGAGTTCCTTCAAGGTGGTTTCAGACGCATCGCCGTAAATGGCGATGGTCATCACCATGCTGCTTCCTTCGACGGTCGCTACCAAGGGTTCTTCGGTGTCGGCGGGGAAAGTGGCGATCCGGTCGACCGCCGCCTTGATGTTGTCGAGCGCCTCGTCGCGATCTGCGCCAAAGTCCAGCTCGGCCAGGACTGTTCCAACGTTTTCCGCCGCGGTCCCGCGCACGCGGTCAACACCACTGATCCCCGAAATCACTTCTTCCACGGGGCGGACTACCCCTGCTTCCACTTCCTCGGGAGACGCTCCCGGATAGGCCACGGTGATCCGGACCAAGTCCATTTCGATGCCGGGGAAAGTTTCTTGGGGCAAGGCCACGGCGCTCAAAAGGCCCGCGGCGATGATGATCGCCATCAACAGGTTGGCGGCCACCTTGTGGCCCGCCATCCAGGCGATGGCTCGCCTCACGGAGTCACGCGAGGGACCGGGCGCACGGTCATCCCGTCGGTATAGACCGGAAGGATGGACACGATAACGGGTTGTCGGTCCCCGATCGAACCCTGCACCATTGCCAACTCGTCGACCTCTTGGATCACCGTTACATCCACGACTTGCAGTATGCTGTCGTTGGCAACGGTCCAGACAACGCTGCCGTCGCGGAGGGCAGATGACGGGATAACCGTGTACTGGTCGAGGCTTGTCCCTTCAATGTCAACCGTAGCGTAGGCACCGATGAGGAGCGGCGGCCGGTTGGAATCGCTGGCGGGTGGATCAAGCGGGTTTGGCACTCGGACCACTACCTGCACGGTGCGCGTCATTTCACCCAACGCGACCTCGGCGCGGTCTACGTAGCCGTTCCATTCATGACGTGCCCCCCCGTATTCCGCGGTGACCAGGGCCGGAATCCTGGTGGCGGCCTGACCGGCCCTCGCATCCCACAGGCTGCCAATCAACGCCGCGTCGTCGTCGCTCAGAGACACGACTATTTCGACCTCTTCGGTGGCGTACAGTTCGCCCACGGCCTGCCCCGGTGCGACGAATTGGCCCATGTCCACCGTCTCGCGCCGGACCACTGCATCGAACGGTGCCCTGACCCACGTCCTTTCGAGCGCCAGGCGGGCGTCATCGAGTCGCGCTTCCGCGCTGGCCACGGCGGCTCTGGCTGCGTCAAGCTGTGGTTGGCGGACGGTGAGAGGATTAGGCGGTTGGTCCCCGAGTTCTCCGCGACCGGAGGCACGGTCCCATTCGGAGCGAGCGATCCTGGTGTTCTCCTCCGCCTCCAGGAGAACCACATTTTGTTGGGCCACTTCCGCCTTGGCTGTCTCCACCGCGTTCTCGTAGTCAGCCGTCTCGATCCGCAGGATCGGGTCCCCCCGGTTGAACCTGCCGCCGCTAACCATGGCGGGAGAAAGCCATGCCACCTCTCCGCCTACTTGAGGCGCGACAGACACCTGGGCGCTGGGCCGAACGGTCCCCCCGCCGCGCACCATGATGGTTCCTTGCTGGCTGCGCGCCTCAACCGTCGTGACGGTTGGCACCACCCTTGCGGGTTCTACGAGTTCAGTGTCGGGTGGCAGGGCAATCAGGAGTGCGTAGCCGGCCACCCCCGCGCCGAGGACGGCAGCACCCTGGACCATCCTAGGCAGTCTGCCCTGGATCATTGGCCCTCGGCTCCGTTCCGGTTCGGTGCAGTCTCGTTTTCCGTCCAGGCCCCGCCGAGTGCCCTGTGCACCTGAAGCCGGGCCTCGCCGAGGGAGCGCAGGGCTTGCAGGCGAGCTGTCTCGGAGCGGTTGTAGTTCAGCCGTGCGTCTACGTAGGCCACATAGGGTGTAACGCCCGAGGTGTACCGTTCCAACTGCTCTTCCATTGATGCCAACGCCTCTTGGGAACCCCGTGCAACCCGCATGTACCGTTCGCGTTCGTTATCGAGCCGACTCAGGCTGACGTGTGCCTCACGGTAGGCGTTCAGGACGGTCCTGCTCCAGGCTGTCACCGCCTGTTCGTACTGCGCCCCCGCCACGCCCAGGTTGGCTCGCAACCGACCGCCCTGGAAAATGGGGGCGGTCAGACCACCGAGCAGGTTCATGAACCACTGATCAGGCCGGAGCAGGCTGGATGGTTCACCGGACTGGAATCCTCCTGCCCCGCTGAGGGTCAACCTTGGCAGCATTTCGGCGCGCCGGGCACCGACTCGAAATCTGGCGGCTTCCATCCGCTCGTACGCAGCCGCTACATCGGGCCTCTGCTCGAGAAGAGCCACCGGGAGCCCGGCCGGGATTCGCGCCAGGTCCGCGGAAGGTCGCAATTCGTCCGGCAGGAGCTCGCCAAGGGTTCCGGCGTGCTGTCCCAAGAGCACGGCCAGCCGGCCCTCCGCATCGGTTAGCGCGGTGCGGAGGTCGAACAGTTCGGACTCGGTGGTCAGAGAAGTCTGTCGCGTGCCGTACAACTCGAACGACCCCACCAGCCCTGCCCTGTAACGGGCCTCGGTCAGCTCGACGCGCTCCCGCATGAGCTCGTCGCTCTCCCGGGCCAGGGCCAGTTGGCCACGCAGTGCCGCTACCTCAAGGTATCCGGAGATGGTGGCCGCAATTACGGTGACCCGGACCGTTTCCGCGTCGCCGCGCGAGGCGAGAAAGTCTCTTACGGAGGCCCGGCTGTCGTTGCGAAGCCGTCCCCAGAAATCGAGCTCGTACGAAAACCCCAACGATGCCGAATAGGTGGTGAACTCGAATCGGTCGGGGAACTGGAACCCGCCCAGATCGTTGTCGCCCCCGATGGCTCCCCCAAGGCCGGTGTTGCTGGGAGCGTCAGACCGGTTACCGTCAATTCCAAGATTGACTGTCGGCATGAGATGTGACCGGGCAATCCGATATCTGTACCTGAGTTCCTCTAATCGCCAAATGGCCTCTTGCAGGTCCAGATTGCCGACCAATGCGGTTTCCACCAGCCGGTTCAGCGCGGGATCTTGGAATCCCTCCCACCACTGCGCCGGTCTTGGTGCGGCTTCGTCGCCCGGTGCTTCGGGAGCGCCGCCGCCGGGCAGGTCGTAACTGTCGGGAAGGTCGGCCGCTGGTTCCGCCACCCGCGGCGGCGGAGCCAGCGAGCAGGCAGCGGCAAAGGCAGCCAGAGTCGCGGTGGCGGCTGACAGGGTCCGGGGTGCGGCTGGACGGCGGGCGGGCCCGAGAGTCAGCGGCGAGTCGCCGATTCGTGTTGCAGGTCTCTTCAAGTTCCCCTCACGCTCACGTATATCGGTTCCGAACAATTCCCGAAATCTACCCGCTCATGAACCTGGGGCAAGGGGCGGATCATTGCCCTGCCCTCGCCGCCAGAGTCCTTCCCGCATCGGTTCTGGTCGTAACCCCTCTCCTGTCGAGGTGTTCCAGAAGTGGAATCAGGTATTTTCGAGAAAGACCGAATTCCTGCTTGAAGAGCGCGGGGGGTGCCGCGCGCCCGTCTGACAGCATTTCGATGGTCCGTTGTTCGAATGCCAGAAGGGTTTCGGTGGCCAGATCCAGCCCCAGTGCCACTGTCCGGATGCGTCCCTCTTCCCGCAGGTGGGCCAGCAGGTCGTCTGCCAGCTCCCGGGGGGCGTCCAGACCCGACAGAATCTCCGCGGTCCACGGTGGTTGCAGGCCGCCACCGGCGATCGCGGAGAACAGATCGCTCAGAACCGTCTGTTCCGTCTCCTGGAGGCAGGGTTCCCAATCGGCGAGCCTGATGCCCGGGCCGTGTTCCTTCAATCCCTCGCTGTCGACGAGGGCACGGATTGCTTCTTCGGCAAGCGCCTCGTCGCATCGCTCCGCCAGAGCGGCCCGCAGAGCCTCACGCGGCACCCTCCTGAGCCGGCGCCGCTGCCGGTGCAGGTCCAAGGTAGCCCGCAGGGCAAGCTCCTGAACCTCCTCCAGGGCCGTGCCCCGGAACAAACGGCCCGCGACCTCCGTCAGGGCAAGCTCCTCCGTCGCCCGCTCGACGTCCTGGCGGGACAACCCGGTGTTGACGGGTGCGGCGCCCGTGGCCATGCCGCGCAGGCCCGCCAGGCCGACCGCGGTCTCCAGCACGGCCGCCGGTTCTCCTTCCGCCAACACATTCCACGCGGCGGCGCGGTCTTCCCATCGATGAGGCGGGTCTGTTTCCGCCACCCGGGCACCCCCGATTGTCTCCAGGGGGGAATAGAACCGAATCACCGCCCGGTCCCCAACCCGGGCCAACAGGTCCGATTCCAGGTCAAGGACCATCCCGAAACGACTCCCCGGCGTCATCGCCTCGCGTTTGGGGGTGCGGGCCCTCGCCATCACCTCCCGCGTGCCCAGGTAGAAGCGGACTCTCTGCCCGTGCTTGATAGAGCGGCGCGACCCGGGAAGGAGCTCCGCCCAAACCCCCAGCCTGGTGCAGGGTTTCCAGCCAGGGTCCGACACAAGTACCGATCCACGGCCGGTGGTCGCCGGGGCACCGACAAGCGCCGCGGCGCACCGCCTGCCCGCCCCCACCCGCCCCGCGGAACGCCCGTGGGATTCGAGGTTCCTGACGCGGACTCTGGCCCCCTCGGGCCAACAGACCGGCTGGTCGCCCACCGCCAGTGACCCGCTCCAAACGGTTCCCGTGACCACGGTTCCGGTCCCCCGCACCGTAAACGCCCTGTCCACCGGCATGCGGAACAGGTCGGCTTCCCGGCGGCGTTTGACCTTCGCGGTTACTTGGGCGATGGCGGTCCTGAGTTGGTCGATGCCTTCCCCGGTCTGGACGGAGACCGGCACTACCGGCCAATCGGCCCAGGCGGAATGCGTTTCGGCCAGCAGGTCGTGCACCGTTTCTTTGGCCAGCCCCGCCCACTCGGCGTCGACCCGGTCCACCTTCGTCAACGCGACGACCCCAGTCGTAACGCCAAGCAGCCGGGCGATGGCAACGTGTTCCCAGGTTTGGGGCATCGGGCCTTCGTCCGCGGCCACCACCAGGAGGAGGGCGTCAATTCCGGTCGCCCCCGCCAGCATGTTCTTGATGAAATCCGCGTGGCCGGGTACATCCACGATACCGATTCCGTCGACCGAATCGCCCTCTTGGTCTTCGGGCCCGGCCAGGCTCATAAGGGCGAACCCGATGTCGATGGTCAGCCCTCGTTCGCGCTCTTCCTTCCACCGGTCCGTCTCCGTTGCCGTGAGCGCGCGGACCAGAGAAGTCTTGCCGTGGTCCACGTGCCCGGCCGTTCCCAGGACCGCGCCGGGGCCGCGGTTGGTGTTCAGTTCAGGGAAGTCAGAAACTCAAGCGAGTTGAGGCGTTCCCCCTCGGGCAGGTGCCGGCGGGCGAAAGCCGCGAGCAGCCGTTCGTGTTGGCCCGATTTGGGTTCGTCGTGCGTCCCGTCCGCGGCCGGGGTTCGTGCGGGGAGGCCGGAGAGGAGCCTGGTGAGCTCTGAGAACGCGGCCGGGGAGAGGTTGGTTCGGCCGGAGCAGCATGTCGGACAGCTTGCCCGGCCGCTGGCGAGATCCAGGCGGACCCCTTCGCCCGCCCGAAAGGACCCGCCGCACGAACCGCAGACTCGGAGGTCCGGGCCGAACCCCAGTACGCTGAGCACGGACCAAACGTGCTCGAGACCGGCAGCCGGAGACTTGAGTTCGTCGCGTTCCTCGGCCCCGCGAAGAGCTTCGAGCCCCCTGCCGAGCGCGTCAAACAAATGCTCGTCGCGTTGTTCCGGTGCCCGGCGCATGACCAGCTCGCAGAGGGCCGCCGCGACCACGAACGAGCGCGATCCGCGCGCCAGCCCGAGCCGTGTCACATTTGGTTCAAACGAGGACAGCGTGTGCATTTCGCGGCCCTCTTTCACGAACAACAGGGCCTCGCCTTCCGTGAAAGGTTCGAGCACGCTCCCGAACCGGCTCCTGGGCCGCAGCGCACCCTTCGCCATTGCGGTGCACGGCCCCATTTCGGCGGTCATCAGCTTGAGTATCTTGCTGGTCTCGCTGTACCGGTAACTGTGGAGCACGATGGCTCGGGTGCGCGTCAGCCCCACCTGCAACCGTCAGTGCCTGCCACGGGCGAGCACTGCCCTCCTGCTGTTTACCGCAGAATGATGTCGGTCAAACCCGCCCCGACCGACACGTGGTGCATGTACTGGCCGTCTTCCGTCAACATGTACAAGCGATCGGATCCGGCTGCGTTGTCGGTGCCGCAGATCAATCTCCCGTCAAGCAGAGCCGTCGCGAAGCGGCAGTTGACGCGGTCACCGTTCTCGTCTTGGGGGGTCACGGGGTTGGCGGGACCGCGGTGCCAACTGCGTCTGAAGACGTCATAGCTCAACAGGTCCGTGTCCCGCCACGAGCCCGGCGTGGTTGTGCGCACCACCCAGAAGACGCGGTCCAGGCCCGCCTCGAAATGCACACCGTTTCCTTCCAGGTCGTGGGTGGTCAATATTTCTCGCCCGGGAAGGTTGACGACGGCCAGGCTGCCGTTTCCGACGGGATTTCCCGTGACGGGATCGACGTCGCCCGTCCCGACCACGGTCAGCTCGTCGTTCAGGATAAGGCCGTCAACGGCTCCAACCATATCGGGCACGCCGAATTCATCCAGGGTGCTGCCGTCATGCACCCAGTCGAGCCGGATGCGGGTGGATCCGATGGGCTGGGGAACGGGCAGCGAATCGTCGAGATTGGCGTCAATGGAAACGAAGAAGTTCCCCCAGGTCAGCAAGCGCGCTACGTGCACACCCCCGGGACCGGGCAGCGGACGTGGCGCGGTACCGTCGGGGAATGCCACGAACCGCCGGTTGAGCGACAACGACCAAACGATGCCGCCGCCGGACAGGTCAACAGTGGTCACCACAGTGGCCCTGGTCGGGTTGAAATCGACCGCCGGGTCGGGGAACGTCGACACAACCATCTCTCCGTCCGAGAATGCCCCGAAGACGATCTGATCTCCGGCGGGATTGTCGCCCGCTACTACCCACAGGTCCTGTAGGCCGTCCATGCCCTCCGCCCGCAACCCGGCCGGGAGGTTGTAGGTGGAGCCCCATTTGACCAGAGTGGAATCGGTAAAATAGAACTGTTCTATTGTCCCGGTTTCCGAGGCCAGCACGGCCATGCGGCTGACCGCGGGCTCCGGGTCGGGTGCGGGCGACTTGGGATCACCTCCGCAGGCCCCCGCGAACAAGGCGGATACAGCGATTGACAGGCGGGTGCCGGCTACCGGCAGCCACGTTGCGGCGGCCGGGCCGGGTTGGCCGATTCCGGTCCGTTTCCGGTTCTTGCTGATTGTCGAGTCTCCTGATCGGGTTTGTACGGGCGCGGGCCAACAACCGCCGGGCCCGAAAAATGCCACTGCATGCTGCCTAAACGTCATTCGTCGGCGCCCTTGAGACAATCCCGGGGGCCGCGGGGTCACCGCTACCGGCAACTACCGCCCTCCCCAGTTCGCCCAAGTCCGATACCGCCACGGCACAGCCGTAGGCCCGGCGCAACACATCCTCCCGCAGCACTTCCGCCGCGGTGCCAAGGGCCGCGGTCTCTCCCTCGCTGAGCAACAAGACCGAATCGGCGAAGCGACTAGCCAGGTTCAAATCGTGCGTGACGCACAGCACCGCCAAGCCTTCCGCTGCCAGCCCGGCAAGCTTCTCGAACACCCAGAGCGCGTGCCCAAAATCCAGGTGAGCCGACGGTTCGTCGAGCGCCAGCGCCCGCGGGGATTGCGCCAGCGCCCGGGCCAAACGGGCTCTTTGGCGTTCTCCGCCGGACAAGTTCACCGCTGGCCTGCCCGCGAGTTCCCTCAGGCTTGCCGTCTCAACGGACGCTTCCACGATCCGTTTGTCATCATCCCCAAGGCTGCGCCAGCGCCCCACGTGCGGAGTGCGACCCAGTTCCACGTAGGAACGGACCGTCATGGGGAGCCCGGGAGGCGGCTCCTCCTGCCCGACCACCGCCAAACGCCGGGCGAGTTGTTTCCGGGGCCAGGATGTGGCCGGGCGGTCCCAGCAGAGCGCGGCTCCCTCTTCGGGAGCCACGGCACCGGTGGCCACTGCGAGGAGGGTCGATTTGCCCGCGCCGTTGGGGCCGATTACTGCTGTCAGCGAACCCGCACGGACCGTCAAATCCACTGACCGGAGCGCCCACGCGTCCCTACCGGGGTACTTGTATGATGCCGCCCGCAGCACAAGCACGCTAGATGCGGCCAGCACGGCGGGTGCGCCTCATCAGGTAAAGAAAGAACGGAACGCCGACGAGAGCGGTGATCACTCCCACCGGGAGTTCGAGGGGGCGCAGGGCGGTACGGGCCAAAGCGTCGGAAGCGACCATGCCGGCGGCCCCGACCATCATGGAAACAGGAATCAGCGTTCGGTGGCCCGCACTCCAGACCATGCGGACCGCGTGAGGCACGACCAGTCCCACAAAACCCACTACGCCGGCCACCGTAACCGAAACGGCAGCCAGAAGCGAGGCCGCCACGTAGGCCAGCCGTTTGATGCCCTCGGTGTTGACCCCCAGGTGGCTCGCCGCCCGTTCCCCAAGCGCCAGAGCGTCCAGGTGCCTGGCAACCCCCAGAGCCACTGCTCCCACGAGGATAGCG
Organism: Gemmatimonadota bacterium; assembly: GCA_021295785.1. Taxonomy (GTDB): domain Bacteria; phylum Gemmatimonadota; class Gemmatimonadetes; order Palauibacterales; family Palauibacteraceae; genus Palauibacter. Next base: position 45,526 of record JAGWBR010000001.1, read on the forward strand.
CAGCCCGCGGTGAGAACGATTCCGCTGGTGTCGGCCCGGGCGAAACTGCCCATCATCCACATGACCGCCGCGTGGGCGGAGTCGCTCCGGGCCAGCGACAACAACAACATGACGCCCGCCCCGAAGAACGACGAGACCACAACCCCCGCCAGGATCAGGGTGTGCGTGTCCAGGCCGTCCACCGAAACCGCGACCCTGAATACGACGGCAATCGCCACCGCTGCACCGACGAAGGCCAGCACGGGGACTCCCGCGCCCGAGATTAGCTCCGCGGCGGCTCCGCTGACTGCTGCTCCCCCGGCCAGCGTGAGACCTGCCACCGCGCCCAGGGCAGCTCCCGACGACACTCCGAGGAGGAACGGTTCGGCGAGTGGATTCCGCAGAAGCGCCTGAAACAGAGTCCCCGACAAGGCCAGAGACGCACCGGTCACCGCCGCCGCCCCAACCCGCTGGAGGCGGATCGACAGGATCGCCCGCACCGCCGCATCTTCGTTTCGCCCCAGAAGAGCCGCCCAGATATCGCCCACCGGTTGTGGAGAAGAGCCGAGGAAAACTCCCGCGGCAACGGAACCCGCAACCACAACGCCCAATATCAGGTAGTCGCGAACACCCTTGTTCATCTGTTCACTGGGGGTCGCGGCCCGGGCACGCGCCCGCCGGCGCAACCAGCTCGGTTTGCGATTCGGGAAGCTCCAGTCCGGGGTGCAGAGCCTGTGCCAGGGCCCGGGCCGCGAGGGGGGTGCGGGGTCCGAGTATTCCCATGAGGTCGCCGTCCACGGGGATTACGGCACCACGGTTCACTGCCGGTACCGCCTCCCATCCCGGACGGCGCAGCAACGTGGCGACCGCCCTCTGGCGCTTTTCTTCGTACGGGAGCTCTTCGTAGCCCGGCATCGTGGTAATGATATGATCGGGATCGCGGTCAATAATCGCCTCAAGGCTGACCACCGGAGACGGCAGGGTCAAATCTCCGAACACGTTCTGGGCCCCGGCCATCGTCATGAGCGAATCGAGGTAGCTCCCGCGCCCGATCGTGTAAAGAGGTTCGGCCCAGGCATCCCAGTAAACGGTCATGGATGAACGTACACCGCCGACCGCCCCGGCCACCGCCTCCAGATCTGCCCGAACAGACTCCGCGAGGACCGCGGCCCGGTCAGGGCAGCCAAGCGCTTGCCCGATGGCTCTGATATTTTGATCCAGCTGTTCCAGGGTGTCGTGCCGGAGCCAGAGCACGCGAATGCCGGCCGCCTGCAATTGGTCTCGCTGCGCCGCGTTGGACCCCCCGGCGTACATCACAACCAGGTCGGGTCGCCGAGCTAGAACCGCCTCTACCGAGGGGCGCATCCCGTCTCCCACATCGGGTACCGACGCAACCCGCGGGGGAAACCGTGTCCACTTGCTCCGGCCCGCCAGTCGGTCCCCTGCCCCGATCGCGTAAATGATCTCGGCAGCCGGGGGTAGGAGCGTGACCACCCTTGCCGGGGAGTCGGCCCGCTGGGGCGTTCCTTCTCCGCCTACCCCACAGCCAAACAGCAACACCGCCGCCAGCAAGAAGATCGGTGCCGGAAAAGCGGTCCTTCCTAGGGATCGAACCGGCCGAGATCCTCCGGGCTGAGTCGCTGGATGTATTCGCTCAGCGACTCGCGCTTGCCCGGCTCGTCTTCGTCCAGGACCGAGGGAGCCGGAGAAAGTTCCGGCATGACATGCCCAAGAAGGCGATCCGCCACATAGATCGGAGACCCGGCCTTCAGCGCGGCCGCTATCCCGTCGCTCGGGCGGCAGTCAAGCTCCGACACGCCGTGTTCGCTCCTGAGAACCATGGCCGCGTAGAACGTGTCCTTCTTGACCCGCGGGATCTGCACCCGTACCAGGCTGGCCCGCAGTCCGTCAATGATCGAGACCAACAGATCCTGGGTCAGGGGCCGGCTCGCCTTGACGCCCGCCATCTCGAACGCAATCGCCGAGGCTTCGCCGTGGCCGATCCAGATAGGGAGAATGCGCTCTCCGCCCTTCTCGCGAAGGACCACCACGGGTGCCCCGGTGACCTGATCGATCCCCAGCGTGGCCACTTCGGTCTTTACCAGAGCCGTGCCATTGTCGGAGGCGTTTTCCGGCGGGGGTGGCGGCGTCATTTCAGGAGTTCGTCGACCATGTCAGTTCGTTCCCACGAGAATTGATCCCCCTCGGCCTTCCGGCCGAAGTGTCCGTAGGTGGCGGTAGGAAGATAGATCGGTTTCGCCAGTCCAAGGCTGTCTTTGATTGCTTGCGGGCGAAGATCGAAGACCGCGCCCACCTTTTCCTGCAGGACCTCATCCGGGGATCTGGCCTTTGTGCCCTCCGTCGTCGCGGTTCCAAAGGAATCCACCAGCAGGCTGACCGGGTCCCTCTTGCCGATGGCGTAGGCAACCTGAATCTCCACTTTCGACGCAAGGCCGGCGGCCACCACGTTTTTCGCGATCCAGCGGGCGGCGTAGGCACCCGACCGGTCTACCTTGGTGGCGTCCTTCCCCGAAAACGCCCCCCCTCCGTGCCGTGCAGCACCCCCGTAGGTGTCAACGATGATCTTGCGCCCCGTCAGGCCAGCGTCAGCCTTGGGGCCGCCCTCCACGAAGACGCCCGTACCGTTGATGATCACATCGGCCCGGTCCTGGTCGTAAATGCCGGTTGGTGAGAGGGCACGCAACACGATCTTCTCCAAGATCGTCTGCCTTATTGCCGCGTCAGTGAGTTCGGCACCGCCCGCAAGCTCAATGCCCGGGGGGTGGTGCTGCGCCGCCACCACAACCCGGTCGATCGATACGGGTCGATCCCCGACATATTCCACGCTGACCTGGGCCTTCCCGTCGGGCCTGAGCCACTCGACCTCGCCCGATCCGCGGGCCTCGGCCAAACGCCGTGTGAGGCGGTGGGCCAGCATGATCGGCACCGGCATGAGGGCAAGATCGATCCCCAGCCCGGAGCCCTCGTCGGTAGCGTATCCGAACATCATCCCCTGGTCGCCGGCCCCACCGCCGTCAACACCCTGTCCGATTTCGGTGGATTGTTCGTCCAGTGTCCGAAGGACCTTGCAGCGATCGGGATGGATGCCGTAGTCCTCGCTGGTGTAACCGGCGCGCCGCAGTGTTTGTCTGGCAATCCCCTCGGTGTCCAGGAACCCCCGGGTGGTCACTTCGCCCGTGATGTGAACAAGGCCGGTCGTTACCAGGGTCTCACAGGCGACTCTCGAATGCGGATCCTCCCGGAGCGCGGCGTCCAGCACGGCGTCGGAAATCTGGTCGGCCAGCTTGTCGGGGTGTCCCTCGGTGACGGATTCGGACGAGAAAACCCGCCGGTCCGTGGTTTTGCGCTCAACTGACCGGTTCAACCGGACGCTCTCCTCATGTTCGTCTGTTGGTATTCGCTGGCGGACGGCCCCATCCGACCGGCGTCATCGCACCGCCCAGAGCAGGCATGCGACCATCGTCAAAGCCAAACCGACCACGCGGGCGGGGCGGGCAGCGGACAGCCCGAAGGCGGCGCCGGCGACCGTAACGGCTGCCCACAACCAAACCGCCGGCGGGGGAGCGGCCACGGCCCCGGCTGCACCGGACGCCTGCAGGTACAGGACTCCGCTCAGAACCGGGAACAGGGTGACGGCCCCGTCTTCGACCCGTCGTGCAGGGGACGCCAGCGCCCGGCCCCGGGTTCCGGCCAGCATCGCCAAGCCTGCTGCCGCGGCCAGCGGGGCGAACGTTCCCGGCTGATCGAGAGGACTCCCTCCGCCCGCATAGCGCACGAAAATCGCCGCGGGCACGACCAGGGCAAGCGTCACGACGCCGCCGGCCACAGCAAAGACCAGAGGTGACTCCTGGCGGCGGAAGAACGGGATCGGAACAACCACCCACGCCGCCACGAGTCCCGCCAAGAACGCACTCGGGAAGACCGCTGTTCGCGTTTCCGCCAGACCGGCGTACCCGGCCGGCAGTTCCGAGCCGGCGAAACCGCCGATGCTGATTGCCGCCACGGCTACGGCGGCACCACACACGACCCCGCCGGTGACCTCCGAGGCTCGCGGACGGGCTTGGTTTCCGGCCAGCCCGAGCACCTGGGTCCACAGTCCGGCTGTCAAACCGTGCCAGGGTGCCCCGAACAGCAGTCCCGCCGCCGCTCCAGCCACCAAAGGCGTGGCCGCCGCCCGGCTGAGCGCGGAAAACCACCGCCCCTCCCGCTCCCCGCTCCACCCGGCGAGCAGGACAAGCCCGGCCGCGGTCAGGGCAAGTGGAACAAGTCGCGACAGGACCCACTGAGTGTCCACCTGGCACCGGGCTTGTCAGCCGCCGCGCCGCGCCGTCGGGGAACCGAATCGACGAGCCTTCCGCCTGTCTCGTTGCTTGGTCAACTGCGCGCGCAGTTTCTCTTCGAGACGATCGAACGCGGTTCGGGGGTCACCGGCCGCCGCCCTTGCTCTCACGGACGGCTGCCGGTCAATCGTGGCAAGAGCTTCGGCGCGGAATCCGCGTTTGTCACTGGTGAAAACGGCGTCGACGCCCGAGACGAGCGGCTCGAACCGTCGCATGCGATCCAGTGCCGCTTCAATACGCTTCGCCGTCGCCACGTCCAAATCGAATCCCCGGACAGTGACGCTGATCCTCACCGGTTCTCTGTCCGCGGGCTTGTTCATGCACTCCCTCCATCGCCGTTATCGTCCGTGGATACCGAGCCGGCTGCAGTCGGGGCTGCCGGCGACCCCCGTTTCCGGGCGGCGTCCAGTATGCCGTTCACAAACCGCGGGCTTCCCTTGCCCCCGTAGCGTTCCGCCAAATTCACCGCCTCGTCGATGGCCACGGCGGGCGGAACTTCGTCGAGCCAGAACAGCTCGGCCATCCCGATCCGAATCACGTTGCGGTCGATGGCCCCCATCCGTTCGATTCGCCAGTTGTCCGCCACCTGTTCCAAGATTCGGTCGATCTGGTCCAGCCGTTCCTCCACCAGGCGCAGAACCCGCTCGGTATGCGGGCGGTAACGGGCGGAAATACGCCGAAAACTCAGTTCACGGCGCGCAAATTCGGTAAGGTTGGCGGGTCGGCCCGACAGATCCCACGCGTAGAGAATTTGCAGCGCCCAGCTGCGGGCCCGCGAGTGGGCATGCCGCGTACCTCTGGCCCGCGCCGCTTTCGGCCCCCGGTCTTGGTCCTTGCCGGCTTCAACGGGATCGTCCGGAGCTAGTTGGGAACGCATCTTCTCGCGCAGCTCGGCCATCTCCAGGGCGGCATCCGCGGCGCTGGCACCCGCGTTGCCCACCACACCCCCCGACCTTGCCATGCCCTGCTCCAAGTTCTCCGGAGTCAAAAGCCCCTGGCCCACAGGCACTCCCGTCTCTTCCTGTACCCGCGCCAACCCTTCCGCGGCCGCCCGCCACACCAGTTCAAAATGCGCGGTCTCTCCTCTCACCACACATCCGAGTGCCACGATTGCCTCGAACCCGGACTCTGCAGCAATCTTCGCCGCCAGCGGCAACTCCCAAGCTCCGGGCACCGTGACGGTTTCAATGTCTCCAGGTGATACCCCCCGGTCGGTGAGCCGTTCGTGTGCGCCCTGGCGCAAGCGGTCGGTGACAATGGCGTTGAAACGGCTCACCAGCACGCAGACGCGCCTCGCCCTGCCGGTCGGCTCACCCTTCAAGGGAGGTGGCCCAGCTTGTCCTGCTTGGTCTTGAGGTAGGAGGCGACTTCAGGGGGCGTTTCGCAATTCAGACGGACCCGACCGCGGACTTCCAGTCCGAACCCGTCTACGCCTGCGAGTTTCTTGGGGTTGTTGGTCAGGATGCGAATCGAACGGAGGCCCAGGTCGCGAAGAATCTGCGCGCCGATGCCGTAGCTCCTCAGATCCGGGGGGAATCCGAGCATCTCGTTGGCTTCGACGGTATCGTGCCCGCGGTCCTGAAGCTCGTACGCCCGGAGTTTGTTCAGCAGGCCAATTCCCCGCCCTTCCTGGTCGAGGTAGACCACTACCCCGGCTCCTTCTTCCGCAACCTGCTGCATCGCGGCGTCCAGTTGAAGACCACAGTCGCACCTGCGCGACCGGAAAACGTCGCCGGTCAGACACTTGGAGTGCACCCGCACCAGAACGTCCTCGCGGCCGTCGACCTCCCCAAGGACCACGGCAACGTGCTCGCGGGAATCGACCTCGTTCCTGTACCCCACCACCTCAAAATCGCCCCACGGGGTGGGCAACTGGGCTTCCGCCACCCGGTGCACCAGTGTCTCGGTCGAGAGACGACGGGCAACTACCTGGGCTACCGTAATGAAGGGCAGGTCGTGTTCCTGCGCGAAATCCCTCAGTTGCGGGCGGCGCGCCATGGTGCCGTCGTCGCTCAGAATCTCGCAGATCACACCCGCCGGTGCCCGTCCGGCCAGCCGCGCCAGGTCCACTGACGCCTCGGTTTGACCGACGCGCTGCAGCACGCCGCCGGGGCGCGCGCGGAGGGGAAACACGTGCCCGGGCCGGGCCAGGTCCTGTGGCGTGGTACGCGGATCCACGGCCAGCCGAATGGTCTTGGCCCGGTCGTGCGCCGAAATGCCCGTGGTGACGCCGAAACTCCGCCGTGCGTCGATCGAGACGGTAAACGCCGTTTCGTCGGGGTTCCCCATTTTCCCGTCGGTCATCAAGGGAAGATCCAACCGGTCGGCAATCTCCGGGGGCAGCGCCAGGCAAATCAGCCCGCGACCGTGCGTGGCCATGAAATTGACCATTTCGGGAGTCACGGCATCCGCCGCGCACACCAGGTCGCCCTCGTTTTCTCTGTTGACGTCGTCGGCGACGATGATCATGCCGCCCCGCGCGACCCGGTCGACGGCCGCGCTGATATCGCTGTAGAGATCCCCCACTGTGCTCAGCCGTCCCCCGTGTGCGGCCCGGTCCCGGCCAGACGCATGGCCCGGGCTACGTATTTGCCGATGATGTCGGCCTCGATGTTTACCCTTTCCCCGGGCGCGAGGGCACCCAACGTGGTGTGCGCCAGAGTATACGGGATGATGGCAAAAAGTGCAGTAACGCGACCCGGTTCCCGGGCGGCCAGTTCCTGGACAGTGAGACTAACGCCGTCCACCGCGGCCGACCCTTGCGGGACCAGCCCGTCGAGGTCTTCCGCCAACTCCAGCGCGAGCACTCCCTGTTCGGACGGTGCTTCGGTGACGATAGCCGTGGCGTCAACGTGTCCCTGAACCATGTGTCCGCCCAGCGGAGAACCGGCTCTGAGTGCCGGTTCCAGGTTGACCGCCGTCCCGGTGTGCCAGTTTCCGATGGTTGTGCGGCCCAGAGTCTCGGGGACCACGTCAACCTCGAATTCCTGCCGTCGCTCGTCCACGCTGATGGCGGTCAGGCAGACTCCCGAAACGGCTACCGAATCGCCCTCGCGCAAGCCCGCCGGAGCCGGCCCGATACGGAGTCGAAACCCTTTGCGCCGTTTGTCAATCTCTTTACGGACAATGATTTGCCCTGTAGTAATTACAATTCCTGTGAACATCTGTTCAGCACCTGGCCAGCGTGCGCCGCAGGTCGGCGTGGTCAAAGGTCAGCGCGGTGTCCCGCCCGAGAGCGGTCCGGTCCGCCAGTACCCATTCGTCAATTGGCCGTGCACTCTGGAACGTGAACGCGGGCGTGGCGTCCTCGCCCAGGAACCGGGGGGCCAAGAGAAGATGCAGCCTCTGCACCAATCCGCTGTTCATCGCCGAGGTTGCCAGTCGGCCACCTCCCTCTATCAGCACCGAGTGAATTCCCTCCCCGGCCAGGACAGCCCAAACCTCGTCCAGATCAAGGCCGCGGCCCGTGCGCGCCGGGGCCACCTGGAAGAGCCGGACCCCCACGTCCAGAAGGGCCTGCCGCCGCGACTGGGCGTCCCCGCCGTGGAACACAAGAAGGGGTGCGTCGTCCACACTCCGGACCAGCGCGGAATCGCGCCGGAGGGCAAGCGAAGAGTCCAGCACTACTCGAACTGGCTGGCGCCGCGCCGCCGCCGCGCGCACCGTGAGCAAGGGATCATCAATGGTCGCGGTTCGGCCGCCGACCACAACCGCGTCGCATCCTCCGCGGAGCGAATGGGTCCACACCTGCGCTTCATGCCCGGTCACCCGGGTTCTGCGACCAGGTTCGGCCAGGCCGCCGTCCAGGCTCACCGCCAGTTTGAGCTGGGTGAACACACCTGACCCCGCACTTTCCCTGGTACCGGAGTTCATCCACAAGAACGGTGCGTTGAGGCGCTTGGATGCGGCCTCTTCCACTCCACCGGTCACCTCGATTCCAGCTCGGGCCAGGCGGTCCGCTCCGCCTTCTGCCTTCGGGTTGGGGTCTCGGCAGCCGTACACCACACGGGCAACGCCGGCCGAGAGTATGGCCTCCGTGCACGGGGGCGTTTTCCCGCGGTGGCTGCACGGCTCCAGATTCACATAGAGCGTGGCACCCCTGGCCCGCGCCGCGGCCGCGGCCAGCGCCCTCGGTTCGGCATGAGGGCCCCCGAACTCCTCGTGCCACCCCTCCCCCGCCACACGGTCCCGTTTGACCACGACCGCGCCAACCATCGGATTGGGGTGCACCCTGGTGCGGCCGCGCTCCGCCAACTCAAGAGTCCGGCGCATGAAGGCCCTGTCCACATCCCCGGTAGCCTCTCCGGGACCCAACTACGGTTCCACCAGCCGAACCTCGCCCCGTCCGGGTACCAGACTGCCGCAGGTCCATGCCTCGCATCCGGTGCTCTCGATTCCCGAGCGGACGCTCTCGGCGTGACGGCCATCCACAACCGCGATCATGCCGACTCCCATGTTGAACGTCTGGAACATCTCGCTCCGCTCGGCCCCGCTCAGCTCCTGGAGCGCCGCGAATTCCGGCGGCGGAGTCCAGGTATCGGTGTGAACAACCGCGTCAAGGGTGTCGGCCAAACTGCGGTCCAGGTTACCGGGGATTCCACCTCCGGTCACATGGGCAAGGGCCTTGACCACACCCTGCTCCAGCGCGTGGCGCAGAACGGGAAGGTAGGACCGGTGAACCCTCAGCAGCACATCGGCCACGGAAACACCTTCGGCCTCCATCCCGGGAAACGGGTCCGCGACGGCGAGGCCGGCCAGTTCGAAAATCACTTTCCGCGCGAAACTGTAGCCGTTGGTGTGGAGACCCGACGAGGCGAGCGCGACCAGTCTGTCTCCTTCGCGAAGGGACTCCGCGCCGCCCAGCTTGAACTCCGATTCGCCAACCATGAACCCCGCGAGATCGTATTCGCCGTCGGAATAGAAATCGGGCATTTCGGCTGTCTCACCGCCCAACAGCGCGCATCCGTTCTCCTGGCAGGCCCCCGCAAGCCCCGCCACGACCTGCGCCGTTACGTCGGGATCCAGCCGGCCACAGGCGAAATAGTCCATGAACACGAGCGGCACGGCACCCTCGACCAGGATGTCGTTGACGCAGTGATTGACCAGATCGGCACCGACCGTCCCGTGCCGGCCCGACATGAACGCCAGCTTGAGTTTGGTACCCACGCCGTCGGCGGTGGCGATCAAATCCCGGCCTGTGCTGGCGCGAAACCGTCCCCCGAATCCCCCAAACCTCGAGAGGACGGCGTCGGTGCGGGTCCCGGCCACGAGAACACCGATCCTTTTCTTGGCCGCCCGCGCCGCATGCCTGTCAACCCCGGCATCGCTGTAGGTGAACCGGGCGGCGCGGGCGGCCTGCGTGGCCCGAGCAAGGGGTGCGGACCTGAGCTCAAAGTTGGTCATCTCCCGGATTTCCCGGACCCGGCCCTCGATCTCTTCCGTCGTCAGGGTGGCGGCGCGGCGCACGCCCGGTTCTTCGCACGCGAAAGCCCCCAACGCGACACCGTAGGCAAGCGCGCGCTTCATCGCATCGGGCCGGACAGACCGCGAACGCGCCAGCTCCCCCACGAATCCGGCCGCGAATGCATCTCCGGCCCCCGTCGGATCCACCACGTGCGATACCGGGTAACCCGGCACCACAAACGTGCCGCCGGTCTCGGTGAACAGGGCCGCCCCGTATTCGCTCCTCGTGATCACAACCGCCGACGGCCCCTTCGCCAGAATTGCCGCTGCCGCCGCGGGAAGACTGCTCACGCCGGAGAGCATTCGGGCTTCTTCGTCGTTGATCAACAGCACGTCCACCCGGGACAGCACTTGCTCCAGCAGGTTCGGTGTAGTGTTGATCCAATAGTTCATGGTGTTGCAGACGGCGAGTTGGGGCCGGTCGGTCTGTTCCAACACGCCGAGTTGAAGCGACGGGTGGATGTTCCCGAGGAAAACCCACGGTGCCGGCCGGGCATGGGCGGGGATCTTGGGATCAAAGTGTTCGAAAACGCCGAGACGGGTGAAGGTCGTTTCCCGCGTGTTCATGTCTTCGGAATAACTGGCCCCCCACCGAAAACTCTCGCCGGGCAGTTGCGCCAGGCCGGACAGGTCAGTTCCCCTTTCCTTGAGGAAGTCGAGGCTCTCGAGAGGGAAATCCGCGCCCACGACCCCGACAACGGTCACCGGCGCGAAGAGCGATGCCCCGGCGGCGAAATGCACGGCGGCCCCGCCGACCTCTGATTTGACCTCGAAGGCGGGAGTCGCGATATCGTCGAGCGCCACGCTCCCGACCGCCAAGATGCGCCCTGGCTGAGCCGCCGCTCCGGCCTCGACGCTCAAAGGTCTTGTTCCCGTTCCATGCGTTCGGGGGCGTCGATCCCCAAAACCATCAACCCGTTGCGCAGCGTGGTCTGCACCGCGCGGGCCAACTTCAGGCGACCGCGGCGGCCGCGTCCGTAGGTAAGGATGCGGGCCGACGGGTCAGGGCGTCCGGCTTGATACCAAGAGTTGGCAGCCCCCGCCAGAGTCTCCAGGTATGTGCACAGGATGTGTGGAGCGCGGATCTGGGCGGCTCGGCGCACCACCCCGGGCAGGCGGAGGGCGGCAAACGCCACGCCGCGCTCCTCGGGACGGGTCAACTCGCTGAATGCATCCGGGTCGGGCGTGTCCAGCGGCAGCGCACCCGCGGCCCTCCAGGGCTGGGCCTCCGCCGCACGCTCCAAAACCCGGCACATGCGGGCGTGGGCATACTGGATCTTGTAGACCGGGTTTGCATCGCTGGTGTCGAGTGCCAAATCGAGATCGAAGTTCAGGTGGACTTCCGACCGGCGCATCAGGAAGAAGTACCGGGCCACCGATGGGCCCGTCTCGGCCACAAGATCGCGGAGCCGAACAAATTTCCCGGTCCGCTTGCTCATCTTGGCCTCTTTGCCGTCGCGCGTGACGGTCACCAGCTGGAGAATCAGTACTTCCAGCAGGCCCGGATAACCCAGTCCGGCCAGCGCCGCCTGCATGCGGTGTTCGTGCCCGTGATGGTCGGCTCCCCAAACGTCAATGGCGAGATCGAACCCGCGCTCGGCCTTCTCAAGGTGATAGGCCAGGTCGGGCAGGAAGTAGGTGTGCGCGCCGTCGGCCTTGATCAGCACCCTGTCTTTTTCGTCGCCGAACCGCGAGGTGCGCAGCCAGAGCGCGCCGTCGCGGGAGTAGGTGAGATCTCTCCCGGCCAGCCGCGCCAGGAGTTGGTCCACTGCACCGGACTCCAGCACCTCCCGCTCCGAAGACCAGGTCTGCATTCGCACGCCGAACGCGGCCAGATCGTCGGCCTGATCTTGCTGCAGCCGTTTGACGGCTTCGTCCCGGAAACGAAGCCGGCGGGCGGCCGGGTCCAGCGAGGCCAGTTCTCCGGCACCCTCCGCGTCGGCAATGGAACGGGCCACATCCAGGATGTACTGACCGTGGTATCCGTCGGCCGGGACTTCGGCGCTCCCGCCCCCGAGTTCGGCAAAGCGTGCCTCTACGGATTCGGCCAACAGGTCGATCTGGCGCCCCGCGTCGTTCACATAGAACTCCCGCGTCACCTCGTCGCCCGCCCACTCCAGCAGCGAGGCAACCGCGTCCCCGATCGCGGCCCCCCTGCCATGGGCGATGTGCAGGGGGCCCGTCGGGTTGGCGGAGACGAATTCCACGTTCACGCGGCGCCCGGACGGGTCCGGCGAGCGCCCCCAGTCGGACCCCTGGTCCAGCACGGACTGGATCCCCTCCCAGAGGACGCTGTCGTCCAGTCGGAAATTCAGGAATCCGGGTCCGGCCACGCTGGCCCCGGCGATCCCGCCCTGGGCCAGGTCGAGCTCCTCGGACACGCGGGCCGCCAACTCTCGCGGGGCCGTGTCAAGTCGCTTGGCCAACACAAGCGCCCCGTTGGTGGACCAGTCTCCGTGTGACGGGTCCCTGGGGCGCTCCAAGATCGGCCGAAACCCGTCGGGGGCCCCTGCGCGGCCAAACGCCTCGGCCAGCGCAGCCTCCAGACGTTCGCGGCCGGGGTCCCCCAGTGGAGAGCCCGGGTCGGCCTTGCTCAGTTCTCCCGTCCCTTTCCTTTGCCGGCGCTGCCTTCGCCACTGCTTGACTTGGCGCCGCCGGCCGTGGATCCGTTGCCGGTCTTATCCTTGGATTCGCCGCCGGAGCCGCCTCCGCCACCGGAGTCATCTCCCGAGACCTTTGCGGAATCTGGCGGAGGATCGCGGTAATCCGTCGCGTAAAACCCGCTTCCCTTGAACACGATGCCGGCACCGGCGGAGATCAGCCGTTCAGCCGTGTCTTCCCCGCATACCCTGCACCGTCTCTCGGGCTGCGCGTTGATCGATTGGAACACATCAAAACGGCCGCCGCAATCGCCGCAGCGGTATTCATACGTTGGCATTACTGGTGTGCTCGATGTCCGTTCGGTTATGCAGTGCTCGCGGGTTGGCCGGGCCGGTAGACCCCCCAGACATCTCTGAGCGCATGGCTGATTTCGCCAACCGTTGCCCTTGCTTGTGCCGCCTCGATCACTGCCGGCATCAGATTGTCGTCAGTTTCGGCGGTACGGCGAATTTCGTTCAACGAGCGGTCCACGGCCGGGTTTGCCCGGGTGGCCTTCACCGACGCCAGCCGATCCCGTTGTGTCGCCTCGACCGCCGCATAGTCGTCGGGAGCGGGGGCGGTCGGCGGTGATTCGTCGCCCGAATGGACGTTTACGCCGACTGTCTCTGTCTCTCCCCGTTCCACCGACAATTGGAACCGGTACGAAGTCTCGTGAATTTCGGCACGCATGTATTCTACGGCGCGGCTTGCCCCGCCAAGAGATTCCACGGTGGCCAGGCAAGCGCGGGCTTCTTCCTCGACCCGGTCGGTAAGTGCCTCAACCACATACGATCCCTGGAACGGGTCAGGCCAGTCGGCGACTCCCGTTTCAGAGGCGATAATCTGTTGAGTGCGCAACGCCAGGCGTGCCGAAGATTCGGTTGGCAGGGCCAGCGCCTCGTCATATCCGTTGGTGTGGAGCGACTGCGTGCCCCCCAGCACGGCGGACATGGCCTGGAGGGCGACCCGCACAACGTTGTTGAGCGGCTGCTGGGCAGTCAGGGCAGACCCCGCTGTCTGAGTGTGGAAACGCAAACGGCAGGCCTTGTCCGAAGCCCCGTAACGCTCTCTGAGCAGCGTGGCCCACATCCTCCGGGCTGCCCTGAATTTTGCGGTCTCCTCCAAGAAATCCCTGTCGGCCGAGAAGAAGAAACTGAGGCGTGGACCGAATTCATCGACGGCCATGCCCCGGCTGACCGCGCGGTTCACGTATTCGAGCCCGTTGGCCAGCGTGAAGCCGACCTCCTGCGCAGCTGTGGAACCGGCCTCGCGCATGTGGTAGCCGCTGATCGAAACAGGGTTCCACCGGGGCACTTCGCGCCGGCAGAAGTCGAACACGTCGGTCACGTACCGGAGGCTCGGTTCGACGGGATAGATGTAGGTGCCGCGTGCCACGAACTCCTTCAGTACGTCGTTTTGTATGGTCCCCCGCAGCACCGGCCAGGATGCCCCCTGCTCCCGCGCCGCCGCCAGGTAGAAGGCGAGCAGGACCGGAGCGGTGGCGTTGATGGTCATGGAAGTGGACACTTGGTCCAGCGGAATCGCCCGGAAGAGACGAATCATGTCTTCGACCGTGTCAATGGCCACGCCTACACGACCCACCTCGCCCAGCGCCAGATCGGCGTCGGAGTCCAGGCCCATTTGCGTCGGAAGATCGAAGGCCACCGAAAGCCCGGTCTGCCCCGATTCGAGCAGGTAACGGAAGCGCGCGTTCGTCTCCGAGGCGGACCCGAAACCCGCGTACTGGCGCATGGTCCAGAGCTTTTTCCGGTACATGCCGGGGTAAACGCCCGCCGTGTACGGGAAGACGCCCGGATCCAGGGGAGCATCGCCCGGGGAGTTGCCCGTCATCCGGCCGCGGAGCCGGAGCCCGGCGGGCCGAGGGTCACAAGAAGGTCGCCGCGGTCCACCGCGTCGCCGGCGGAAACGTGGACTTCGGCGGTATGGCCGCTGACGGGTGCGCGCAGCTCGTTCTGCATCTTCATCGCTTCCAGCACCACAAGGCCGTCTCCCTCGGTGACCTTGCGCCCCGGACTGGTCATCAGCCGGGAAACAAGGCCGGGCATCGGAGCTCGCAGCATTCCGGCGCGCCCGGAGCTCCCGCCGGTGCGTTTGGCGAGCCGGCCGATCAGAATGGCCCGTTCGTCCATCGTTTCAATGTCGAAGGCCCGGCCGCGGAGCGTGATTCGCCATCCGCTGTCGATTCTGGTGGCAGCCAACGGAACCGACCGACCCGCGAGCCTCAGGACGAAAGTGTCGGATCCGGTGGCGCTGATGGAGCATTCCAACTGGTGTCCGTCCAGGGAAAGGCCGTCCGGCATACGATCTGCCCAGACGGGTTCCGCGCGGCCGGCCCGTGCTCCGGGCCCGAGCACGCGCAGTCGAAGCTTGCCTGGGTTCACGGCCGGGGTGGCCTCATTGGTGGCCAGCCATAACCCAGGGAGACAGCCGTCTTGATCCCGTTGAGCTCGCAGCGCCGCAAGGATCCCTGGAGTCGGTGCTCCCGGTCGGGTCACTGCGCCGGCCCCGGGTCGCCACCCCGCCACCTGGCCGTCGGTCTAACTCCAGAAGTCCCGCTGCAGCCAGCGCCGCCTCTTCGAGAGCCGCGCGCCCGGGGTCGACAAGGTCCGGATGCATCTCCAGGTAGCGAATTGAGATCTGGTTGGCCCGAAAATCGGGCTCCCGCAAAACCGCCAGGTGAAACGGCGCAGTGGTCGCGACCCCCTCGATCCGCAGCTCCTCCAGCGCCCGGAGCATGCGCGCGAGCGCGGCGGGACGGTCTTCCCCGTGGACGATCAACTTCCCCAGGAGCGGGTCATAGTGCAGGCCAACCTCGGTGCCGCGGCGGATTCCGCCGTCCCACCTCACTCCGGGCCCGGTCGGTATCTCCACGGCGGTAACCACCCCGGTTGACGGCAAGAATCCGTTGGCGGGATCCTCGGCGCTGATTCGGCACTCCACCGCGTGGCCCCGCGGCCGCGGCGGTTCCTGACCTCCCAGCAGTGGCAGGCCCCTCGCGATCCGCAGTTGCTCCCGAACCAGGTCGACTCCCGTTATCATCTCGGTCACCGTATGCTCCACCTGGATGCGGGTGTTCATCTCCAGAAAGTAGAACCGCCCCGAGGAGCTCTCGCACCCCTCAGCCAGGAACTCGATTGTCCCCGCACCACGGTACCCAACCGCCTCGGCGGCCCGGACGGCCACTTCGCCCATGGCGGTCCGCACTTCGGGGTGAATGGTAGCCGCGGGGGCCTCTTCGATGAGCTTCTGGTGCCGGCGCTGGACGGAACATTCGCGCTCCCAGAGGTGCACCGAGCGCGAGGCATCCGAGAGGACCTGGACCTCTATGTGCCGTGGATCCTCCAGGAATTTCTCCAGGTAGACCCGGTCGTCCCCGAACGCCGTCGCGGCTTCTCCCCGGGCGCGTTTCAGCGCAGGCCCGACTTCTCTGGCGCCGCGGGCCAGATGCATCCCCTTCCCCCCTCCCCCGGCAACCGCCTTCAGCAGAACCGGGAATCCGATTTCTCCGGCGGCGGCCAGCGCCTCTTCGGAGGATGCAACAGGCTCGGAGCCCGAAATGACCGGGACACCCGCCGCATGCATTCGGGCGCGAGCGGTTGGCTTGTCGCCCATGGCCTCCATCGCGGAGACGGGCGGCCCGACAAAGGCAAGCCCCGCATCGTCCACCGCCCGGGCGAACGCTGAGCTCTCGGAAAGGAAACCGTAGCCCGGGTGAATGGCTTCGGCGCCAGTCGAGCGGGCCGCACCCAGGAGTTTCTCAATCACCAGGTAACTCTCCGAAGACTGGGCGGGACCCAGCAGAACCGTCTCGTCGGCAAGCAGGACATGCGGGGCTGTCTTGTCCGCCTCCGAGCACACCGCCACTGACCGAAGTCCCTCTTCGCGGCAGGCCCGAATGATGCGCACCGCGATTTCCCCGCGGTTGGCGATCAGGACCGATGAGAAACCCATCAGAGCGGGATGTTGCCGTGTTTTTTGGGCGGGTTTCGGTCGCGTTTCTCCGCCAGGGCCTCCAGCGCGCTTATCAAGCGGCTCCGCGTGGTCCGTGGATCGACCACGTCGTCAAGGAAACCCAGCGCCGCGGCCCTGTAGGGATGCGCGAACCTCTCGCGGAAGGCATCTTCCAGTTCGGCGGCCCGTGCGGAAGGATCGTCGGCCGCGGCGATTTCCCGTCGGTGCAGAATGTTGACGGCCCCCTTCGCCCCCATCACCGCGATTTCGGCCGTGGGCCAGGCCAGATTGAGGTCGCCCCGGATGTGCTTGGACGACATCACGTCGTAGGCACCGCCGTAGGCTTTCCGGAGGATGACCGTCAGTTTCGGAACAGTTGCTTCGCAGTATGCGTAAAGCAGCTTGGCTCCGTGCCTGATGATGCCCGAGTGTTCCTGATCCACGCCGGGCATGAACCCGGGCACGTCCTCGAACGTGACCAGGGGGATGTTGAAAGCGTCGCAGAACCGGATGAAGCGGGCCGCCTTCATGCTGGCGTCGATGTCCAGCACGCCGGCCAGCACAGCTGGTTGATTGGCGATCACGCCCGCCGAACGCCCGCCCAGGCGAACGAACGCGGTAACGATGTTTCTCGCAAACTCGGGCTGCACCTCCAGGACGCTCTCGGCGTCGGCCACGCGGCGGATCACGTCAAGCACGTCATACGATTTGCCCGGGTCGTCCGGTACAATATCGAGCAACTGCTCGGCGGATCCCGCGGGGGGCTCTGCAACGGGGGCGGAGGGCGGGGTCTCGTGGTTATTGGACGGGAGATAGCGGAGCAGGCGGCGCACGCCCAGAATCGCTTCGGCCTCGGTCGCCGACCGAAAATGCGCCACCCCCGACCGCGAGGCGTGCACCTCCGCGCCGCCCAACTCTTCGTGGGTGACTTCCTCGTGGGTCACCGTCTTCACGACATCGGGTCCGGTCACGAACATCTGGCTGATTCCGTCCACGACGAACACAAAGTCGGTGATCGCGGGCGAATAAACGGCTCCGCCGGCACACGGTCCCAGGATCACGCTGACCTGCGGAACCACGCCCGAGGCCAGTGTGTTACGGAGGAACAGGTCGGCGTATCCCCCCAGCGAGGCAACGCCCTCCTGAATCCGGGCGCCCCCCGAATCGCAGAGTCCAATCACGGGCCGGCCGTTCCGGATCGCGAGGTCCATCACGTTCACGATCTTCTCGGCGTTGGCGCTCGAAAGAGAGCCCCCGAACACGGTAAAATCTTGGCTGAAAACGTGTACGGTGCGACCGTCAATGGTCCCGTGGCCGGCAACCACGCCATCACCGGACGGGCGGTTGTCCTGCAGCCCGAAGTCATGACACCGGTGTTCCACGAACCGGCCCAGCTCGGAAAACGATCCCGGATCAAGCAGGATCGCGACCCTCTCGCGGGCGGTGAGTTTGCCTTTTTCCCTCTGGGCCTTTGCACGGGCGGCCCCGCCCCCTTCTTCGGCGCGGCGGGCCCGCTCCTCAAGGTCGGCCAGCTTCTGGCGCATGGTCACGGCGGCGGGAAGCCTGTCAGGAGCCGGCTTGGTTATTCAACACCGTGTCACGCGGAGCCAGCGGCGGCGGCGCCGCCCGCACCTCCCGGAGCCAAGCGAGGATCTGGCCGGGGTCGGGCTCGGTCAGCGCGCCGTCCAGGATCATCCTGACCTGCGGGTCGCGCGAGACCGATGCGCGGTCCGGTTCAAGCACTATCTGCCCGGTCGCTCCGTGCATTTCCGTTCCTTCGGCCAGAACACGGGATATGCCCGCTCGATCAGGGTACCGGGCCTGGGCAAGGCTCTCAAGGATCAGTCGAGCTACGTCGTAACCCAGCGCCGGGGGCATGCCCACCCGCAACGGCTTGTCGTAGGCGTTTTCGTAGGCGTGGCGGAACCGTTCCCATTCCGTGCTCGAAGAACTCTGATCCATCCACAGGCCGACCACCCTGTAATCCGAGGCGAAGTCGCCTAGGCGCCTCAAAACGGTCGGGTCTCCCCAGGGCTGGTTCCCCAGAACCACCACGTCGTGAAGTCCGAAATAGAACAACTGCGGGGCGGTCCGGAGAACAAGAGCCGTGGTCGGGGCGGGTGCGAACACCAAATCAACGCCGGCGCGGCCGATCCGCCCGATGGGATCGCTGTAGGTGGAGTCGGATGCCTGGAAACGCTCGCGGGCAAGTACCTGGCCGCCCGCCTGCGTGAATGCGTCCTGAAAGGCATCCGCCGCGGCGTCCATGCCCGGACCGACCGGGGCCAGAATCCCGGCCCTCGTCAGGCCGAGTTCTACAACCGCCCATGCGGCCAGTGCAGCCGCGGGGATTCGCTCTCTTTCCTCCAACCCGTATATGGTGTGAACCCCCGAACCACCGGGGAACTCGCCGGAAACCGTGGGACTGATAACCGGGAGGCCGAACCGTGCTCCCATTCGCTGGACCTCACCAAAAACCTCTTCCCGCAGCGGACCGGCCACGGCCACCACGCCCAGGGACTCAAGACGGCGGAGCGCGGCCACGGCCTGCTCGGGATCCGAACCAGAATCTTCGTACGCCACCCTGGCCATGAAGGCGTTGTCTCCGGCCGCGCCCTCGTTCCACGCGCCGATCGCAACGTCAATCCCTTCACGGATCGCACGGCCCAAGTCGGCCCAGTCGCCCGTCAGAGGCAGGACCACACCGATCAGAGGTTCGGCGCCCCTGCCTCCCCCCGCCAGCGGGCGGTCTCTTTCACCGCGGCCTCCGTCGGACTCTCTTCCGCCTGATTCCGCCCCGGGCGGCACTCCGGCCTCGAAGCCGTTGGCTGGAAGCCGCCCGATTTCCGGGGTTTCCGAACTGCTGCTTCCGAAGGCGCATGCCGCGGCCGCGGCCAAGAGGAAGCACCCTGCCCAAACACCTCGACCCGTCTTCGCCGCGGCGGGCGACACCCGTGCCGTAGCCGGGTGGTGGACAGTGGCGTCCGGCATTCGGCCTAGTCCCTGGTCGAGTCTGTCCCTGTATCCGAACCCGCTGCCGACTCTTCTTCAGACTCGTCCTCAGACTCCCCGTCCGGTTCGTCTTCAGATTCGCCTTCCGACTTGTCTGCCTCGCCTGCCGGTTCGTCTTCGGTCTCATCCTCGGACTCACTTGCCGGCTCGTCACCGGACTGATCTGCAGGCTGATCTTGAGGTTCGTCTTCCGTGGCAGCGCTGCCCTCGGACTCAGTTACGCCCAACACCATCCGGCGGTTGATCACGTCGGTTTCCAACACGCGCAGCTGGAGTTCGTCGCCTGCCGAGTACCGGTCAGCCGGACGCTGGGCCGAAGCGTCGAGCCCGAGTTGGGTCATCGGCACAAATCCCTCCACATCTCCCCCCAGATCAACGACCACGCCCTTCTCGTCGAGGCGCACTATGGTCCCCGTCAGTTCGGTACCCGGATTGTATTCGGTAGCCATGTCGTACCACGGATCTTCCCGCACCTGCTTGAGGCCCAGCGAAATCCGCTTCTGATCCGGATCGATCGACAGCACCACAACCTCGACCGTCTCTCCCTTGCGGAGCACTTCGGACGGGTGCTGAACCCGGCGGGTCCAACTCATGTCGGAGATGTGTACAAGTCCGTCGATGCCCGCCGCCACCTCCACAAACGCACCGAAAGAGGTCAGGTTGCGGACAACGCCCTTGATCCTGGTGCCCGGTGGGTACTGGGGCGGAAGTGCGATCCAGGGATCCTCCTCGACCTGTTTCATCCCGAGAGAGATCTTCTGGCCCTCCTCGTTGACCCCGAGGATGACGCACTCGACTTCCTGGTTGGCCTCCACGAGTTGGGAGGGGTGTCGCACGGTCCGGGTCCACGACATCTCGGAGATGTGCACCAGCCCTTCGATGCCCTCTTCAAGCTCGATAAAGGCACCGTAGTTGGTAATGGAAACCACGCGGCCGGCGACCCGGGCGCCAACGGGGTATTTCTCGGCCACATTCTTCCAGGGATACTCCTGGAGTTGCTTCAGGCCGAGCGAAATCCGCTCACGGTCCCAGTCAATATCCAGAATCTTGATTTCCAGCTTCTGACCGACATCGCAAATCTCCGACGGGTGGCCGACGCGGCCCCACGACATGTCGGTGATGTGAAGCAGCCCGTCCATGCCGCCCAGATCGACAAAGGCGCCGAAGTCCGTGATGTTCTTGACGATGCCCTCGCGGGTGTCGCCGGCGGAAATGATCTCCTTGAGTTCTTCCCGCTTGCCGGCCCGCTCTTCTTCCAGCAGGACCCGGCGGCTCACCACGATGTTCCTGCGGCGCTTGTTGAGCTTGAGGATGCGGAAATCGAACTCTTCGCCGACGAGGTCGTCCACGTTGGAGACACGGCGCAGGGCGATCTGCGATCCCGGTAGGAAGGCGTCCACACCCATCAAATCGACCGTGGCACCGCCCTTGATCCTCCGCTTGATCCGTCCGCGGACCGGGACCTCTTCGTCGAAGGCCGTCTTGATCTCCTCCCAGACGCGCAGAAAGTCGGCCTTGCGCTTGGAAAGAACCACCACTCCGCGCTCGTTCTCAAGGTTCTCAAGGAGGACATCCACCTTGTCGCCCTCCTTGACCTCATCCGGGTCGGAGAACTCGTCGAACGAGACAGCTCCTTCAGATTTGAATCCCACATCCAGCAGGACTTCGGTGTCGGTCTTGCCGATTACGGTTGCCGAAACAGTCTTGCCTTCGGCGATGTCGGTGAGCGTGCCGTCGTACATCGCCAGCATCTCGTCGTACTCGTCGTCTTCGTACGCCGTGTCGTCGCGCGGATCGGCATCGGGGTCAAGGTCGATCCGACTGAGGGTCATCGGTGCCGGTCCGGGAGCCGGCCGGGGTTCCTCGTCCTCCTGCTGTTCTTGCTCCTCTTGATCGTCGACGTCAGCAGCCTGGTCGGCGTCAACTGACTCGCCGGAATCGCCCGATTCGGGGGAAACCGTGTCAGAGGAGGAAAAATCCTCCGCGGTGTCCGCAGGGGCGTCGGCTGCGGGAGCCTGGTTGTCGAGGTTCTCGGGGGCCGCGGTTTCGCTGCCGGAATCTTCGTCGGAGCCGTTATCGGCTTTCGGGTTTTCGGTCATGTTGGGGGACGGTGGTGCGCCGACAGCGCGAAGGACACAACAATGCGGTCGGCGTGGTTTGTGGTGAAGCACCCGGACGGGACCGCTTGGTGCGGCCGGGGTGCATAACTCCGGTTAATTCTAGGGTAAACCCCAGACCCCCGCCACCAAAGCGGTGGGTCGGCACTGTCGGGGCTCAAGCCCCCAAGAAACGATCCTCAATCTTTTCCAGAACGGCCGCGACCGATTCGTCCAGGTTGAGCCCGCTGTTGTCGATCTCGACCGCGTCTTCGGCACGGGTGAGGGGCGAAATGGCCCGCAAGCTATCGCGCCGATCGCGTGCTTCGAGTTCGGCCGCCTGTGCCCGCAGAGCTTGGTCCCGCTCCACCGGGCTGGCCCCACCCCCAAGGGTGTCGGCTTGGATCAGCCGTCTCCGGGCTCTCTCCCGCGGGTCCGCGGTCAGGAACACTTTCAGGACTGCGTCGGGGAACACCGTCGTCCCGATGTCGCGGCCGTCACAGACCAGATTGAACTTCCGTCCGGCCTCACGCAGGTGCCTGCCTACCAGGTCGCGCACCGCGGGCGAAGTTGCCGTCTCCGCTACCGCCGCCACTACTTCCGGCGACGAGAGTTCCGGTCCCGGGCGAACGCCGTCTACCGTCAGTTCCAGACCGCCTGGTCCAAGGTTCAGATGCAATTCCATCTGACCTGGATCCGCCCCGGCGCCATGCTTCAGCAGCCACCACGTAACTGCCCGGTACAGCATCCCGGAACTGAGGTGGGTCCACCCGATTTCGGCGGCCACCCGCCTTGCTACGGAGCTCTTCCCCGCTGCCGCGGGCCCGTCGATCGCTATGACGCCCACTAGCCCTTGAACCGTTTCAGTTCTTTCCAGTACCCGGGAAAGGAAATGTCCGCGACCTTGGGATCGTCCACTTCGATGCCCGCGCCGGTCACCAGGCCCAGCGCCCCGAAGGCCATGGCGATGCGGTGGTCACCGAAGGCCCTTACCGCTCCGGCCAGCCTGTTCGGGGTGCCCGGCGCGCGCCCCCGGACCGAAATCCCGTCGACACGCTCATCCACTTCCACGCCCAGAGCTTCCAGGTTGGCGGCGATTGCAGCAATCCTGTCGGTTTCCTTGACTCGCAGTTCCGCGGCATCCCGGATCTCGGAAACACCGTCCGCTACGGCCGCCAGCACCGCGGCTGCGGGAAGTTCGTCGATCAGCCGCGGTATATCGGCCCCTCCGACCGAAAACGGGCGCACGCGGTCCGGGGGCTTGACGGTCCACGACTGCACTGGTTCTCCCGCCCGAGGTGGATGCACTTCCCTCTCTACGGTTGTCCCCGTTTGTTCGACAAGGTCGAGGAAGGCCGTTCGACCCGGGTTGGCGGAGACATCGGCCAGGTGTACTGACCGCCTGGCCAGGATACCCGCCACTATCAGGAACGCCGCCGAGGACGGATCGCCGGGAATATCCAAGGTGAACCCGGCCAGCTCCCCGTCCCAACCAGACGGATCAAGTATCACCCGCCCCTCTCCCCGCCGGTCCGGGTCGAAGTCAACCGGGGCACCCATCGCGCCGAGCATCCGTTCGGTATGGTCGCGCGAGAGCGCGGGTTCTTTGACTTCGACCCGGATCCCACCGGTCAGACCCGCCAGCAATAACGCCGATTTGACTTGGGCGCTGGCCACGCGCGGCCTGTGGACCAGCGTGCGGAGTGACCCGGTGGCCCTCGGCCGAAACTGCACCGGCAGCGTATAGGCCCCGCCGGGCAGGTCGAGCCTGGCACCCATCGCCTGCAGTGGGTAGAAAACCCGGCGCATGGGCCGGGTTCTCAGCGATGCATCTCCGTCCAGGCGGGCTTTGAGCCCCAACCCGGTGAGAATCCCGCTAACGAGCCGCGCGGTGGTGCCCGCGTTGCCACAATCAAGCGTCCCCACGGGCGACCGGAGGCGGCACCCGCCCCGGATTGTCCCCCCGGTCTCCCCGTCGTCCAGGGAAAATTTCGCCCCCAGCCCCTCCATGACTCTGATGCTGCTGCGCACATCTTCGCCCCCGGGCAGATTGGCCACGGTCGAATCGGACCCGGCCAGGGGCGCGAACAGCACGGCCCGATGCGCAATCGACTTGTCTCCGGGTAACCGGAAAGAAATCAAGCGCTAATGCCCCGCCCCGAGGCGGCCGCCCAACCTCCCGAGCAACCCCGGTCGCTGCCGCGTCCTGACATCGGCCTGGTCGCCGGCTTCTTGCACGGCGGAGGCACCCGCGCCCCCTCCCGCGGTGGCCCTGTCACGGGCATGCGCGTCAGTGGTCCGGTTCTCCTCATCGTCAAGGCCCACCTGGATCTCAAGTCCGTCACGGGCCAGGCGGGCCCGGGGGAAAACGGCGCGGGCCTCGGCCAGCAAGTCCCTGGCACCGCGCTGGCGGGCGCTGATATGGGTGAGCACCAGGTCCTTTACCCCGGCCCGAACGGCCAGGCGCGCCGCCTGTGCGCCGGTGGAGTGGCGCGTCTCCCGTGCGCGACGTCGGTCCGACGAGCCGAAGGTCGCTTCGTGGATCAGGAGATCGGCACCGACCGCGACCTCGGCGACGCGGTCGCACGGAGCAGTGTCTCCCGTGTAGACCACTCTCCGGCCGGGACGCCGCGGACCAACCAGCTCCGCGGATTCGATTTTGCGGCCGTCGTCCAGCACGACGTCTTCCCCCGAATGGAGTCTCGCGAACAACGGCCCCTCGGGCACTCCCAGTTCGCGGGCGAGTTCTACGTTGAACCGGCCGGAACGGTCTTCCTCGACGAGAGCGAAACCGACCGACACTTTGCCGTGGTCGGTCTCGAACGCCTCGATCCGGAATCCGTCCCCTTCGATTGCATCGCCCGGTCCCAGTTCCCGCACGGGCACGTCGAACGAAAGGCGGTCGCCCCCAAGGTCTCTAGCATCTCGCAGGACGGAGCTGCTCCCGGGGGGTCCCCAAAGCGTGATGGGTTGCTGTCGGCCCTGCAGGGTCAGGGTACGGAGCAGCCCGGGAATGCCCAGATAGTGGTCAGCGTGAAGATGGGTGATCAGGATGTCCCCTGCCGAAAACCCCACGCCGTACTTCATCATCTGCCGCTGGGTACCCTCGCCGCAGTCGAACAGGAAGTGCCGGCCCTTGCGGCTTACAGCCAGCCCGGAGACGTTGCGCGACACCGTGGGGCACGCAGACGCAGTGCCCAGGAACATTACCCGCAGGACCGCCTCCACCCCGTGTTCTCCCCTACTCCGCTTCCGGGACGGACGCCGGGGCCTGCCGGAGCTCGGCCTTGAGCCACCTCGCTGCCCTCAGGTGAAGAACCTCGCCCGGGTCGGCGGCAGGGTCGTGGTTGGGGCTGTTCCTCGGGATCAGGCGCACCGCTGCCTCGTGCGAAAGGCAGACGGCCCTGGCACCCGTCGCATCGGCAGCGGAGGCGCGTTCGCTCCAAACCGGGCCCGTCGCCTGGACCAGCCAAACCGACTCACCGACCACGATCCTGCATTCCGTCGGGGTCAAGGGGACGGCCTGTTCCCAGAGTCCCCTCATGGCGGCGACGCCGATGCGCTCAACACTGGTGTCCGGCTGCAACAGCACCCGGCGGTCGTCATCACCACGGGCGGCCGGGGCCATGTCGCCGGCAGGCAGGAAATAGCCAAGCCCGGTGCCGGAGGCCGTGCGCCGTGCGTCGAACAAGACCCAGCGCCGGTCTCCAACCTCGAAATGCCGCCCCGGCCTCTCGGATCCGATCATTCCGCAACCGGCCCGTGTGCCGCGTACACGTCGTGCATGACCTCTCCGCTACCGGGAGCATTGTCGCGGCTTCGTAGCGCTTCCTCGGCCGCCTGCTCCATCTCCTGGGTCACTTCCTGTTCGATGTCTTCCAGCGTTTCACGAGTTTCGCCGTTCTGGCAAAGATATTCCTCGAAGAGACCAACAGGATCGCGCTTGCCCCACTCGGCGAACAGTTCCGGAGGGAACGTGGCCCGGGCCTCGCGAACGTCGTGGGTCGCGTGGCCGCCCATCCGGAAGGTCTGTGCGATGATCAACTGGGGACCGCCCCCGTGCCTGGCCTCAGCGGCCGCAACGGCAACCGCTCCGCAGACCTCCAGAACATTGTTACCATCAACCTCTTGAACGGACATGCCGTGCGCTGTGCCGATACCCGAGTAATCACCGCGCAGGTGGGATCCGTACAAAGGAGTTCCCAGAGCCACACGGTTGGCCTGGATGATGAACACAACGGGCAGCGACAGGGCCGCGGCGAAGGCAAACGCCTCCTGCGCCTCGCCGTGCTTGCTGGCCCCGTCCCCCACCCACGTCAGAGCCACGCGGGGTTCTTCCCTCATCTTGAAGGCAAGCGCGAAACCGTTCATCACCGCTGCAAGCGACGACACCATGCTGATTGGCGGGCAAACGCCGTGCCGGAGATCCCCCAGGTGAAGATCCCTGCCCCTCATCACGGAATCGCTCGTAGCCAGGTAGACCCGAAACGCCTCAACGGCCGGGACCCCCATCTCGAGGTTCGCACCGTTGTTGCGAATCATTGGGCCGACGATGTCCCCGTCTGCCCCGCGGCGGTCCAGTGCGTGCACCGCCCCGACCGTGACCGCTTCTTCGCCCGCTCCGAGCCAGGCCTTCGAGATAATTCCCTGCCTGACCCACCTCGCCAGCCCGATGTCGCAGAGGCGAAAGCGGAGCAATCCCCGGTACAGATTCAGGTGCCCCCGCTGCCCGAGCTTGCGGATGGCCCTCGCCCTCCGCGGGTCGCGGAACACGGCGGTGTGGAATTCTCTTGTCAGCGCCGGGTCGGCTTGCCAACTCACGTACTCCGGCGGATCGAACGCTGGATAGCGGCGCAACGGGCCTCCGGTGCGCTCCGGGGGGTTAGATTCGGCGTGGTCGCCGCGACTGCCGCTACACTGGTTCGCATGTCATTCTTCGCGGACCGTTTGGAGCGCAGCGAAGCGGCACCCGCCGACGGCTGTGTGGCTGCCGTCAGTGTCGGCGGGGATTCTAACCTGCGGGCGGGCGGTGCGGAATTGGACGGAACGTTGTTTTGCGGAAGAGACCGGGCGTGGCGGCTCGAACAGTGACTCGCCGTGCCGGGTCTGTCCCGGCACTTCTCGGCCCGGGAGCTGCGCTGGTTGCACTCCTGACCGGATCCGTCGTCGCACCCGCGCAGCTCGTGGCACCTGCTGTCCCGGCTCACGCCACGGAGGCCGGCCCGCGTGCCGAGTCCACCCAATTAACGATATCCAGGCTGCGTTACGACGGCGGAGGAGACTGGTACGCCAACCCGTCAAGCCTTGGGAACCTGCTCAGGGAGATAGGGCAACGGACCGGGATTCAGGTCTCCGGCACGCCCGGCGAGGTAGGGCCGGCCGACCCGGACCTGGCGGACCATCCCTACCTGTACGCCACCGGGCACGGCAACATGTTGTTCTCGGATTTCGAGGTGTCAAGGCTGCGCGAACACCTTCATGCCGGCGGCTTCCTGCACGTGGATGACAACTACGGGATGGACGAGTCGTTCCGGCGCGAGATCGCCCGCATCTTCCCCGATCACGCCCTGGTGGAGGTCCCGCTGGACCACCCCGTTTACCACATCTTCTACGAACTCCCGGAAGGACTTCCCAAAATCCACGAACACGACGGCGAACCAGCCCGGGGATACGGGATTTTTCTGGACGGGCGCCTGGCGGTCTACTACAGCAATGAGTCGGACCTGGGCGACGGTTGGGAAGACGCGGCCGTGCACAACGACCTGCCCGAAGTCAGGGAGGCCGCGTTCCAGATGGGCGTGAACCTGTTCCTCTACGCCCTGGCGTCGGGCCCCGGGGGAGGCGGCTAGGAGAATCTCCCGAAAACTGCCATCAGCGCGAGCGTGATTCCCGTCGCAACAACCAGCCCCCACGCGAAGACCACGTTGAGCAGGCGGCCGTCGAATCTCAGATGCATGAAGAACGCCGCCACCAGGAAGAACTTGGCCGCCATCATGATGAGAAGCAGCGGCGTGAGGACCGGCCTGAGCGCCTCGATGAAGAACACCATCACCTCCAGAGCAGTCAGCACCGCCAGGATCACGGCAATGGCGACATAGAACCGAGTTGAGGCGTGTTCGTGCCCGGCCGCCATCTAGTCCTCCGTCTCCCGGCAGGGGCCGTTCGCGGTAGTGCCCTTCATGCGAGCAGGTAGATGAGGGTGAACAGGATGATCCACACGGCGTCCACAAAGTGCCAGTACAGCCCCGCGATCTCGACCGTTTCGATGCGCTCTGCGTCGATCGGGCCGGAGCCTAAGCGCAGGAAAAGGGTGCTCAGCCAAATGACTCCGCCCAGGACGTGTGCACCGTGGGTGCCGGTCAGGATGTAGAAAGTGGACGAGAAAAGGTTCCGCGAGAGTCCAAGGCCCTCGTGGTGGAAATGGTTGAATTCGTAGAACTGCCCCACCAGGAACACCAACCCCAGCGCCGCCGTCAGAAACAGCCGGAATCGGGCCTGCCGGCGGTTTCCCTGCTGCATCGCGGCCAGCGCCAGGACCATGCACAGGCTGCTCATCAGCAGCACGAAGGTGGTGACCGTGATGAACGGCACGTTGAGCAGTTCGTGGGGGTACGGGCCGATCAGATTCCGGCCCCGGTACACCATGTAGGTCGAAATCAGGGTGGCGAACAGCATGCACTCGGAGCCGATGAACGTCCACATCGCGAGCTTCCGGTTCCGAATGCCGGTCACCGGGGCCAGCTCGCTCAAAGGTGGCCTGCCCCGTCCCGGAAGGCCGGTTCAAATGCCCATCCGAACAGCCCAACCAGTGTGATCGCGGCCCCGACAAGGGTAGTCTCCAGAGATCCCAGCCCGCCGACGGTGGCGATCAGCATCCCGATGCTCATGACCATTGGCCACCAGGAATTGGACGGCATAACCACCGGTTCGGGCGCTACCTCGGGCTGAAGTCTGGGCTCCACGCCCCCGGGGCCGGCGTCCTCGTGGTCACCGGCTTCTTCTTCCTCCGGGCGAATCCACGGATGCCAAAGCGGGTCGCGGCGCTGCACCCGCGGCACCACGGCAAAATTGTAGTGCGGCGGCGGCGAACCGGTGCTCCATTCCAGCGTGGGCGCGCCCCAGGGGTTTGCCCCCGCGGGCTCCCCGTTCCTCAAGGTTTTCCACAGGTTCACGATGAGCGGAACGAACGCCACGGTGAACAACCCGGCGCCGATCGTTGAGACCAGGTTGAAACCGTCAAGTCCCAGCTCCGACGGGTAGGTGAAGGTCCGCCGCGGCATTCCCAGGAGCCCCGAAAAATGCATGGGGAAGAAGGTGATGTTGAAGGCGGCCAGGGTCAGCCAGAAGTGCCACTTGCCCAGCTTGTCGCTGAGCATCTTGCCCGTGGCCTTCGGGAACCAGTAGTAGAGCCCGGCGAACAGCCCGAACACCAGGCCACCGATCAGCACATAGTGGAAATGCGCCACGATGAAATAGGTGTCGGTCTGCTGCAAATCGGTGGGTGGCGAGGCGTGCATGACCCCCGACAGTCCCCCGATGATGAACATGCTCACCAGGCCGATGGCCCAGAGCATGGGCGTGGTAAATCGGAGCTTCCCTCCCCACATGGTTGCGATCCAGTTGAAGATCTTGATCCCCGTGGGGACGGCGATAAGCATGGTGGCACCGGCGAACACCGAGTTGGCCAGCGGTCCCATGCCGACGGCGAACATGTGGTGCGCCCAAACCCCAAACCCCAGGAACGCGATCAGTACCCCCGAGAAAACGACCACCGGGTAACCGAACAGCCCCTTGCGGCTGAAAGTGGGGATTACCTCCGACGCGATGCCAAACGCGGGCAGGACGAGGATGTATACCTCCGGATGCCCGAACACCCAGAACAGGTGCTGCCAGAGTAGTGGATCGGCACCCGCTGCCGCGTCAAAAAAATGGGTTCCAAAGTTGCGGTCGAAGAGCAGGAACAGCAGGCCCACCGTGAACGGCGGGAAGGCCAGAAGAATGAGAATCGAAACGACCAGCGCCATCCAGGTGAAGAGCGGGAGGCGCATGAAGGTCATGCCCGGCGCCCGCAAGTTGAGGATGGTGACTACAAAGTTCACCCCGCCCGCGATTGTTCCCACGCCGGCCAACAACAACGCGAGCACGTAGAAGTCCATCCCCCGCCCGGGTGAATATTCCCTGTTGGTCAGCGGCGTATAGGCGAACCAACCCCCGTCGGGCATGCTCCCAAGGGGCACGCTGGCGTACAGGAACAGCCCTCCGAAAACCGCCAGCCACCACGAGAACATATTCAGGCGCGGGAAGGCCACGTCGCGGGCACCGATTTGGAGGGGCACCACAAAATTGAAATAGGCGATGATCAGGGGCATGCCGGCGAAAAACACCATGGTCGTGCCGTGCATGGTGAACAACTGGTTGTATAGATTGGGGTCCAGGATGCGGAGTTCGGACTGCGCCAGCTGAACCCTGATCAGCTGCCCTTCCATCCCCGCGATCAGCAGGAAAGTCATCCCCGACAGGAAATAGAGGATGGCGATCTTCTTGTGGTCGACCGTAGTCATCCAGTCCGCGACTACGGCCAGACGGGGTTTCCACGCCTGCCCCATGGCCCGCGCCCGCGCGTTCAGGCCGTCCAGCCGTTCGGAGCGGTCGCCAGCAGGTTGCGAGTTCATCGCATCTCCAGGAGAAACCGCGCCAGTTGCCTGAGCTGCTCTTCGCTCATTTCAACTTCGGGCATGAGGGCACCTGGCTTCACGTGCTGAGTCGAATCCAGCCACGTAACCAAATTGTCCACATTGTTTTCCAGAATGCCTGCCCCGATTGTGAGGCGAGATCCAAAGTGAGTCAGGTCGGGACCAAACCCCTGCTGCGCCGTGGCGACTCCGCGTACGGTGTGGCAACCGACGCACGCGCTGGTCGCGAACACCCCCGCCCCCGCCCTTCCGTCGGCGCTCGTCGGCCGGGGAGCATCCAGGAGGCTGGCGCCGACCCACTCCTGGAACTCGGATGGATCCTGAACGATCACCCGAAAGCCCATCAGGGCGTGCGCAACGCCACAGAACTCGGCGCACTGGCCCAGGAACACACCCGTGCTGTCGGCCTTGAACCAGATATGGTTCTCCCGCCCGGGCACTACGTCGCGCTTGCCTCCGAGGCGCGGCACCCAGAACGAGTGCAGGACGTCGGCGCTGCGCATCCTGACGTCGATGGTGCGCCCGACCGGAATATGCATCTCGTTGGCCGTGACCAGATCGTACTCGGGATAGCTGAACTCCCACCACCAGCGGCGCGCCTCAACCTCTACGACAAGGGCGTTCTCGTCGGTGGTGGGACGGTCCACCTCGAAGATCACGCGGATGGTCGGCACCGCAATCGCCACAAGGATCAGTGCCGGGACCAGTGTCCAACCAATTTCGAGGAGTGTGTGCCCGTGGAATTCCCGGGGCCTGCGCCGGGCCTGTTTCTCGCGGAACCGGAAGAGGGTGTAGAACAGGATGCCCTGCACCACCACGAACACGCCCGCCGCCCACCACAGGATCTGGTCGAACAGGTCGTCCAGTTTGACGGCCATGTCGGATGCCGGGTGGACAGCAGACTGCGGGTAGGGTCCTCCGCACGCACCCAGACCGGCGGCCAGGGCCGCGACCACCGCGGCGATTTCAACACAACTTCCCCCCCCGCCCGAGACCGGCGCCCGCCTTGCAGCGAGCCCGGTCAAGGCCGCGAGTGCCCTGTTGGAAATATCAGTTGGCGTGCGGTACATCCCCGGGCGGGGTCACGTACCCACCGTAGAGGTCCGCCACGTACTCGCCGTAACCGTTGAACGGGAGTGTGGGGATCCAGCCGTCGCCACCGATGATCCTCTCCTCGGCCTGCGACCAGCGGGGATGGGGGGTGTCGGGGTCGATGTTCGAATAGAACCCGTACTCGCCGGGCTGCAGATCATTCCAGAACGTGCGCGGCTGTTCGTCGGTCACCACGAGTTCCACGATCGACTTGGAGCTCTTGTAGCCGTACTTCCACGGCATGTGGAGGCGGATCGGCGCGCCGTTTTGCTTCTGCAGCGGGTGCCCGTACATGCCGGTGGCCACAAACGCCAGGTCATTGTACGCCTCGTCAATGCGTAGGCCCTCGTAATACGGCCACGTGTACCAGGTCTGCGTGCGCTGCCCCACGGCCTGCTCGGGTCGGTGGAACGTGATGTATGCTATGTGCGTGGCCAAATTCTGGACGCCCACGTAGTCGAGCAATTCGCGCAGCGGAAAACCGATCCAGGGGATCACCACCGACCAGCGTTCTACACAGCGGTGACGGTAGATCCGCTCTTGAAGCTGAAACCGACGTTCCAGGTCAACCAGATCGTAGGTGCCCGGGTTGTCGACAAGTCCCGAAACCGTCAAAGACCACGGCCTGGCTTCAAACGGGATCACATGCCGCCAGACGTTGCCATGGTCGGTCCCGAACTCGTAGAAGTTGTTGTAACTGGCGGCGTCCAGTTCCGGATTCACCACGTTGTGGCGGTCCCCGGGAGTGAACCGCGGGTCATTCGGGGCCTCGGGATAGAGGTTGGCCGTCGGGGTGTCCGGGATGTTGTCCAGGGGGCCGTGGCCGTCCGGAACAACCCCGAGGCCGTTGCCGTCCCCGTCTCCGCAGGCCAGCGTGGCCGCGGCCACCAGGGCACCGGACCCTGCTTTTTTCACGAATTCCCGCCGGTTTACCCACAATCCTTCCGGCGTGACTTCACGCTCTGGAAGCTGCCAACCGGGACGGATATGGACGTTTGCCACGCGAACTCCTCCTGAGTCTCAAACATCAACCGATGTCACTGATCCGAACCTAACAAGACGCGGCCGCGTTTGCCGTTTTTCGGCACCGCCTCCGGGCCCCCTTTAGCGGCCCGATTCAGCCTGCCGCGGTCTGCCCGGCTTAGTGTCTAAACTGGCGCGCCCCCGTGAAAACCATGGTCATTCCGTGCTCGTCGGCGGCCGCGATCACCTCGTCGTCTCGCACGGAACCTCCGGGCTGCACGACCGCCGCCACGCCCGCCTCCGCCGCGGCGTCCAAACCGTCCCTGAACGGGAAAAAGGCGTCGCTGGCCAGCGCGGCTCCCGTGGTGGATACCCCGTTTTCGTTGGTTTTGTTCACGGCAATGTGAACCGAGTCGACCCGGCTCATCTGCCCGGCGCCGATTCCGATCGCCGCACCCCCCGACGCCAGCAATATCGCGTTGGACTTGACGCTCTGGACCGCTCTCCAGGCGAAGTCCAGGTCGTGCAGTTCGGCTTCGGCGGGCCTGCGTTTGGTTACCGTGTTTGCCAGGTCAAGGGGCGCGGGGACAGGGGCGGACTCCTGGACCAGAACCCCGCCCAGCACTCCGCGAAGGTCGAGGCCCGCCCACACGTGCCCCGCCCTGCCGGGTTTTTCGGACCCGCCCGGAGCCGGGGCCAGGATCCGCAGGTTTTTCTTCTTGCACAGGATTTCGAGCGCTGCTTCCGAGAAGGCGGGTGCCGTGACGCACTCAACGAACAGATCTCCCATGGCGGCCGCGGTATCCGAGTCGACCCCGCGGCTGAACGCCACCACGGAGCCAAAGGCAGACAGGGGATCGGTGGCCCGGGCCTTCTCGAACGCCCGCCTGGCCGTCTCGCCGGTCGCAAAGCCGCACGGGGTCGTGTGCTTGACGATCACGCACACCGGCGGTCCCCGCGGCTCGCCGCCCGGTCCGGCAAAGGCGCGCAGGGCACCAAGTGCACCGTCCAGATCGAGGATGTTGTTATACGAGAGTTCTTTCCCGTTCAGCTGGTCCATGCCCGGGATCCCCCCTGCGCCCCGCGCTGCACTGCCTTCTGCTCCGCCCGACGAACCCCGGTAGAACGCCGCGCGCTGGCCGGGATTCTCGCCGTAACGGAGGGTTTGTTCGGCCCGGAGGTGAATCGACGTGCCGGCCGCCCAAGATCCGTCCGGGGTGAGCGGAGATTGCCCGTGCAGCCCGGCCGTGGCTTCCCGCGACGTCACATACGCGGCGATGGCGGCGTCGTAGCTCGAGGTGTGGGCAAAGGCCTTGGCGGCCAGTTCCCCGCGGAGCTCTTTGGCGGGGGCGGCCCGGCGCTCCAGCGCTCCGAGGGCGCGGGGGTAGTCGTCTGGATCACACAGCACCCACACCGAATCGCTGTTCTTGGCTGCCGCCCGAAGGAGCGCCGGGCCGCCGATATCGATCCGTTCAACCACCTCTCGCGGCGCCAGTGACTTGTCGGCCGCGGCCTCTCTGAAAGGGTACAGGTTCACTGCCACCAGGTCGATCGCGGCTATCTCCAGCTCCTTGAGCCGGGCCATGTCTCCCGGCACCCGGCGCCGCGCCAGGATGCCCCCGTGCACGGCCGGGTGCAGAGTCTTGACCCGTCCCCCCAGCATTTCGGGGAATCCGGTCAGCGACGATACATCGGTTACCTCAACTCCCGCGTCCCGAAGAGCCGCGGCAGTCCCGCCGGTGGAGACGATCTTCCAGCCGGCGGACACGAGGCCGCTGCAAAAGTCATCGATTCCTCTCTTGTCGGACACGGACACAAGGGCTAGTGGCACGGCACGGCCTCCAGTTCGGTCAAATAGCGCTGCAGTTCGGTCAGTTCGCGTCCACGGTCCAGGGCGATCGCAACGGAAAGCCGCCGGTAACCGAGAATTTCCCCTGCCGGCGCACGCTCCCGCCAGAGACCAGCGCCACGCTGCCCGAAGCCACCGCTGCCGCGGCCAGGGGCAGCAGCTGATGTTCGACCCTGAGCACCCGGGCCGCCAAGTCTTCGGGAGAGTCGCCGGCCATCACCGGGACGGGCCACTGGACCACCGCCGGGCCTCGGTCGTATTCCTCCGTGACGAAATGCACGGTCACGCCCGACAGAGTCACGCCGGCCTCGATGACGGCCCGGTGTACGTGGGTTCCGTACATGCCCCTGCCCCCGAACGCGGGCAGCAGCGCGGGATGGGTGTTGATCATCCGACCCCGGAACTCCCGCACCGTGGACGCCGGGACCTTGAGCAGGTACCCCGCCAGAACCACCAGGTCCGGGTCCCATCGTAGCAGCGCAGCCTCAAGCCGAGGCCCGTGTTCCGGGTCGTCCGCGGGAGGCAGTACTTCGTGGTCCGTGCCCGCTCGCTCGGCCCGGCCGATCGCCCCTGCCCCGGCCGAGCTCACGATGAGGCCGGCGACCCGGAGTTCGTTTGCAGGGCCGGGGGCATGGTCTGTTCCGAAATGGTCGAGCAAAGCCTGGAAATTGCTTCCCCCGCCCGAGGCCAGGACGACGAGTCGGCCCGAATCTCTGATACTGCTCATGGCAAGGAAACGACAGCGGCCCGGAGCGCGGCCGCGGCCTCTCCAATCTGCTCCCCCAGCGTCCTGGCATCCACGAACAACGCTTCTCCGCTAACCCGCGCAACCAAAGGTGGCGTACCTCGCCGGCACGCTTCGGCCAAAGCAGACGGCGGAATACCCCTGACGGCCCAACCGGCCGATTCAATCTCGTGCCCGGGGAAAGACCCTCCGCCTGGCAGGGCCCGGGTCCGTTCTACGGTCACAACGGCACCGGTGTCAGGTGGTAGCTCGGGGAGATGGGCTGCTGCACGTGCTTCAAGCTGTTCGGCTGTTTCGCTCAGCATCCGCAGCGCGGGGACCCGCTCCGTGACCCTGTCGGGATCACGGTACAGATTCAGCGTTGCCTCCAGTGCCGCCAGGGTGGTCTTGTCGGGCCGGAGGCCTCTGAGCAAGTGGTTCTTGCCCAAACGTGCGACCAGGTCCGTCCGGCCCGCCACAATCCCCGCCTGCGGGCCGCCCATCAGCTTGTCGCCGCTCCAGGTAACGAGGTCCGCGCCGGCACGGAGCGAATCCACTACCGAGGGTTCATGGGGAAACCCGGGCAGGTACTCCCCCGCTATCAACCCCGAGCCGACGTCGTGGACAACCGGGATACCACGGTCTCGACCCAGTGCCACCAGTTCAGACAGGGTCGGGCGGGACGCAAAACCCTTTACCCGGTAGTTGGACGGGTGTATTCGCAGGATCATGGCTACGTTCCCGTCGACCGCCTCGGCGTAATCGGCAAGCCGTGTTCTGTTGGTCGTGCCGACTTCGCCCAGCTCGGCACCGGCTGCCCTGATGACATCTGGAATGCGAAATGAACCGCCGATCTCGACCAACTCTCCGCGGGAAACCAAGACTCGGCGCCCGGCTGCCAACTCGTTGACGGCCAGGGCGACCGCGGCGGCGTTGTTGTTGGTGACCAGGGCCGAATCAGCGTCAGTGATTTCCGTAACCAGTGTGGCGCAGCGAGCTTGGCGCGACCCCCGGGTTCCGGTGTCGAGGTCCATTTCAACGCTGGCGTACCGGGCTGCCTCGTACATGGCCCGCCGTGCCTCCGGAGCGAGTGGTGCCCGACCGAGATTCGTGTGCAGGACCACGCCTGTCCCGTTCAGGACCGGCGCCACCCACATCCGCGACCTGGCCTCCAGGTCCAGACGCGCGTGCCGCAGCAATTCGCCCGCGGCTGCGGGCATTTGGCGGGACCGGACCGCGGCCAAGGCCCTGCCCAGGGCGTCCTTCAGTGGTTTCCGACCATGGACCCGGGCCAAATCCACACCATCCGGCGACCCCAGAAGCCTGTCCATGGACGGCAACTCCCGCCTGGGGTCGGTCACCGCTCCGGGCTAACCGTCAGCAAACGCGGGCGAGTGGGGCGTCTTGGCGTGCCCCGAGTATTTGCGAGTGTATCCGGCGGTGCCCCGGCGGTGTCTGGCGGGACGGCTACCGTATCGGGCGGCACCGTGGTCGTATCGGGCGGCGCGGCAGCGACCGAATCGGGCAGGGCTTCCGCCGTGTCCGGAACCGCGGCCACTGAATCCTCCCTTTCAGTGAACCCGGGCGACACGAAGGTCGTGTCGCCGCCCCCAACGTGGAGGCGCACGTTAACCACGTTGCTGGCAACAACCCGGTACTCGCCGGAGTCAAGCACCGCCGCCGTCCGCACAATGATGGCCTGCGCCGGCAGCAGCACCGGGGCGTCGTCTCCGGCGGTTTCTGCTTCGGTAGTGTCTGCCGCCGCCGAATCGGCAGCAGAAGGTTCGGCGCCCAAACTGTCCGGGACGACAACCGAGTCAGCTTCCGCCGCGGTGTCTTGCGAGACCACGGAGTCCGGCACGGCACCCGGATCCGGTGCCTCCACGGAATCGGGTGTCGCGGGGTCGCCCTCCTCGGGCGCCGTAATCGTGTCTTCCGGGAAAACCACCGCGCTGGCCGATCCACCCACGAGCAGGCCCGTCACCTCCCGCGGCTCTCCGTCAGGCCCGAAGACCTCAACAACAGTCGAATCCGGAATGGGGTTCAAGAGATAGTCGTCGAACTCCAGCCTGAACGTCTTGGGGCCCTCAACAAGCACCCGGCCCAGCACGGGAGCTGTTGTATCGGGCGGAAGAACGGAGAATTCCAGGAAGGTGGTGTCGGTCACCAGCACCTCGACAGCCAAGCTGTCGTGATCTTCGATACCGGTGTCCAGCGAAAAATCGCGGTTGCGGTCCAGGAACGCATAACCCGAATAGGTTCCCGGAGGCAGCGACCTGATTTCGACTATCCCGTCACTGCCGGACAGGCCTCCGTAGGGGATGGAGTCGCCCTCGGCGTTCAGCAACACCGTAACGTTCGGGGTCTGTGACCCCGTCAATCCGCTAGTGACCGTGGCCAGGACACGGGTGTCCGAAATTTCGGGGCCGGTCGAAAAACAGAAGGTCGATGGGTCCTCGGTCCTGTTCCTCTGCCGGGTGAGGTCACGGATCCCCTCGGGAACGGTGTAACAATAGACCGCGCCGTTCAGCCACCCGTCCACGGGCCTGAAGCTGAACCCTGAGAACCCGATGCCTACCTCAATCTCGGCGAGGGGCGAAATCAGAAGCTCCCGCGCCAGGTTGTTGGAGAGGTTGACGGGTTCGTCGAACCGAATCACGGCTCTGCCACCGAAGCCCTGCATTATCGTGTCGGGCACGGGAGTAACGGTGGTGATCACCGGTGCTTCCTCGTCGGGCCGGTGCCCGGGCGGGGGCCTCTCAAGGGCACAGGCGGCCAGGGCCAGAGCGGCCGCACCCATCCAAAGCCGCGGCGTACGGGCGCCAGGGAGTCCGGGAGGCAACTAGCCCCCTCTCAGGGTGCGCAGCTTCTGGGTGAGCGTGGCAATCAGGGCTTCCAGGTCGGACACCCGGCGGCGCTCCCGCTCCACTACCTCGGCCGGCGCATTCGCCACAAAACCGGGGTTGGCGAGCTTGGCAGCCGCTCCCTTGGCTCTTCCGCGGGCGCCGGCCAGTTCTTTCTCCAGTTTCGCCCTCTCGCGGTCCAGGTCAACCAGCCCCGACAAAGGCAAAAACAACTCCGCCCCGGACGGGAGCTGCGCGGACACGCCGACTCCGGAGCTGGTCGCGTCCGTTCCGGGCCGCGTGTCATCCAGTTCGTTCAGAGACAACCGGGCTATGCCCCCCAACCCGGCGATGGCTGCCCTTCCTTGTCCGGGGTCTTGGTCCGACCCCCAGGCGGCCGACAGTGCGGGAGACGGCGCCCGGACCCGGACCGTGACGGGAGCGCCCGGTGAAATCCCGTATTCGGGCCGGAGCGCCCGGACCGCGTCCACCGGCTCCTGCACCGCGACCGCGAAGGCCTCTGCTTCTGAGTCCGTCCAGGATTCGACCGTTTCGGGCCACGGACCTCTAACCAGGGTGGACTCCGGACCACAGCCCGGCAGGCGGCGGAATATGGCTTCGGTCAAGAACGGCATTATGGGGTGAAGCATCGACAACCACCCGCGCATCACCATGGTCAGCACCTGGCCGGGGCTCGCACCGCCACTGCTGGCTTCAGACCCGGGCCCGCCCCCGTTGGCACGGCAGTCGTGCTTGAACATCTCCAGGTACCAGTCGCAGAAATCCCCCCAGATAAACTGGTGGACAATCTCGGCGGCCTCGTGCAGACGAAGTTCTTCGTATGCGTCGTCCACCGCCCGCTGCGCCCGGCCAAGGCGCGCCCAGATCCACCGGTCCCGCAACGGGGCCGTCGGGGGGAGGGGGGCGGCCGCACGGCCGTCGGCGCCGGGAGCTTCCGGGTCCGGGGCCTCCGCATACTGCAGGGCAAACCGGGCCGCGTTCCAGATCTTGTTGGCGAAATTCCGCCCGGGCCTGAACGCGGTTTCCAGATCCTTGTAGTTGAGTTGAAGGTCGGTTCCCAGTGGTGCCCCCCTAATCAACGTGAAACGCATGGCGTCGGCACCGAATCTCTCAACCGCCTCAAGCGGATCGATCCCGTTCCCGAGTGACTTCGACATGCGCCGCCCCTCGTGGTCGCGCACGGTACCGTGAAGCAACACATCGCGGAACGGGGCCTCACCCATGCATTGGAACCCGGCCATGACCATGCGCGCAACCCAAAAAAACAGAATCTCCGGCGCGGTGACCAGCGCGTGCGTCGGGTAGAACGCCTTCAGATCGGGCGTCTGGTCCGGCCACCCCAGAGTGGAAAACGGCCAAAGCCAAGAACTGAACCAAGTGTCCAACACGTCTTCGTCCTGCCTGAGTTTGCCCCGGCACCGGGGGCAGTCGGTCGGGTCTTTCATGGCAACCACCATCTCCCCGCAGTCCGCGTCTTCGCAGTACCACACCGGGATCCGGTGTCCCCACCAGAGCTGCCGGCTGATGCACCAGTCACGGATGTCACTCATCCAGTTGCCGTAGATCTTGCCGTACCGGGCCGGGTGGATGCGGATCTCGCCGTTCTCGTAGGCCCGCAGTGCTGGTTCGGCCAGGGGCTTCATGCGAACGAACCACTGGAGGCTGAGACGGGGCTCCACGACATTGGCGCACCGGTAGCATTTGCCTACCGAATGGTCGTGGTCGCTCACGCTGATCAGACGCCCCTCCGCCTCCAGATCACCGACCACGCGGTTGCGCGCCTCAAAGCGGTCCAGCCCCGCGTAACGCTCGCCAGCCTCTTCGCTCATGCGACCGCCGTCGGTCATCACGTCCACGACCGAGAAACCGTGCCGCTTGCCGATCTCGAAATCGTTCGCGTCGTGAGCCGGGGTGACCTTCACCACACCCGACCCAAATTCGGGATCGACGTGGCGGTCAGCCACGACCGGAAGGACACGGCCAACAAGCGGCAGCACGGCTTCCCCGCCCACCGCGCCCAAGTACCGCTCGTCAGAGGGATGCACCGCCAAACCGGTGTCGCCAAGCATGGTCTCGGGCCGGGTCGTGGCCACCTCCGCATGCCCGCCGCCAACCAGGTCGTACCGAATCCTGTAGAGTTTCCCGCGCCGAGGCTGGTGCTCGGCCTCTTCGTTTGAGAGCGCGGTCCGGCACCGCGGACACCAGTTGATGATGTAACGGCCGCGGTAGATCAGATCCTGTTCGTACAGCCGCACGAAAACTTCGCGCACCGCGCGCGACAATCCCTCGTCCAGGGTAAACCGGGTGCGCTCCCAATCGCAGGAGCAGCCGATCCGCCGCAGCTGGCCGATGATGGTGTTCCCGTATTCGTTAACCCACTCCCAAACGGCGTCCACGAAGGCCTCCCGTCCCACGTCCTGCCGGGTCTTGCCCTCCTTGCGCAGCTTGCGTTCGACCACGTTCTGGGTGGCGATCCCGGCGTGATCTGTGCCCGGTACCCAGAGCGTGTTTCGCCCCTGCATGCGGCGGCGGCGGACCAGCACATCCTGAATCGTGTTGTTCAGGCCGTGCCCCATATGCAGGGCAGCCGTCACGTTGGGGGGAGGAATAACCACGACAAACGGCTCACCGCCCGCGTCGGGGTCGGCTCCGAACAGGCCGGCGCTCTCCCAGGCCTGGTAAATGCCCTCTTCGATCCCGGTGGGGTCGTAGCGGGCTTCCATGTCCCCTGTCAACGGCGCTTGCATCGATGCGTTGGCTGTCTCATCGCCGCTCGTGGTTTCGGCGGGCGGCGTCAACGGCGCCGCGCTCCACTTCGATGCCCCGAACCAGTTGTGTCCTGGCGGGCTTCCCGCCGCCTCGCCTCTTCTTCCGCCCTCAGCCGCATCGCTTCCCTTCGTTCTCTCAGTACCGCATCAAGGTCATACCGCAGGTCCTGACGCTGAATGAACGCCAAGTCCCGAACCGCCTGCTCAAGAGCCCGGCGCTGCGGGCCTGTGCCCATGACCGCGAACGGAATGGGTATGGTGACCCCGCCCAGGTGCAGCCCCTCCGGCGAGATCCCCCACCGCTTGCCTTCCTCGCCCGTGGTCCAGTCCCGGGCCCGTCGTTCTTGCTCCGCGGTCAGTTGCAGGCTGTCAAGCCAGTTCCCGATGATCGCCCGTACTGCACTGTCTGCCGTGGCGAACCGGGCCATCCGCTGCCCGACGAGCCATGGATCTCCCGGGTCAATCCACAGCCGGGCGTCGGAAAACCGCAGCCTGAGGCGCGAGACGTTGGACCGCCCCTCTCTCCCTTCCTCGGGGTCGGCGCCAGCGGGGCGAAAGATATTGCCGATGTCCATGGCGGGAAGGTCGAGCCCCGGAATTGGTTCGGCCTCGTCGTCTTCCTTTTCGGCGTCGGGGGCCACCTCCTTGCTCGGTGCCTCCTCGAAAGGTGCCTCCGGCGGGGCGGGGTCGGGCGGCTCCGGCGCCGGCCGTTCTTCGAATTCCGGGAAGGTTTCGGTTAGTTCAACCAGATTCAGGCCGCTGGGCGCGGAGATCATCTCGACCGGCGAAACGGTGTAGGGCGTTGCCGGGAACTGAACTCCGCCGAACACTCCGAACAGCAGCGCGTGTATGGCTGCCGAGAGGAGCAGGCCGGCAAGGATGACCCTGCGGTCGCCGCGGACGCGTGACGACCCGACGTCCTGGCTGTCCGGGCCGGATCCGCTGCCTTCCGCGGCGGCCCGGTCGCCTTCACTCACGTCTTTAGCTTCTTCTTGCGAGCCGCGGGAAACAGGACGTTGTTGAGGATGAGTCGGTAACCCGGCGAATGCGGGTGGAGAGCGAGATCTGTGTGTGCGTCGCCGATCATGTGGCGGGGATCTTCAGGATCGTGGCCCCCGAGATAGGTAAAAGTCCCCTCTCCCAGGAAGCCGTGGATGTATTTCGCGGTCTCGCCCCCCGGCTCTTCGGCCAGAACCGTCACGCCAGACCGGATGCGGTCGGCCCGGAAAGTGGTCGTGAGTCCGTAGAAATCTTCGATCACCCGCTCGTGGTTCTGGGTGAGCATTGCGGGAACCG
Organism: Gemmatimonadota bacterium; assembly: GCA_021295785.1. Taxonomy (GTDB): domain Bacteria; phylum Gemmatimonadota; class Gemmatimonadetes; order Palauibacterales; family Palauibacteraceae; genus Palauibacter. The sequence continues at coordinate 87,298 of JAGWBR010000001.1, forward strand.
GATCGAACTTGGCGCTGAAATCGAACAGCACGAAGCTGCCAAGTTCCCGTCGCCACGGTGTGTTGACCTGGTGGCCGTCGATATCTGAGAACGCGCTCAGGCTTGGATCGGTCACGAGCAGCGCGTCATGGAACGCCAGGGCCTGATCCCAGTCCATCTGGTTGCGGGCCGAGGGTGAAATCGGACTTCCGTCGGCGAACGCGGCCGCGATGTCGGTTTCGGCGGCTGCCAGCGCCAGCTCGAGGGTTTCGGTGGCGGTACACATGGCGAACAGGAATCCGCCGCTCTCGACGTATTCCCTCAGCCGCCTTGCCACCTCGCGTTTTAGCGCGGGCACGCTCCCAAAACCGAGATCGGCCGCCATTGCCTCGTTCCGAGCGACCTCTTCCTGCAGCCAGGGTGCGGAGGCGTAGGCCAGGTAGAACTTCGAATACTGCCCCGTAAAGTCTTCGTGATGGAGGTGCACCCAGTCGTACTGGTCCAGGGCCCCTGCCATGACCTCGCCGTCCCAAACCAGCTCGTAAGGTATCCGCGCGTAGTCCAGGGCCATTGTCACCGCGTCGTCCCACGGCGAGGAGTTCGGGGGGGTGTAAATGGCGATTCGCGGTGCTTTGTCCAACTTCACGGCCTCCATATTGCGGGCCGCGATCTCCGCCCTGATTCGAGCAACGTCCGAGGCCGACACGGGCGTGCTTGTTACGCCCATGAGGGCAGCCCGTCGCCGCAGGTCCGGTGTGTCGGGCACGATGAAAGACCCTGACCTGTAGTTGAGCAACCACTCTGCCGCCGCCCCGTCCTGTATGGTCAGGAAAGCGTACCCGTAGGCTTTGAGATGGTCGGTCTGCTCGCCGTCCATCGGAACCAACAGTTGCTGGACGGCCGCGGCCGGGCCGGGCACGGTCAGCGCGCACGCGAAGGCCGCCGCCCGCAACCGCGTCACCGTTCGCCCGCCCCGGGTCGAGCCGGGCTGTTGCCGCCGGCCGCTAGCATGCGCCGGGCGGAGGGGGCCAGTGCGCTTTGCGGGTATTCAACAACCAAACGCTCCAGCCATGCGGTGCGGGCGCTCTCGTCACCCCGGGCCGCGGCCGTCCGCGCGAGTCCGAGCATCGCCGCCGGAGCCTCGGCACTCTCGGGGTGCGAGTCGACTATCCGGGACCAAAGCTCGGATGCCAAGTCCTGTCGCGAAGCCCGGTCCGCCCGCGCTGCCAGGAACGAGAGCACGCCGGGCGACGGCCGCCCCGCAACGCCCGTGGGGAATTCAACCACCGGACCGGCGTTTTCGGGATCGGCGAAGAGGGCATGGGCTGCCGTGCCTGCCCACGCGACCCCGGAACTGTCCGACGACTGCACCAGCGCGAGCAACTCCACGCGCCGTGCCCGGTCCGCGGGGTCGTCGGTGGCCACGGCCAGCGCCATCACGGAATACTCCAGGGCCTTCTCCCGGTCTCCGCTGTAAAAGGCCAGCTGAGCCGCTGCACCCGCCAGAGCCACATCAGATACGACGCTGGTATCCTGTCCGATAAACCCCTCGATCCACCGCAACGCGGCGGCAGCACCCCTGGCCCTCGCCATTGTCAGGGCCAATTGAGCACGGTGCCCGGCAGTCCTGCCAATCGAGTCGGGGTAGGCAGCCGCGTAGGCCGCTATCTCTTCAAGGGCTTCGTCCACTGACGCGGCGTCTCCCGCCACTACCTCCACCAACCGTGACCGAGCTGACTCGCGGGCGCGGGCGCCCGGGGCGGGATCCCGCGCCAAGTCGCGGAGACCGGCCCGGGCGCCCGCGCTGTCACCCGCCAACAGCATCCGTTCGGCCGCCTCGGACTGCCACCGGGCACGGTCAGCGGCCCGGGGCGAGATCAGGCTCAGTTGCGTGGCGGCCCAAGCGGCCTCCCGGTGTTTCTCGGCGCGGTCGGCGGCCCGCAAATAGTCCATGAGAAAGGTTTTGCTCCGGCCGGGATGCCCGACCAGAAAACGATCGGCAAACCCCCGGGCTCCGCGTGCACCGTCCATCGAAAGTGATACCCTGGCCGCTGCCGACAAGCGGTCGGGATCGTCTCCGGTCCACTGCGCCAGGCGCTCCCCGAAGAAGGGCCCGATCCGGGTGCGGAGCTCGGTGTTGGCCCGCAGTTCATCTCCCACGCTGGTGATGCTGGCCGTACCGCGAGACAGAGCCTCCAACCACCGGTCAACCACGGTATCGGCCGCGGCACCCTGCACCGCCAGACCCGGATCCGCGGGGCCGGCGACGAGTGCAGACCTCTGGAGGGTGGCCCTTGCCCCGTGAAATGTGCCGGAGACCAGCTGGACCGCAACGCCGAGAAGCGCACCGGCCAAAGCGCGATCAATCACAGGCAACCTAACCATCTGGCGGGGCCAGCCGCGCCATACGGTCGAAGTAGTCAAGCACCAATACGCGGTAAAACGCGGGAACGGCCCGGAGTTGAGACTCTTGCGGCGCAGGGAATCCGCCAGCCAGCAGGTCCAGGTCGATCTCCTCGGGTGCCGCGGCTCCCGCGGTGGCCGCCTCAGACTCACGGCGCTTCTCGTCGACCTCTTCGCCTTCGAGTGACCGCCCGGCATCCAACATCCTCCTGAACAGCTGGCGCTGGCGTTTGACCGTTTCGGTGTCCGGTCCCTGGTTTTCCAGCCGGTTGGCCAAATCCTCCGCTTCCCAAGCCAGCTCCTCGGGCTGCCCGGCCAGTTCCTGGTCGGGATCCTCCAGTTGGCCAAGTTCGTCGGCTATTTGCTGCTGGGCCTCGGCGAGCTGCTGGCGCATCCGTGGTGCCCGCGGCTGGCCGGGAATCATCATCGCGCTGGTTCCCTCCATGACCTGCTGCTGTTGCTGCGCCAACCGTGACATCTGCTCCGCCGCCGCCTGCCCGGCCGACTGCTGCGCTGCCGCAGCGGCAGCCTCCTCGGCCAGCAAGTACTCCGACAGGTCGAGCAGCGCATGGGCCACTCCGTCGGATTCGGCCCGCGCCGGGAACCGCGGCGGCGATTCGCCGCCCATCCTGCTCAGGATTCGGTCCATCCGGCGTAGCGCCTCGCCGCCGGCAGCCGAAGTCTGGGGCCTCACAAGCGACGCGCCCGACCCGGAGGACGACAGCCTGTCCATGGCACCCTCAAGCCCCTGCCGAATCGCGGCCTGCCTGTTCCTCCATTCCGAGGCCGTGCCCGCCGCCGTGCGCGCCGCCTCCGACAACCTGCTCTGCTCGTCCGCCAGGGCCAGCGCCTCGGTACGGGCCAGCGCCAGGGTTGCCCGCACATCCTCTTCGGATTCCGTCCGCTCGCTCTCCATGCTGCCGCCAAGGGCATGAGAGGCTTCCTGCATGGCCCCGGCGGCCTCTTGTACCGCCATTTGAGCCGCCGCCTCACTGCGCTCTCCACCCAGGGCCTGTTCCATCGCGTGCCGCGCAGTCTCGGCGCTCCGGCGGGCACTCGACACTGAATCGACTGCCTCCTGCCGCCCGAGCCGTTCAAGTTCCTCCTCCAACTCCGACAGTTGCCCGGCGAATTCGGCTGTGCGGTCCAGGACCTCCTGTTGTTCGTGTTGGAACGTTTCGCCGCCCTGTCTGGCGGCGAGTTGTTCCTGTTCCGACGCCAGGTCAGCGGCTTCGGCCTGGGCGGCCTTCATGGATTGTTCGAGCGCCATCTGCTCCAACATCCCCCGGGCCTGTTGCATGCGGGTGGCCAACTCGTCCGCCTGTGCAGCCAGCTCGTCAAGCGCCCGCGCAAGGGCATCGGGGTCCAGCGATTCGAGAGCGGCGCCGAGGCCGTCAATGCTCGGCGCCAGCCCGCTCTCGGCCATTTCCGCGTACCACTCGGCGAACCGCTCCAGTTGCTCCTCCAGCATCGGGTCGCCGAGAGCCGAGTTGCGAAGCGCTTCGCGCATCTCTTCGATCCGCCGTTCCAACTCGGCCATCTGCTCCAGCGCGTGAAAAGCCTCTTCTTCCGCGCGGCGGGCGTCCTCGGTGGCACCAAAATCGTCGCTGGTATCGCCTTCGGTTATCCGGCTGGCGTCCGCCGCGGTATTGCCGAGTTCCTCAAGCTCTTGCGCCGAGCTGTCGGCCACCGAAGCCATCCCGTCAACTGCTTCGGCCCTGGCCTGCCTTATCTCGCTCAGCTCCGGGACCCGCACCACGTATACCGGCGACAGGGCCGGACCCCGCGTCGGGTGCGCATCGTAAACCGTGAACTGGTAGTTGAGCGTGTCTCCCGGCAGGAACTCCTCCCCGGACCGATCCAAGACGTGGCGAAAAATGGCCCGCCGGGCTCCGGACGGATCGGGGGTCAGCACTTCGGTAAGAGGGCCGGCGAGTTCGATAGCCGCCTGGCGCCAGCTGGTTACGAGGGCCCGCGTGATCCCCAGGTCGTCTTCCGTGCCGACCACAACGGGCATGGTCCACCCTGTCTGGAAGAGCGCTTCGGGATCCGGGTAGATCAGTTCAATCCGCGGTGCATGGTCCCGCGTCGTGGCGATCCGCAGAGGAGGCGGAAGCACCGGATCTCCTCGTGACTCCGATGAAACCAGGCGCCATGTCCACTCGCCCGAACCGTCCGGGATCCACGCTGCCGAGAACTCGGTACCGTCGACGGAAAACCCCGGCCCGGGGCTGCCGTCGCGCACGAGTTCCGCGCGGTCGACCCGGAGGTTGGCCACGCCTCTTATCGATACGGTAGATCCCTCCGCGATCGCCAGCGGCGGTATCAGGCCCCGGTAGATCTCGTCGGGCAGCCCCAGATAGGTCGGCGGGGAAACCCGGACTCGCAGGTCCTCTACAAGAAGCGGTTCGGCCGGCCGCAGAGTCAGCGTATCACTGGTGACTCCGCCGCGGTCTTCGACCCAGACCGTCATCAACCGCTCGACCGGCCGCGTCGCTCCGGACCCAGAGCCATCCGCACCCAGCGCCAACCAGGCCGACCCGGTCGCCTCGCCATCCACAGCCCAGTTAAGAACAACGCTGTCGCGCCCCGGCGCACGGACCGTGACCCAGGCGGGGCGGCCCCTGGGGGGGTCAGACGCCTCAACCTCAATGGCGGGCAGCGGTGGCGGGAAGGCAGTCCGCCAGGGGGTGCCAAAGGCCCGCGCCGCCGCCAGGGTCTGCTCGGGTCGGAGGGCGCCCGATCCGGCCAGGACGACCAACAAGACGCCCAGCGTAGTCAGGGCCAGCCGCGCCTTCCCGCGCCAGGCCGCTCCTGACACCTCCGCAGGTCCTGCCGGGGACCGTGACAGCGCCTCACCGACCCGGTGCCGGTGCATCGCCGCCAACAGGGCTCCCGCCTCCCCCGCGGTCCGGCTCCTGCCCAGTTCCATGGCGCCCCTGACGTCTCCGCTACCCAGACCCGCCTGTGCGTCCGCCTCGCAGGCAATGCCGTGCTCCGTCAGGGCCAGCCAGTCTCTGCGTAAACGCCAAGCCAGCCAAATCGCGGCAGCACAGACCACCGACGCAAAAACCGCCGGGACCGGCGACCCCCGGCCCGCGCGCAGTTCCGCCGGCACCATCGCCAGCGCCGACACGGCCCCTGCCGCGGCGGCCCCCGTCCAGGCCACCCCGCTCAGCGCGGCAAGACCCCGCAAACGACGGGCAGCGCGTTCAAGGCGCTTCCAGCCGCTCTCCGCCCGCGGATTCACACGCCTCCCCCCGCTTCCGCGGCCTTGTAGGCCTGGTTGCGTTTGAGCCCAAACTCTTCCGCCAGTCGGGCTGCGGCGTCGCGCCTCGAAAACCCTGCTCCGGCCAACTGTTCCGCACGATCCGCAATGTCGGTGTCCGCAGCGTCAACCTCCCGAGCGGACACCCCTTCCCCACAACCCTCCAACACCAGGGTTACTTCCCCCCGCGGCCGTGACTCCGCGAACCCGGCAGCCAATTCCCCAACCGAAGACCGCATGACCTCTTCATGCAGTTTGGTGAGTTCCCGGCAAAACACGGCCCGTCTGTCGGACAGACCCGCTTCGGCCAGGTCCGCCAACAGCCGGCCCGTCCTCCACGGCGATTCAAAAAGCACCACGGTGTGGCGGCTGGCGCGAACATCGTTGATCCAGCGCCGTTTTGACGGACCCTTGCGAGGCGAAAAACCCGCGAAGAAAAACGACCGGCCCGGCATTCCCGCAGCCGAAAGAGCCGCCGAAACCGCGGACGGACCCGGCACCGGACTCACCCGCCCACCTGTCTCCAGAACAGCTTCGACCAGCCGCGCCCCGGGGTCGGAAACCGCCGGCGTTCCACCGTCGGACACCAAAGCCAGCTTCATACCGTCCGCCAACCGCGCCATGGCTTCCGCGGTCCGGGCCTGTTCGTTGTGCGCGTGCAATGACCGCAGGGGCACGGTGCTTCCAATCGCCTTAAGGAGGCGGCCCGTCCTGCGCGTGTCCTCGGCGTAACAGGCTCCGACCGAACGCAGCACCTCCGTGGCCCTGTTGGAGAGATCGCTCAAGTTTCCTATTGGCGTCGCCACGACAAACAAGACTCCCCCGCCGCCCCGCGCGGGCCCCGGGGCCGGCAGCGCCTCCCGGTCCTGGCGATCGCCGCGGCCAGCCGGGAGTTCGCTCAGATGTGCTCCTGGATCTTCTGTTCAAGCGCGGCCTTGGGCAGTGCACCGACCACCGTGTCAACCAGTTCGCCGCCCTTGAAGAACAAAATGGTGGGGATCGACCGGACGTTGAATCTGGACGCCGTGTCGGGGTTTGCGTCCACATCCAATTTGCCGACACTCACGCGGCCCTGGTAATCGCCGGCCAGTTCCTCAACTACCGGTCCCACCAATCTGCACGGACCACACCACTCGGCCCAGAAATCGACCATCGCGAGGTTGCCCGATCCCTCAATCAGGTCTCCAAAATTATGATCGGTAATCTCCAGAGCTGCTGCACCGTTTCCTGCCATCGATCTCTCCGTTTGGACTTTTTCCTGGATGTCGCCGAGGTTCATTCCCGGCACGCGATTGCGCCCGGCACTGTGCAGACGGTTCCGGCGCGGGATACGTTGCCAAAGATAAGGCCGAATCGGCTGTTCCGGTTCTTGGGCGGCCGGGCTGGTGTTCGCCTTCATGACCCGGTTTTTTCGGCCCACGGACCTCATTTCGCCTCGCCGGAAGCACCCGCACCCCCTCCATAAACGTGACACACGGCCCGACACCCGGATTTCCCGCACCAACGATAGACCACGTTGCGATCGCTGTTGAGTCCCTGGAGCGGTCCGTGCCTCGCTGGGCGGCCCTTCTGGGGCAAACAGCGGTGGAAGAGGACCTGCCCGCAGATGGAGTCCGTGTGGCGTTCTTCTCCTGCGGAGACTCCAGGATCGAGCTTGTCGCACCCACGAGCGACGACTCCCCGACAGCGCGGTCCCTGCGGCGGCGGGGCGCCGGCCTGCATCACATATGTCTCAGCACGCCAGACCTGGGTGCGGCCCTGAAGGCAGCCCAGGAGCGCGGGCTCGAAGTCGTGCCTCCGGGAGTGCGCACCGGCGCCGGCGGTACCAAGGTGGCGTTCCTGCATCCCCGCGGCGCGGACGGAACACTTGTCGAACTTCGGCAGGCCGGCGATCCCAAAGCCTCGGAGCCGAAGCGGTAGTCTTGGAGACAACCCACCCGTTCACCGCTGGTTTGCAAGGAGCCCGATCGTGCGAGCGGCCCGGTTTCTCAGTGATCATTCCGGCCCGCAACGAAGAGGGAGAAATCGCCCGCTCGATCAGGCGGGCCAGGATGGCATTGGGTCCGGAAACCGAGATCATAGTCGTGGACGGGGGCAGCTCGGATAACACTGCCAGGATGGCTTGTCGGCACGCCACGGTGTTGAGGGCCCAACCCTCGCGGGGGGCTCAGTTGCGGCGGGGGGCCGCGGTCGCAAGCGGTCGGGTACTGGTTTTCCTGCACGCAGATACCTGGTTGCCGCCTGATGCGGGAGACCGGATCCGCGCTGCGCTCGGGGCCGGTGCCGGAAGCGGGTGTTTCCGTTTTGGGTTGCGGGGAGGCAAGTCTTTCGCTCGCCGTTTGCTGGAACTGAGCGTCAACTGGCGTTCGAGGACCTTCGCCACGGCCACCGGCGATCAGGCCATTTTCGCCAGCAGGGCCACCTATGATGCCTGCGGCGGCCATCCCCCCTTGCCCCTGTTTGACGACCTGGCCTTCGTGAAGGCGGCCCGGCGCACGGCTCCGTTCGTGGTTCTGGGTTCAGCGGCGCTGACTTCGCCCAGACGGTGGGAAACTCGCGGTTTCTGGCGGACGGTGGCCGAACACTGGTTCTACCGGTTGGCCTGGACGGCCGGGGTCAGCCCGCACCGACTCGCCAGGTCGTATTACGGGGAACCCGCCTCCGCACGGGGCGACCGTCCGTAACAGCAACGCGCTCCACCAGCCAGCCGCCCCCGTACCGCACCGCGACCACGGGGACTTCAAGGGGTTGTTCCCGCCGGCCGAAGAGCCGTGCCGTGACCCGCACCCGGCCTGCAGTGGCGGGCACAGCCGACGGTTCAACATACATGCTATCGTAGACTAATAGCCTTGCCATTATGAAGATGCGCTGTTGTATCTCATATGGTGCAGTAGATTCGTGGGCCGGCCCCTCAGCTGTACCGAACAACCTGGCCATGCCCTCGAGGTCACTCCCGGCCGCGGCAGCGAGGAATTCTTCGACCACGGAAACCGCCTCTTCCACCTCTTCCGCGGAGATCCCGGAGTCGTGCGGTTCGGCGGCCGTGCGGGGCCGGGCAACCCGCGGGCCGCATCCGATTTGTACAAGGTGAACCGTCACCCCGAGCACAGTCGGCAAAAGGAACCGGTGTGAGTTGAGCATGACCAGAACCTCCCACCGGGGTATCAACGCACTGTCAAGCGCGCCAAATCGCAGCCGGCAGTCTCCCGAAGTTGTTGCTAGTTTGAGGTGCTTCCCTGTGTTTGGCGTTTTCCCCGCGCGGGGGCACCCATCCGAGCGCCGGCGAACCAACCACCCCTGACCGAGAAAGGACCAGCCACGGATGAACGCGGATCAAACGGGCGCTGCCGGGTTGCGCGAGGTTCTGTACGAACCGGACGACATTCCGCCGACACCCGTAGCCGCGGGGATTGCCCTTCAGTTCGTGGGCCTGTGCATCGGCGGGATCGTGCTGGGGGTGGCAATTATCCTGGACGCCGGGGGCCAAACGGGCGATTACCGGGCATGGGCGGTGTTCGCGGCGCTGGTGGTCAGCGGCATCTCCACCATAGTCCAGTCTCAGCGATTCGGGCAGTTTGGTGCCGGTCACGTCCTACTGATGGGCACCTCGGGAGCATTCATCGCGGCGAGCGTACAGGCCCTGACCGCCGGAGGCCCTGCCCTGCTCGCAACCCTGGTCGTGATCTCCGCCCTTTTCCAGTTTGGCCTTGCCACCCGGTTGTCCACCCTTCGGTCGGTCATTACTCCCACCGTCAGCGGCATCGTGATCATGCTGATTTCGGTCACCGTTCTGCCAATCGGGTTCGACATGTTGTCCTCCCCTGTGGAGGGCACTCCCGGCTGGGGTGTTCCGGTCACCGGCATCGTGACGTTGGTTGTGACCGTTGCGGCGGGATTGTTGGCGACCGGGCGCTGGCGGCTCTGGTCACCGGTGCTGGGGATGCTCGCCGGATCAGCAGTCGGGGCCACCGCCGGCATTTATGACACCGGTTTGATAGCCAGCGCTGACTGGGTGGGCCTCCCGCCCCTGGCGTGGCCCGGACTGGACCTCGGATTCGGCCCCGAATTCTGGTTCCTGCTTCCGATGTTCGTGCTTGTAACGCTGGTTGGGGCCGTGGAGACCGTGGGCGACTCGGTGGTCATTCAACAGGTCTCCAGAAAGAAGGCGGGGCCGACCGACTACCGCGTGGTTCAGGGGGCCGTCGCCGCGGACGGACTCGGCAACCTCCTGTCCGGTTTGGCCGCCACGGCCCCGAACACCACCTATTCAAGCAGCCCTGCCCTGGTCGAGCTGACGGGAGTGGGTGCACGCCGCGTGGGCGTGTGGATCGGGGGCGTCCTTATCGGGTTGTCGCTCTTCCCCAAATTCGCGGCGGTGATTCTGGCCATGCCGGGTGCGGTTGTCGGGGCATACCTGATCGTGCTCATGGCACTGTTGTTTGTGCTGGGGATCCGAATCGCGCTCAGCGACGGCGTCACCTCGCAAAAGGCCCTGCTGATTGGCATTGCGTTCTGGCTCGGGTCGGGCTTCCAGAACGGGCAGATCTTTGCGGACCTCATCCCGGCTTCACTTCAGGGCCTCCTCGGCAACGGGATGACGTCAGGGGGACTGGCCGCCGTTGCCATGACCCTGTTTATCCAGGTGTTCCGGCCGCGCGCCCGGGTTTTGCGAACCAGACTCAACGCGGCCGCGGTGACCGAGATCGAGCAGTTCCTGCGCGCATTCGCGGTGAAACGACAGTGGTCCGCCGACGGGGCAAACCGGCTGTGCGCGGCGGCGGAAGAAACCGTGCTGAGCCTTGTGACCGCTGACGCACCAGGCGGGTCATTGGAGCGGGAAGGCACCGAAGCGGAGCGCGATTTGCGCCTCCAGGTCCGGGGAGGAGGCAACCGGGCGGTACTGGAGTTCGCAGCCACATCTGACTCAAATAACCTGGAGGAACGTTTGGCCATCAACGACTTGCAGGGCGGTGCGCGGATCAGCGCGGACAGTATCTCCATTCGGCTTCTGGGCCACTATGCATCATCGGTCAGGCACCAGAAGTACTTCGACACCGACATCGTGACCGTGATCGTCGACGGAGACAAGGCCTCCGGCAGGGTGGCGGCATGACGGGCGGTGACGGGGCACCCCGGGAGCAAAGCTTGCCCGAAATCACGGTCAAGGCTGTGTTGCTTGGCGTGCTCCTGTCGGCCGTGCTGGGCGGGGCGAATGCCTACCTGGGCCTGAAGGTGGGACTGACCGTCTCCGCTTCGGTCCCCGCGGCCGTAATATCGATGGCGCTGCTGCGGGCATTCCGCAGACACAACATCCTTGAGAACAACATCGTCCAGACATCCGCCTCGGCGGGTGAATCGCTGGCGGCCGGAGTCATCTTCACGCTTCCGGCGCTCATCCTCTTGGGACACTGGCAGGGATTCCCCTTCCTGCCGACGATGGCAATCGCCCTGTGCGGGGGTATCCTGGGCGTCTTGTTCACCGTGCCGTTACGCCGGGCCCTGATCATCGAGGCTGACCTGAAGTTCCCCGAGGGCGTGGCCACGGGCGAGGTTCTGAAAGCCGGTTACGAGAAGAAGGACGAGGCTGGCGGCGAGGGAGGCGGTGCCAAGCGCATCGCCATCGGCGCCATCGCGGCAGCCCTCCTCAAGTTGGCGCAATCGGGACTCAAGGCCGCACAGAGCTCGGTCCAGGGGTCGTTGACAGCAGGGGGTTCGGTGTTTGGGTTTGGAACCGACCTCTCCCCCGCCCTGCTCGGCGTAGGGTTCATCGTGGGGCCGCTGGTCGGGATTCTGTTGCTCACAGGCGGGGCGATTTCATGGCTGATCGGGATCCCGGTCTTCATGGCCACCGCAGACCCCGCGGAACTTGCCGCGATCGTGGGCACTGCCCGGGGCTACGATGCCGCCTTTGAAGTCTGGAGTGCCCGAATCCGTTACATGGGCGTCGGTGCCATGGTGATTGGCGGAGCCTGGGCCCTGCTTTCGCTCGCCAAGTTCGTCAAGGCCGGAATTCAATCGTCAATGGCCGCGGTCCGTAGCCGGCAGGCCGGGAGCCACACCATCCCTCGGACGGAACGCGACATGCCGGTCACCTGGGTGCTCAGGGGAACCCTGGCTCTGGCCGCGCCGATCTTCGTGGTCTACATGCTGGTTGTGGATCGAACCGCGCTTGGTGTCTCGGGCGACATCCACCTTACAGCCGTCGCCGTGGGCACGGTCTTCGCACTCGCAGCAGGGTTCCTGTTTGCTTCGGTGGCCGGGTACATGGCGGGATTGGTCGGGTCTTCCAACAACCCGATTTCGGGAGTCACCATCGCTACGCTGCTCGCGATCTCGCTCATCCTCTACTGGATCTTGGGTGCCGACAGTTTTGACGCCGAGGCAAGGCTGGCGGGCGCGGCCGCGGCGATCCTGGTGGGAGCAGTAGTCGCGTGTGCCGCCGCAATCGCGGGCGACAACATGCAAGACCTGAAGGCAGGTCGCATCGTGGGTGCGACCCCCTGGAAGCAGCAAGTGATGCAGGTGATCGGCGTTACGGCGGGTGCCGTGGCGGTGGCCCCTGTTCTGGGTCTGCTGTTCGAGGCCTACGGGTTGGGGGGCGTTTTCCCCCGCGAGGGCATGGATCCCAACGAGATGTTGCAGGCACCGCAGGCCACTCTCATGTCTTCGGTGGCCGGGGGCGTATTCTCGCGCGACCTGCCGTGGGGGATGATCTCGATTGGTGCCGCGATCGCCGCTGCCGTGATCGCCCTGGACGAGACCCTCAAGGCGCGCGGCTCCTCGGTGCGAGTGCCGGTGTTGGCCGTTGCGGTGGGAATCTACCTGCCGATTGAGCTGGAAGTGCCGATGTTCGCGGGCGGAATGATAGCCTGGCTTGTGGCCAGGGCCGTCAGCGCCGGGCGCTCCGGAGACGCGGCCAAGGCCGCGAAGGACGGCGCGAGCCGAAGGGGCCTGCTGTTCGCCTCGGGTCTGATCACGGGCGAAGCCCTGATCGGGATCATGCTGGCCATTCCCTTCGCAGCTACCCAGAGCACCGATGTCATGCGCATCATCCCCCCGGAACTGGTTGACAGCACGTTGACCGCCGTGATTGGTGCCGCATCGGGCATCGCGTTCGTCGTATGGCTCTACCGGACCGCGCTGGGACGTCGGGGGGCTTCTGCGGCCTAGCGTAGGGCGTCTGTCCGGCCCGGGCATCGCGGCCTCCGCCCTCGCGGCGGTCGCAACCCTGGCCGGGGGTTGCTCCAGTGCAGTCGGGATTGATGACCAGAAGTATGTGGAGGCGATGGCCCACCTCGCCTACGCAAACCAGGGCGTTGAGGCCATTCGCGCCGGATCCGTTTCAGATTCGGTGCTGGCGAGCTTTGACCTGACCCGGGAAGAAATTCTTGAATTCGCCGCGTTGCACGGCGACGATCCCCGTAGGATGCAGGAGTTGTGGGAGAAGATCCAGACGCTTGTGGATTCAATGAATGCGGCCAGTCCCCCGCCCGTCCTGGAGGACCTCCCCATCGGCCGCCCTCCGCCCGACCGACCTCTGTCTGACCTGCGCACGCCTGACCTGAGGTCCCGCCGTTGATCTCCGAAATGGTCATGCACGCCGGGCGGGCGGGCATGTTGTTTGCCGCGGTAATCAAAACGCTGCCCCGGGTGAGGAATTGTCTCCCCGACGTTTGGCGCCACGCCAAAAGAATCGCCGACGGGTTGCCGCTGGTCCTGACCATGGGCGCCATTTCAGGTGCCGTTCTGGCGCAGCAGACGTCATACCAGCTCAATCCCAGCCTCCCGGACTCGGTGATCGGCGTGGCGGTTGCCGCCGGGGTGCTGACGGAGTTGGGACCGGTCCTGACCGCTATCGTGCTGGCCGGCCGGATCGGTGCCGGCACCGGGGCCGAGATCGCCACCATGAAGGTGAGCGACCAGATCGACGCGCTGCTGACCCTGGGCCGAGACCCCGTCCTTGAGTTGGTAACACCCAGGCTGCTGGCCGCCAGCGCGATGTTGCCGATCTGTGTCTTGCTGGCCGACTGCGTCGGAATCGCGGCCGGCCACCTGTTCTCGACCATGCTGCTCGGGGTTGAGCCGCACCAGTTCCTGGCCGGGGTGAAGGAACAGTATCACCACCCGGCCCTCATTTTCTCGGCCACCAAGGGATTCCTGTTCGGAATCATTATCGCGTTTGTCTCCTGCTACACGGGCCTGCAGGCCCGGGGTGGGGCGGCGGGAGTGGGCCGCACGGCAACCTCGGCCGTGGTGTCGATCATCATGTGGGTGATGGTCACGGACGCGGTTATTGCCCCCCTTTACAAGACGATCGCCACTTCGTGATCGAACTGGTCAGCGTGCGGAAACGCCTGGGCGGGCGTCAGGTGCTCGACGGCGTCGACCTGCTGGTGAACGAGGGCGAAACGGTGGTGGTGATGGGTCCCTCCGGAGTTGGGAAGAGCGTGGTTCTCAGGCACATCGTGGGGCTCATGGACCCGGACGAGGGCGATGTCATCGTGGACGGGATCTCGGTTCCCGGAGCCAACGGAGACCAGATCCGCGGCATTCGCCAGCGGACCGCCTACGTGTTCCAGAATTCCGCTCTCTTCGACTCGCTCAGCGTGCGGGGCAACATCCTCATGGGCCTGCCCCCCAAGTGGCCGGTGGAACGCCCCAAGGAGTGCGACCTCATGGTGGCGGAGGTACTGGAGCACGTGAACCTGGAGCCCGACATACTGGGCCGGCTTCCGGCGGAGCTCTCGGGGGGAATGCAGAGAAGGGTCGCGATCGCCCGGGCTGTTATCGGCAATCGGAGATATATATTGTACGATGAACCAACAACGGGCCTTGACCCCATCAACGCCGGGCGCATCACCGAACTGATCTCACGGATATCGACGGATGTCAAGGTCACGAGTGTTGTAGTTACGCATGACATTGAAGCCGCCTTCCAGTTGGGGGACCGCATCGCCCTTCTCTCCAGGGGGAAAATCAGGGCCGAGGGCACTCCCCAGGACCTTCGGACCAGTCCAAACGCGGCGGTACGCCAGTTCCTGAAGCAGGGCACATGACAAAGAGCAACAGAGCATGAGAGATCCGGGTCTCCGCGACCGCGGCATCGAGAGGCAGGTTGGGGTTGTGGTGATCGGGGCACTTGCCCTGATCGTGGCTGCCCTTTTCTGGGTGTCAGGGTCTCCGTTCACCGGGCCAACCATCACGGTCCATGCCATGGCCGGTGACGTGGGGCAGCTGACGTCAGGTTCCCCGGTGTCGATGCGGGGCGTTGAGGTCGGTTCGGTTCAGAGCGTGTCGCTTGAGAGCGGCCACGTGCTTGTGGAACTGCGACTGGCCGAGAACGCGGGCGTAAGGACCAGCACGCAGGGCAGCATCCTGCCGATCGGTTTCCTCGGGGAATACGGAGTGGAACTTACTGTTCCGGCGACGGGAGACTTGGCCGTCGACGGGGATACCATTTCCCTGGAGAGGCGCACCGACCTGATGACGCTCGCCTCCACGCTGGGTTCGGAGGTGGAGGGCGTGCTGCAGGGGATGAGCACTCTGCTGAGCGACACCACGGTGACCGATCTTTCGATTGCGCTCAGTTCAATGGCCACCGTGATGACGCGGGTAGATTCGCTGATTTCGGCCGAGACGGAGGCTGTTGGGGACCTTGTAACGGCGCTGGAGGCCGCAGCCACCCAAATCGGGGACGTGGCCGGCTCGGAGGACCTCCAGCAATCTCTGGCCAATATCAAAGAGCTGACGGCACGCGCCAGGGCAACGCTCGACAATCTGGACAGGGCCAGCGTGTCGGTGGCCGAAATCGCCGAACAGATCTCGGCCGGCCAGGGCACTCTGGGCCGGCTCACGATGGAGGACGGCATCTACCTGGACGTGGAAGCGGTGCTGGAGAACCTCAGGGCCGCGAGCGAAGAAACCGCTCTGCTGGTGCGTGACATACGGGAACGTCCGGACCGGTACCTCCAGCACGTCACGGTCTCGATCTTCTAGTCTAGTTCAAAGGCCGGTCGGGTGATCCAGGAAGATATGTTCGCCGCCAAACCGGGCTGCGACACGCGCCGCCAGCGCCCTGATCCCCGCCGTTTCCGTGGCGTAGTGACCGGCGTAGAAAACCGTCAGGCCAAGTTCCGCAGCCTCATGGTACGTGTGGTGGTTTCCTTCCCCCGTGAGCAGTGCGTCCAACCCGCTCTCGGCCGCCTGCCGGATTAGCGAACCGCCGCCACCGGTAACCACTCCCATACGCCCAATCGGGTCTGGTCCCCCGAGGATCACCGTCGGATTCCCCCCAAAGGCCTCCGCCACCCGGGCGGCCATCTCGCTCACCGGCACGCCGGCCAGCCCGGCCAGCCCAATGCCCTCGACAGAGCCGAAGGAACCGAAGGGCTCGCAATTGCCGAGCCCCAGGACCCTCGCGGCAAGCAAGTTATTGCCCAGTTCCGGGTGTATGTCAAGCGGGAGATGAACCGAATAGAGCGCCAAATCGGCGTCGAACAGCGCCTTCAGGCGTCTGTAGGCCGGACCCGTAACCCGCTGCGGCCCGCCCCAGAACAGTCCGTGGTGGACCAGGAGCATGTCGCACCCAGCATCCGCGGCCGCCTCAATCGACGCAAGGCAGGCATCAACCGCCGCCCCGACGAGTCGAACGGGCCGCGCACCCTCCACCTGCAGCCCGTTGAGCACACCGGGATAGTCTTCGATCTCGTCCACGCTCAGGAGGTCGTCTATCCACGCGGCTATGTCGCGGCAGCCGGGGGCGCCGGTTTCGGAACCGGCGGGAGGGTTCACTCCCATTCGATGGTTGCGGGGGGCTTGGACGAAATGTCGTAAGTCACCCGGTTGACGCCCGGGACCTCGTTAATGATGCGGCTGGAGATGCGCCGGAGCACGGGGCCCGGAATCTCGTACCAGTCGGCGGTCATCCCGTCCATGGATGTGACCGCACGCAGCGCCACCACGTTCTCGTAGGTCCGCGCATCCCCCATCACTCCCACGGTCTTGACCGGTAACAAAACCGCAAAGGCCTGCCAGATTTCATCGTACAGGCCGGCGGCCCTGATTTCGTTGATGTAGATGTCATCCACGCCCCGGAGGCACGCCAGACCTTTCTCGGTTACCTCGCCCATGATCCGAATGGCCAAACCGGGACCGGGGAACGGATGCCTACCGATGATCCCTTCAGCCAGGCCCAGTTCCCGGCCGACAGCCCGTGACTCGTCCTTGAACAGGTCCCGCAGAGGTTCGACCAGTTCGAAATCGTGGTCGGGCCGGAGCCCGCCGACGTTGTGGTGAGACTTGATGGTAACGGCCGGACCGCTCGACGACGCGGATTCAATCACGTCGGGGTACAGCGTGCCCTGCACCAGGAAGCGAGCGTCTCCGTGCGCGACCGCAGCCGCCTCGAACACGTCGATGAACGTGTGCCCGATGATCTTCCTTTTGAGCTCGGGGTCCGTCACGCCTGCCAGCCGCTTGAGAAAGAGCTCCGCGGCATCGATCGTGACAAGTTCCACGTCAAGGTGGCGGCCCATCATCTGCTCTACGGATTCCCGCTCCCCCAGCCTCAGGAGCCCGGTGTCTACAAACATGCATTTCAGTTGTTTTCCCACGGCCCTGGCCACCAGGGCGGCGGCGACCGCGCTGTCCACGCCGCCGGAGAGCCCGCAAACCACATCCGCGGAGCCTATCTGGTTGCGAATGGCCGCGACACGCTCCTGAACCACATTGGCGGGAGTCCAGTTCTTCTCGCAGCCGGCCACGCTGAACAGGAAATTCCGTAGCATCTCGGTACCCCGCTCGGTGTGGGCGACCTCGGGGTGGAATTGCACGCCCCACAACCGGCGGTCGGGCGCGGCGATGGCGGCCACTGCGTCTCCGGTCACACCGACCGTTGTATACCCCGGAGCCGACTTGACCGAGTCGCCGTGACTCATCCAGACTACTGAGGATGCACCTTCAAACCCCTCGAACATGCCGGTGGCGCTGCCGTCGGTAATGGTGAGCTCCGCCCGCCCGTATTCCCGGCTGGTTGACGCCTCCACATGCCCGCCCGCGTGCAGGGCCAGGAGCTGCATGCCGTAGCAGATGCCCAGCACCGGGAGTCCGTTGTCCAAAATGCCGTCGGCCAGACGGGGAGCCCCGTCTTCGTGCGCGCTGGCCGGCCCGCCTGAGAGGATCAGGGCAGCCGGGTCATACTCGCGCACCCACCCGGCGCCGCGGTCACCGGGGTGGATCTCGCAGTAAACCCCCAGTTCCCGAATCCGGCGTGCTATGAGTTGTGTGAACTGGGATCCGAAATCCAGAATCAGTACCCCGCTCATCCCGGCCCCCCACCGGTCCGTGCAAGCGTTTCGAGCGACACCTCGACCTCGCCTCCCCCGGCCATCTCGCGGATTTTCGCCACCCCCCGGGCCAGCTCCTCCGGGCCCAGCACAATGGCCCTGCCGGCGCCGCAACGGTTTGCGGCCTTGAATTGCTTCCCTACCCCGCGCAGGTGAAGGTCAAGTCGCACTCTGCGGCCGGTGTCCCTCAACTGTCTGGCTAGCCGCAGCGCGGCCGGCCGCGCGTCTTCGCTCACGCATACCACGTAGTCGTCGATCCTTGCCGAAGACTCGGGAACCAGCCCGCGGTCCCCCAGCAGCTCGCCAAGGACCACGTCCCCCATACCGAACCCCGCCGCCGGGAGATCAACCCTGGTCAGCGACGCCAGCAAGGTGTCGTAACGCCCGCCCCCGCAGATAGCCCTCAGCTCGCCGGTCCGCTCCCAGATTTCGAACACGGTATCGGTGTAATAGGCGAGCCCCCGAACCAGCCCCGGATCGAACTGCACGAACGGGCCGTAACCGCCATGCTCGAGCAAGGCGAAAACCTCGCCCAAGTTCCCGGCAGTTGCCTCCGGCAACTGGACGTCTTCCCGGGCACCGGGCATGCCCAACGCGCCGGGAGCGAGCCCGAACGCCGATTCCATCGCGCCGAACACGCGCTCGCCGTCGATCCCCTGCTCGTGCAGAACCGCCAGCACGGCGTCGCGACCTGCCTTTTCGAGACGGTCCAGCGCCGCGAAGGCCGTCATCCGAGCACCTTGGTCCAGCCCGGCTCCAGCTAGCACGTCGCCCACCAAGACGCGGTCTGACAGCCTTACCACGATATCGTCAGCCGTCAGACCCAGTTCGCGCAGTACATCAATAGCGGCAGCGATGATCTCGGCATCTCCGGCAGGTCCCGTGTCGCCCAAGATGTCCATGTTCAGCTGGTAATGCTCCCTGAGCCTGCCCCGCTGCGGACGTTCGTAGCGGTACAACTGGGGAACCGAGAACCATCTGACGGGTTTGGCGAGTTGCGAGGCCCGGGACGCGACCATGCGGGCGAAAGTCGGAGTCATCTCGGGGCGCATTGCCACGTGCCGGCCCCCCTTGTCGGTGAACTCGTACAGCTGGCCGACTATTTCCTGGCCAGACTTCCGCGTGTAGAGCTCCAGGGATTCGAGCGGAGGACCCTCGTACTCTTCAAACCCGTATCGAGCTGCAACCGTCCGCCACGCGGCAAAAATGTGGTTGCGGAGGACGACATCAGCGGGAAAAAAATCCCGGAACCCCGGGAGTTTCCCTGGCGTGGTCAGTTTTTGCCCAAGTGCCTGTCGTAGGCCCCGGTGAGGTCGCTCGCCACTTCGTGCGCCTCGCGGCCCTCTATCTGATGCCGTTCAAGAATGAACTCCAGCTCCCCGTCATTTACCAGTGCAATCGCTGGCGAAGAAGGTCGAACTCCCGTGAAGTAGTCCCGGGCCCTGGCAGTGGCCTCGATGTCTTGGCCGGCGAAAACCGTGACCACCCGGTCCGGCTGCACCGGGTGTGACATTGCCATCCGCACCGCCGGGCGGGCGTTGCGGGCGGCACACCCGCAAACCGAATTGACCACTACCACGGTACTGCCGCCGGCACCGAGCGCCTCGTCGACTGCCTGCACCGTGGTCAGTTCAGTGACTCCGGCCGCCCTCAGTTCATCGCGCATCGGCTGAACGAGTCTAGGATCGTATCTCATCATCGCTTCGTCTCATCCCAATGTTTGTTTCCTGAGTGTCGCTCGGACCCGGTGAATCAAGGACCTCAAACGCCTCGCCGGCCGCGTGCGCTGACCCGGCAATGGCGGTTACCCCTTCCCGGGACCGAAGAGCAAGATATATCGCCTCGCCCATGCTACCCGCGACTGTCCCGGTGGGTCCCCTGCCCGAGCCAGACCTCCGCCGGCGATTGAGCACTGCCAGTGCCGCGTCGGCGTCCCACTGACGCGAGAACGGAGCGCTGCACAGCGGGGTCAAGATAATGCCATCCGCAACCTCTGCCACGAGCTCGAGCATCTCCGCCCAGCTCTTGTCGCCAAGAAACCCGACGATGAACGTCCAGGGGCGCGGCACTCCCGCCTCCCCCATGGTCCGCAGGAACGAGCGGAATGCCTGGGGATTGTGGGCGAGATCGACGATCCACCGGTGTCCCAAAGCGCTGAATGAATCGAACCGCGCCGGCAGGCGTGCCTCGGCAATTCCCCTGACCACGGCAGCCTCGTCCGGGAACCGCTCGGCAGCCTCAAGAAGCATCAGCGCCACGGCGGCGTTGTCGGCCTGGTGCCGACCGTTCATTCCCGAAACCGGCGAGACCTCTCCGGCAGCGCCCGAGATGCCGGAGCGATATACGAAATGCGTACCCTCCGGGGTTACACGACAGTCGGTCACCCCGGCGTCGCTGCCCAACACCCGAACCGGGGCTCCGCGGGCCGCGGCTGTTGTCCGAATCACCGCTTCGGCGCTGCCGTCCATGCGCCCGATGCAAACCGGCCGGCCGGGCTTGATGATGCCGGCCTTTTCCGCGGCGATCTCGGCGATCGTATCTCCCAGCATCGCCATGTGATCCAGCCCAATGGTGGTAATGGCCACACCCAGGGGATCGCGCACGGCGTTCGTCGCGTCCAACCGGCCACCGAGCCCCGTTTCCATCACTGCCGTGTCGGCGCCCGCGGCCTCGAACAGTGCAAATGCGAAAGCGGTGGCGATCTCAAACCAGGTGCACGGTTCCGACTCCGGCACCGAAAGCAGCCTGGCCGCGGTCGCCTCCATCAGTTCCCCGGGTGCCTCCTCACCGCAAACAAGAAACCGCTCGCGGATGCTGCGAACGTGCGGCGACGTGTAGAGCCCAGTCCGCGACCCCCCGTGGCGCAGGACCGATTCGAGAAAGGCGGCGGTGGATCCCTTCCCGTTGGTGCCGGCAAGGTGAAACACATCGAGGTTGGCATCCGGCCGCCCCAGCGCGTCGAGCAGGTCGTCGATCCGCTCCAGCCCCAGCTCGACTCCCGCGATGGGTCGCCCCCCAAACAGCTTTTCCAGATACATCAACTGCGCTTTATCGTGAGCGGCAGAGGCGGTGAATCAGCACATGTGGTCGAACAGGACCGAAAGGGCGCGTTTCAGCGCCCCTCTGGGGACTATCCTGTCGACCATCCCGCGTTCCTGCAGAAACTCTGAACGTTGGAAGCCGGCCGGGAGGTCCTGCCGGATGGTCTCCTTGATAACCCGAGGGCCGGCGAAACCGACCAGTGCCCCCGGCTCCGCCAGTATCACGTCGCCCAGCATGGCGTACGAAGCTGTCACTCCCCCGGTGGTGGGGTTGGTGAGGATGCTGATGTAGGGAAGCCCGGCCCGGCCCAGCTCCCGCAGCGCGGCCGCGGTCTTGGCCATCTGCATCAGCGAGAGAATGCCCTCCTGCATGCGGGCTCCACCCGAGGCGCTGACGATGATCAGGGGATCGCCACATTCCACCGCCCGCGAAACCAGGCGCTTGATCTTCTCGCCCACGACGGAGCCCATCGACCCGCCTATGAATGTGAAGTCCATGATGCCCAGGCACACGGAGCGACCGTCCAGCAGGCCGCGACCAACCCGGATGCCGTCGTTCAGGCCGCCCTTCGCCATGGCCGTTTCGATTCGGCGCACATAGGTCTTGGAATCAATGAACCCCAGTGGATCGGCCGAACGCATTCCATCGGCAATCAGTTCGGTCCATTTGCCTCCGTCCAGCAGAGTCCGTTCGTAGATCGCCACGGTCGCCCGGAAGTGGTGCCCACACCCCGGACACACGAGGTGGTTCTCCTCGACCCTGCCCCGGTAGAGAATCTCCCCGCAACCGCCGCATTTCTCCCATACCTCGGACGGGATGTCGCGCCTCTGCGAGACCAGTTTTCTTTCGGGTTTCTTGAACCAGGGCAAACGGAACTCCGGGGCGTATCTCGTAACGGGCCAGGTGCCAGGACCAGTGACGCCGGTCTTGTACGCCGGCTTGAAGGCGGGGCGGAATATACGGGGACGGCGCTGTGCGGGCGGGAGCCAGCCTCTCTCTAGGCTTCGGCCGCCGTACGCTGCGCGACTGCCAGAGCCGCAAATGTAAACAGCAGGAAACTCCCTCCATAGCTGACAAACGGAAGCGGGAGCCCCGTGACCGGAAAAAGGCCGATTGTCATGCCGATGTTAACCACGGCGTGCGCTGTCAGGGCCGCAAGCAAGCAGAAAACCGCCACGCCGCCGAACGAGTCACCGGCAACCGCGGAAATCCGCAACAGCCTCCGCAGCAACAACCAGAAGAGGAACAGGAAGACCGCGACGCCCACAAACCCGAGTTCCTCCCCAACAACCGAGAAAACGAAATCGGTATGTCGCTCGGGCAGGAACGCCAGCCGTTTCTGGGGGCCGGCTGCATACCCCTGGCCAAACGCCCCGCCGCTTCCGATGGCCACCTGCGACTGAATGAGGTTCCATCCCGCCCCGCGGGGATCTCGCTGCGGGTCAAGAAACACGAGCAGCCTGTCCTGCTGGTACGGGCGCAGTGAATTCCACAGAGGAATGGTCGCCGCGCCCGTGGCCGCGTTCGCGATCAGCACGGCCACCCCTTCCGACAGAAACGGCCTCACCGGTCCCAGACGAAACGACAGGAGAACCACTCCAAACCAGATCCCCCAAATCCACCAGGTGGCCCCGGCCACCAGGCCGACCATGGGGCTGCTGATCCACAGGATGTGCAGCGGGTGGGCGCCGGTCCAGTAGAGGGCCGCCAGCAGCAGCAGCGGGAATATCATGGCACTGCCGAGGTCGGGTTGCAGCAGCACCAGGACGGTGGGAATCCCCGCGGTCAGAGTTGGTTTGGCGTACCGCGACAGCCGCCGATCGCCGGCTCTTCGAGCTTCGCGCCGGGTCACCGTCTTTGCCAGCATCAAGACCGTGGCCATCTTCGCGAGCTCGGAAGGCTGGAACCGGCCGACGCCCAGTTCTATCCAGCTTCCGCCCGGCCCCACCCCGAACACAAGCACAAACACCAGCAGGAGCACTGAAATGGCGTAGAGCCAGGGAGCTACCCACTGCAGGAGCCCCAGCGACACCCGCCGAATCGCCAGGAACGCCCCGAGCGACAGCGCAAGCCAAATGGCTTGGCGTACCCAGTAACGGTCGGGGGTGGTGGGAATGTCCACCTGGCCCGCCGAATAGATCACGGCGATCCCAAGCAGGCTCAGGAGCAGCGCCACGCCGAGAGTCTGCCCCTCTCCGACCAGTTCAGACGTCCCGCGGGCGGTCATCGTGCGGCCATCTGCTCCATGGAAGTCAAGTATTCCTCAACGATCCGGGCAGCGAGCGGAACCGACAGGTGCGTCTCACCTTCGGGGTGTCCGTGTTCAACCAACGCCGCAACCACGATTTTCGGGTCGCGGGCGGGGGCGAACCCGACAAACCACGAATGGGGTTCGCCGGCGGGGTTCTGGGCTGTGCCCGTCTTCCCTGCCATCTCCCAGCGGTCCAGCCGATGCTCGTATGCCGTCCCGTCCGGATGGTTAACCGCGTCCACCAGAGCGCCGATCAAGGCTGCTCTTTGCTCGGGAATCAGCCCCAAATCCCTGCCCGACGTCCGGGGCGGGTCGCCTGCCCCGGCAAGACGAGTCAACCGGGGCTCGGGGGCCGGGCGGCCAGTGGCCAGCGAGGCGTAGAGCTGGGCCATGGACAGGACCGACTGGGTGTTCTCGCCCTGCCCGATCGACAGGTTCCACTCCGCGACCGTGGGGTTCCAGCCGCGTTCGCCGTACATCTGGTCAAACTCGGCCGTGGAGAGCGGAAAGTTGCCGGGCTGCTCAAAGGGCAAATCAACACCCGTAACCCCATTCAACGCGAGCCCCGCCGCCCCTTGAAGCAACGCCTCCAGCCCCAGCGCCTGGCCAAGTTGGTAGAAATAGACGTTGCAGGATTCGACCAGCGCGGAGACTAAGTTCATCCGCCCGTGGCCGGAGGAGTCCCAGCAACGGAAATACCGATTCCCCAGCGGCAAACCCCCGGCGCAGGCGTGATCAAACTCGGTCCCGGGATCCGCCGCGCCGGCTCTCATGGCGATCGCCGCCACTATTGGCTTGAACGTAGACCCCGGCGGGTATGCCCCGGCCACTACCCGGTCCAGCAACGGGCGCTGGGAATCCTGGAGCAGGCCGTCCCAAATGTCTTGCGGTACGCCTCCCACCATGAGGTTCGTGTCGAACGTGGGGCTGCTGTAAGAGACCAATACTTCGCCGGTGCGGGGATCCAGTCCGACCACGCCCCCCGCGTAATCTCGCGGAAAGGCCGAATGGGCCAGCTGCTGCAGGTCCATGTCAATTGAAAGATGAAGATCCTGACCCGGCATTGCCTCCACTGTCCCGGGCAACTCCCGAACAACTGCCCCGAGCGTATTCACTTCGACGTACCTGACACCGTCTCGCCCGACCAGACGGCGTTCGTAGCGGGCCTCCAACCCATTTCTGCCAAGCAACTGCCCCGGCACGTACCCGGCAAACGCCGGGTCGGCCAGTTCTTCTTCGGTGATTTCCCCCAGGTATCCCACCACGTGAGCCGCCGCCGCCCCCAGGGGATAGGTGCGCCGGTGCAGCAGGTCGACCCTCAAGTTCGGGAACCGGGGCCGCCGCTCCTCGATATGGGCCATCTGTTCGAACGTCGCTCCGGCAAGTACGACGATGACTTGGAATGGTCGGTCGGCCCTCTCCCGCACGAGCGCGGCGACCCGGGCCTCGGAAAGCCCCAGGGGTTCCCTGAGTTGGCCCAGCGCCTGGCTGAACTCCTGCAAGGGACCAGGTTGCGAGGAGATCACGTAGGTCGGGGTGTTATCCGCCATCACGCGGCCGTGCCGGTCCAGAAGCAGGCCCCGTGCCGCGGGAATCGCCACGGCCCGGACGCGGTTCTCCGACGCAAGTACGGAAAACTCGCCGGTCTCGCCGATCTGGATCGAAAAGAACGCGACGGTGAGTCCGCCGAAAAGGACGGCCAGCGCAACCTCGGCTCCCGTCAATCGCTGCGACCGCTCGCGTTCAGACATGCGCCCGTTCACCGCGACAACCACTTTCCCGCCAGGGCCAGCAGCCACACGGCAACGGCACTCAGCAAGCCGGACGACGGACCGTACAAGAAGGCCGCGTGCAGCGACAGGCTGTCGCCCGTGGCGAGGGCCTCGGCGAGGTGCACTACCCAGATTCCCGCTGCGACGAAGGCCATCAGGGAGGGTGTGGATTCGAAGTAGAACAACCTCTGGTACCAACTGCCGCCAATTGCGGCCACACCCAGCACCGACATCGTCGGCGCAATTGCCGCGAGCGAGGCCGACGCCTCAAGAAGACCAACGCCGCACCCGGCTGCCCCCGCCACCCCGGGGGGGAGCCGTCGGGCCATCAACAGCAGTGCCGGGACGAGGAAATCGGGTCCCCACGGCGCGGACGCCCAGATCGGGTAGAAGAGATAGTGCAGCAGGAACATGGACCCGATCACGGCCCACGTGGCCGACCGTTTCACGAGGAATCGCCCGGTGTCTGGCCGCCGGCCCCGGATTCGTCGCCGGCTCCAGTCGGGGGGCGCGGAGCCCAGATCATCGCAGTGTACGATTCTCCTGGCGACACAACCGGTTCCACCTGGTACAATCTCGCGGTGCCGAACGCCCCGTCAGCCGGCCCGGAGCGCACCCACCCGACCGGGACACCCCGGGGATAGACCCCCGAAACGCCAGTCGTCACAAGGAGAGCATCCTCCGGGACCGACTCGCCAAACGGTGCGGTCTCAAGCAAGAGGCGGTCCCGCTCGGGCCCCACATCCGACCGCACGATACCCACGAAACCGCCCGGGTCCGAGGCGACGCTCACACGAAAATCCGGATGGCTCCAGTAGTCCCCCGTGATCCCGATGCCGCTGTTGGCGCGGGCTACGCCCAACACCCCATGGGCCGTAACCACGGCCGCCGGAAACTCAATCACCTCCGCCGGCACACCGGTCATGGTGAACCGCCGGGCCCTGCCCAGCCTCGTCCGGCCCGGTCTGACGGCACCCACCAGGAACTCATCGGGGCTCATGGCCACTTGGCTCAGGGCGCCAGCGACGGGGTCAACAGCAACTGAGTCCCCGGCAACGGGGTCAGCCACTCGCAGGGCACCGGCCAATAAGCCTCCATCCGCGGCACGGACGGGTACACCCAACGAACGGGAAACTGCCAGCAAGCGGGCGAGAGAGTCTCGCTCTGCCCTGACTACCTGCACCGGTCGACCCACGCGCCCGTCAACCGCCTGGTGCAGCTCAAGAAACGGCCGCAAAACAGTGGCCCGGACCGCGGCCGTGACAGCGTTGGAGGTTTCGGGCGACAGAGATGCGGCACCGACGCAGGCCAGAGCCAGACACGCCAATATCACGCCTTCGTTGCGACGCCCGTTTTGGCCGAACCGCGGCCGGAACCGGTTCACACCGGGTATGCTGGCGCGGCCGGCCTACTCCCCAATGAGAGGACGGAACCGCTCAAGATCGGCGAGTATCAGCCCGCAGCCCCTTACCACTGAGGTCAGCGGATCCTCGTCAATGTGGATTTTCAGACCTGTGTCGGTGTGCAGCAGTTTGTCGATTCCCCTGATCATTGCCCCGCCGCCGGTCACGACGATGCCCCGGTCCACGATGTCCGACGCCAGCTCGGGCGGCGTGACCTCCAGAGCATGCCGGACGGCGTGCACGATGGCCCGCACCGGCTCGCCGATCGCTTCCCTGACCTCGGGAGACCCGATCTTGACCACTCGGGGGATGCCCGACACCAGGTCGCGGCCCTTGACAATCATTTCGAGCTCTTCGTCGAGCTCGGCGGCCGACCCGATTTCGATCTTGATGGCCTCGGCGGTCGGTTCGCCGATCAACAGGTTGTAGTTGCGCCGCATCATCTCGACTATTACCGAATCCAGACTGTCGCCGCCGACCCGAATCGAAGTGTCGGCTACCGAACCGGCGAGCGCGATAACGGCTATCTCCGTGGTGCCTCCCCCGATGTCGATAACCATGTTGCCGGAAGGTGTATCGACCGGAAGCCCCACCCCCACTGCCGCGGCCATCGGTTCGGGGACCAGGCGCACCCCGGCCGCACCCGCGGCCTGCGCGCTGGACCTGACGGCACGGCGTTCCAGTTCGGTAATCCCTGACGGAACACCAACTATGACCTGGGGTCGAATCTTGAGGAACCGGTTCGCCATGGCCTTGCGGAGGAAATGGCGGAGCATCAGCTCGGTCACGTCCACGTCGGCAATAACCCCGTCGCGAAGCGGCCTGACTGCGGTAATGCGCTGCGGGGTGCGGCCCAGCATGCGTTTGGCATCGAGCCCGATGCTCTCGACCCGGCCGGATTCGTGTCCGACGGTAACGACGGAAGGCTCGTTCAGCACAATCCCCTGACCTTCGACGTAGACCAGTGTGTTGGCCGTGCCCAGGTCAACCGCAACTCTGCTCACCGGAAAGAACCTCTGCCGGAGCCCCATCAAGCCCTTCGGCGAACTCACCCCAGTACCTCCTCCAGAGTGGTGCTCGGGAACCCGAACGCCTCGCCCACCGCGGCATATGTCAGCCTACCGCCCACTGCGTTCACTCCCAGCGCAAGGCACGGGTCCGCCTTGCAGGCGTCGGCCCAGCCCGTATCCGCCATTCGCAGGGCGTACGGCAGCGTGGCGTTGGTCAGCGCAAGGGTCGAAGTGCGCGGGACCGCACCAGGCATGTTTGAGACGCAGTAGTGCACCACGTCATCCACCACGAACACAGGATCAGCATGGGTGGTCGGTCGCGCCGTCTCGACGCAACCGCCTTGGTCCACCGCCACGTCAACGATCACCGAACCCGGCTGCATCTTCTTGATGTCCTCGGCCCGGAGCAGGACCGGGGCCTTGCCCCCCGTTACCAGCACTGCCCCGATTAGCAGGTCGGCTTTCGACGCCGCGTCCACCACCGACGCGTGGTTGGAGAACACGGTTGTGACGTTGGCGGGCATTATCTCTTCGAGGTACCGCATGCGGGGGAGGCTCACGTCCATGATGATGACGCGCGCCCCCAGCCCTGAGGCCATGAAAGCGGCGTTCGTCCCCACTACCCCCCCTCCGAGGATAACCACCAACCCCGGTTCGACCCCGGGGACGCCGCCCAACAGGACTCCCGCGCCGCCGGCGACCTTGCTCAGGAACCGGGCACCCTCCTGCACCGCCATCCGTCCGGCCACCTCCGACATGGGGGTCAGCAGGGGAAGTTCGCCGCTGGGAAGCTCGACCGTCTCGTAGGCAATGGCCGTGCACCCCGAGTCGAGCGTGGCCCTGGTGAGGGTTTCGTCGGCAGCGAAATGGAAATACGTGAAGACGGTCTGGCCGCCGCGCATCCGCCCATACTCGATTGGAACCGGCTCCTTGACCTTCAGGATCAGGTCGGCGGCCTCCCACACCTCGTCTGCCCCAGGCAGGATGCTGGCGCCGGCAGCCCGGTAATCCTCGTCGCCGAACCCGCTGCCGCTGCCCGCGCCTTGTTCCACCATCACCTGGTGGCCTTTGGAGACAAAGTCCTCGGCGCCGGCGGGCACCAGAGCAACGCGGTTCTCTTCCGGTTTCAGCTCACTCGGTACGCCAACGATCACTGTTGGATCCCCACCCGTGGCCTCCTGGTCTGTCCTGCCGGGGGCCTGTCAGCCCCGGGTTCTAGTCGCCGGCGTTTGAGTTACTGGCAGCCGCCCGAATCGACAGCTTCAACCGGCCCCGCTGATCAACGGCGAGCAGCTTGACGTCAACAATGTCTCCCGGCTTGACCACGTCCTCGGTCCTGGCGGTGCGACCTTCTTCAAGTTCCGAAATATGGCACAAACCTTCAACGCCGGGGATGATCTCCACGAAGGCACCGAAATCGGTCGTGTTCTTTACGGGACCACGGTAGATCCGGCCAACCTCAGGCTCCTCAACTATGGCCTCAATCATCTCCTTGGCCCGGGCCGCCCCGGCACCGCCGACGGCCGATATCGTCACGGCCCCGGTGTCGTCAACGTTAATCTCGGTTCCCGATTCCTCCTGAATCAAGCGGATTGTCTTGCCCTTCGGTCCAATGATCTCGCCGATCTTCTCGGGGTTGATGTGGACCGTGAGGATCCGGGGAGCGTGCGGCGAAAGATCTCCCCGCGGTGCATCCAGGCCCTTCTTCATTTCGGCCAGGATGTGGAGGCGGGCCTCCCGCGCCTTGCCCAGAGCCTCGCGCATCGTCTCGACGGAAAGGCCGTCGATCTTGATATCCATCTGCACCGCGGTGATCCCGGTTTCGGTGCCGGCAATCTTGAAGTCCATGTCGCCCAGGAAATCTTCGACTCCGAGGATGTCGGTCAGGACCGCGACCCGGTCGCCTTCCTTGATCAACCCCATCGCGACCCCCGCGCACGGAGCAGCCACCGGAACGCCGGCGTCCATCAGCGAGAGCGAGCCCCCGCAGACCGAAGCCATGGAGCTCGAGCCGTTGGATTCCAGGATGTCAGACACGATGCGGATGGTGTAGGGGAACTCCTCGTAGGGTGGCAGCAGGGGTTGCAGCGCCCTCTCGGCCAGCATGCCGTGACCTGTCTCGCGGCGGCTGGTGCCCCGGAACATCCTGACTTCGCCGGTAGAGAACCCGGGGAAGTTGTAGTGCAGCATGAACGACTTGGAAGTCTCTTCCCGCACATCCACCGAGTCGATGCGCTGCTCGTCGCGAACCGATCCGAGCGTGGTAACCGCCAGGGCTTGCGTCTCTCCGCGCGTGAACAACGAGGAACCGTGTGCCCTGGGCAGCATTCCCACATCAACGTTGATCTGTCGCACGTCGTCCGGGCCGCGTCCGTCGATGCGGATTCCGTCGTCCAACACCCGGCCGCGCATAATTTCTTTTTCGAGCTTGCTGACAGCGGCCGACACGTCCTTCCCGCACTCGGGGAATTCCGTGCTCAATTCGGCTTCATATTCGGCCCTGAGATCGGCCAGGGCCGACTGCCTGGTTCCCTTGTCGCCAATGCTCAGGATCTCGGCAACCCTGTCGCGGGCTGCGGAGGCGACTCTGTCCACCACGTCGGTGTTCGGGCCGACGCTCTCGTACTCGAATGTCTCGGCCTCTCCGGCCATTGCGACAAGTTCGGCCTGTATCTCGATCAACTCGCCGATCGCCTTGGTGGCTTCGTCGAGGGCCTCCAGGAATTCGTCCTCGGTGGCTTCAAGGCAGGCGCCTTCAACCATCACGATCGACTCTTCGGTACCCGCGACCACAAGTTCCAGGTCGCAGTGTTCCAATTGACTAAAAGTCGGGTTGATCAGCCAACCTTCCTCGGTGGAACGCGCCACGCGGACGGCCGCGATCGGGCCGCCCCAGGGAATCGGCGACATGCGCAGGGCGGCCGAAGCCCCCAGCACGCCGAGTACGTCAGCGTCGTTCTCCTGGTCGGCGCTTATGACGAAGCAGACGACCTGGGTCTCGTTCTTGTAGTCCTTGGGGAAGAGCGGCCGCAACGGACGGTCGATCTGCCTCGCGGAGATCGTCTCTTTTTCCCCGGGACGGGTTTCCCGCTTGATGAACCCTCCAGGGAATTTCCCGGCGGCGTAGGTCTTCTCGCGGTATTCAACCGTGAGAGGGAAAAACGGGAGGTGGGTAGGCTTGCGTTCCGCGGTCGCAGTGACCAGGACCGCTGTCTCGCCGTACTGCACAAATACCGACGCATCAGCCTGACGCGCCATGCGCCCTGTTTCCATGACCAGGGGACAGCCACGAAACTCGCGCTCAATTCGGTGAATCATATCTCAATTGCTCTCAATTGCGTGTATTGCAACCGGCCCGCGGACTATATCTCGCGGCAGCGAAACCGGTTAGCGAAAGGACGGCATTCGGTCGGGGGCGGGCCGGCCTCAAAGGAGGCAGACCCGGCCCGCGCCGATGTCGCAAAGAATGGGGTGTGGCCTGAACGCCGGTCAGGGGTAAAATGAACGGGCAGAGTTGGGAGAAGATGATCGAAACCAGAAGTCGTGGCTTCCCGAAACGGGAGCCTTGTTCAACGACGCAGCCCGAGCTCCTGGATTACCTGCCGGTACTGATCCAAATGGCGTCGCCGGAGATAGCTGAGCAACCGGCGGCGGCGGCCAACCATCTTGAGAAGGCCTCTCCGGCTGTGCTGGTCTTGGGGGTGTTGCCTGAAATGCTCTGTGAGCTCGTTGATTCGAGCCGTCAAGAGCGCTACCTGGACCGGAGCCGATCCGTGGTCGTTGTCCTGCCGGGAAAATGCCGTGATTATTGCCTGTTTCTTTTCTCTGTCCACGCCTGCTGTCTCGCGCCCCTTTTTCTCTCTTCGTCGTTCTGTCTTCCCCACGGTACGCGCCCGCCCCCCGGTTCCCCCAGGTTCGTGCGAGCGCTTGCGGGGCCGTGCGTTTGGCCCCAAGCCTGTTCAATATAGCTCCGCGACCGGTCGGACAACAACCGGCCCGGATGGTGTCGTCGTACCGATCTGGAAATGTCCTCCCTTGGCGGGATGCCTGCCCCCATGATCTCGACCTCGCGAGAAGGCTCTCGGACCAGGCGCGGGTTCAGTATGTGAAGGTAGGGAATCCCCTCCGCGGTCTCGCGATAAGTCGCGAGGTAGCGCGAGGATCCGGCAAAACCAAGAAAAAGGTCATCTTCCCGGTGGCGGGCGATCGTCTCGCCCGTAGCCGGATTCACGAGATCGATCCAACCGTCCCGCATATCATTCTCCGGAGTGGTCGGCCGCAAATCCCGCGGCCGCCCGGGCGGACGCTCGGGATCGGGAGCGTTCCAAGCTATCCACAGTCCCTCCCCGCCCAGGAACATATCCGCCGTGATGGGCTTGGGGTCCACGTCTTCCCCACGGGGATGCCGGTCCCACTCGTCAAACTCCCGGTCCCAAGTCTCAACCAGCCTCGGAGTCGGCGCCAACTCCCAACGTGAGATACTCGCCGAACCATAGTTCATGACCCAAAGCAATTCCTCGTTCCCGGTCGCTATGGCGGCGGGCACGTGGCCCTGGTGGGCGGCGTCGGGGTCGGCACCGAATGACCGAATTGCCCCGTCCGGGCTCACGATGTGCAACGGATGCCCGACCGACGACGGGGACGGGAGGTTGCCGGTTAAGACAGCGTCGTCCGCATTGGTCACGTAAAAATCCGCAAACTGGCCCGGAAACTGGTCTCTCCGTACGAACCCGAAAGCGTGGTCGAGTAGAGTTCGTCCGCGATCGAACTCAGAAACGTGAACATACCGCGGACCTGTGGAGATTCCCGAGATATCTCGGAATTCCCCCGGGCCGTCCCCTGCGCGCCCGACCGTCCTGAGGAACCGTCCGGTCTCGCTGAAGACGAAAATCTCCTGATACTGCCAATTCGTGATGAGTATGCGTCCTTGGGGGTCCACCGCAACCACAATCAGAATCGAGAGTACCTCGGATCCCTCGTCAAGCCCGCCCAGGATCGCCACGGTGTCGAAGACGATTCGGCACTCGGAACAGGTCACGGCACCGGAAACCGTTCTCCGTTCTTGACCGGACGTTTGCGACGGCACAGTGGCCGACGCAATGCAGACGAGCAGCGATGCAAGAATCAAACCCGAACGAGCCGGTCGCGGAAAGCCCACCTGATCAGTCCTGCGCTACACCTGGTTGGTGGTCAGAACCCGTCGAGCGGCCTCGGAGGGCAGCCCAGCGGGGGTCGGGTTCGGGCAACGGACATGAGCAGGTCGCGTCGGCCAGCTTCACGC
Organism: Gemmatimonadota bacterium; assembly: GCA_021295785.1. GTDB lineage: Bacteria > Gemmatimonadota > Gemmatimonadetes > Palauibacterales > Palauibacteraceae > Palauibacter. The sequence continues at coordinate 120,051 of JAGWBR010000001.1, forward strand.
CGCAGCCGGGGCAAAGACCCTGGCAGTCTCCGCCGCATTCGGCGAACTCGGGGTAGAGCAACCACACTTCTTCCCTGATGGCAGGTGCCAGGTCGATGGCCTGGGTACCTGGGTCAACGGGCCATACACCGTCAGCCTCGGGCCCGACGTTGCTGGCGGGCCGGAACCACGCGCTCATTTCACCGGTCTCCAGAAGGGTCAGCGGGTTCAGGCAGCGCCTGCAAACTGCCGGTGCCCGGACCGTCACCGTCCCCCTGGCGTTTACACCCCCGGCACCCTTGTCGGCGGTGAGGTCAAGACTCACCGCCTGCACGGCTGGCGGGAGCTGCCCCAACAGCCTGCCGGGACTACCCAATACCAGTGCCACGCGTTTCGGTTGGTGGCGGAGGGCCTTCAGCGACAGGCGGAGATGGGTCTTGCCGAAGTTGCTGCGTCGTCCGGGTTGCGGCGTGTTCTTGCCGCCGGAAGATTTTTCCATGCCAGCCCCGCTCGATTTGTCGGGAAAGTCAATCCTGCCGGAAGCCCTTGCCTGGGATCAGCCCAGCAGGTCTGCCTCGCCGAAGAAGAACGCCAGTTCACGCTGCGCGTTTTCGTTCGAATCCGACCCGTGCACGGCGTTGCGGCTCTTGTCTTCGGCGTAGAGCCCACGCACCGTCCCGGGGGCGGCCTCGGCAGGGTCGGTGGCCCCGATTACCTTCCTCAGGAGCGGCACCGCGTCAGGCCCTTCCAGGGCCAGGGGCATGCACGGCCCCGAGGTCATGAAATCAACCAGATCTCCGAAGAACGGTCGCTCGCTGTGGATTTCGTAGAAAGCTTCGGCCTGCGCGCGCGACATGGTCATTACGCGGGCCGCGACGAGGCTCAGCCCGGCATCTTCCAGCACGGCAAGGACCTTCCCCGCCAGCCCGGAGCCCACGGCATCCGGCTTGATAATCGCCAGAGTCCTGGTATCGGATTTCATTGCACTCGTTGGTTAGTTGTTCGCGCGCCGGCAGTCAGAGCCGTGCACCGAGCAAGTCGGCCACTTCGACCGGTCGCTCCGCAACCGCGATGCCGTTTTCCTGGAACGAGCGGACCTTCTCCGCCGCTGTCCCCTCTGCCCCGGAAATGATTGCACCCGCATGGCCCATCCGGCGTCCCGGCGGTGCCGACCGTCCGGCAATAAACCCGACCACGGGCTTGGTCATGTGTTTGGACACGTATTCGGCGGCCACCTGTTCGTCGGTTCCCCCGATCTCGCCGATCAGCGCCACCGCGGCCGTGCGCGGGTCGTTCTCAAACGCCTCCAGGCAGTCCACAAAACTGGTGCCGACTATCGGATCCCCGCCGATCCCGACGCAGGCCGATTGGCCAATGCCCGCCTTGGTGAGGCAGTCGATTACTTCGTAAGTCAAAGTGCCTGAACGGCTTACGATGCCCGCAGGCCCCTCGGCGACGATGTTGCCCGGCAGAATACCCACCTTGCAGACGCCGGGAACAATCAGGCCCGGGCAGTTGGGGCCGACGATGCGCGCCCCGTGTTCCCGTGCGTACGGGAGCAGCCGCAGCATGTCGGCAACGGGCACGCCCTCGGTGATGATGACCACCAGTTCCACGCCCGCACTGATGGCCTCAAAGCCCGCGTCCGCGGCGAACCGCGCCGGCACGTAGACCACCGAGGCGTTGGCCCCGGTTTCGGCGACCGCCTCGGCGACCGTATCAAAAACAGGCACCGCGTCGTCAAATGCCTTACCGCCCCTCCCCGGCGTGACCCCGGCAACCACCTGGGTGCCGTATCCGATCATCTGCCGGGCGTGGAAAGAACCGTCGCGGCCGGTAATGCCTTGGACAATCAGCTTCGTGTCGCCGCCAATGAAGATGCCCATGCCGCGTCAGCCTCCCAGTTCGACCGCTGCGCGGACCGCACCGTCCATGTCGGAAAGAGCTTGGAACCCGCGCCGGGCCAGAATCGCCAGACCCTCGGCCTGGTTCGTGCCGGTCAGGCGAATCGTGATCGGAATTTGGAGGTCGAACGAATCCGTGGCCTGTACGATTCCCCGCGCCACGTCGTCGCAGCGCGTGATGCCGCCGAAGATGTTGAAGAGGACCGAACTGACCGCGCTGTCGGCGGTGATGAGCTCCAGGGCGGCCACGACCTTGGCCGGGTTCGATGAACCGCCAATGTCCAGAAAGTTCGCCGGTTCCCCGCCGTAGTGTTTGACCAGGTCCATCGTGGCCATGGCCAGCCCTGCCCCGTTGACGCAGCACCCGATGTTGCCGTCGAGTCTGACGTAAGAGAGGCCGGCGGCACGGGCGGCCGTCTCGGCGGGATCTTCGGCCTCCGGGTCCCGCAGCGCCTCAATCTGGGGCAAACGGAACAGGGCGTTGTCGTCGATGTTCATCTTGGCATCGATGGCCAGCACTTCGCCGGCCCCGTTCACAATCAGCGGGTTGATCTCGGCGAGGGTGGCGCCGCTGCCCAGGTACGCCTCGTACAGCTTCTGGAGGATGGCAGCCGCCGACCTGGCCTGTTTCGCCTTTTCGGCCTCCGGATACAGGAAGCGTCCGAGCTCGCCCGCCTGGTGGTCGAACAACCCGTACCGTGGGTCGATCCGCCGAGTCATGATTGCGGCCGGGTTGGTGGCCGCGACCTCTTCGATGTCGACGCCGCCGGCCGGCGAAACCATCACTGCGTCGGCCTGCTGGGCCCGGTCGAGCACGATCCCCACGTACGCCTCGGATGCGATTGTCTCGGCCGGTCCCACCAGCACCTTCCGCACGGCGTGGCCCTTGATCTCCATGCCGAGGATGGCCCCCGCCAGCTCCTGGGCCTCCGCGGGGGTCGAAGCCAGTTTGACCCCGCCGGCCTTGCCCCGCCCGCCGGCATGGACCTGGGCCTTGACGACCACCTGCGCCCCGATTTCCTCCGCTGCCCGGCGCACCTCCCCGGGGGTTTCGGCGACAAATCCCTCCGGCACGGGAATCCCGTGGTCCCTGAGGATGGCGCGCGCCTGATATTCGTGGATGTTCACGTTTGTTTGGTGGCTCCCGGGGTTGCATGGGTGGTTCCGATCGGACAGTCCGGCGGGTCCGCCCGGACAGGCTGGTCCCGAGACGCGGGAACGTTACCCTGATTTCCGTGGATTCGCAGCAGCCCCGGACTGCTCCCGTCAGAAGTTACCCTCATGACACGCTTTCCCTCGCTTTAACCCGGCAACCACCCTGACTCCGGGCGATCCGGGCCGCATGATGATGCCCGAGGCAGCCAGAGCCAGCTCCTGGCGAGACACCAAGGTCTATCAGGATCACGGGTACCTGGTGTCCGAAAACGCCGGTCCCACGGCATGCAGGTGTTCGTGTTTCAAGACCGGCACCGTGATCGTGACAAGCGGTCGGGAGGGCCTGTTCATGGTCCGTTACCGCAAGCCGATCACGTGACGGATGCCATGACCTGACCGATGGAAACGCCCCACCGGGAGAGACGGTCGTCCATCTCGGCGGCTATCTCACCCAGTCGGGCGTCGCTGTCGGCCTCGATGCGGGCCACCACCACGGGCTGCGTGTTACTGCTTCGGATCAGCCCCCAGCCCCCGCCGAACTCGATGCGCGCGCCGTCGATGTCCGCCACATCGTAATTGGACGAGAAGAACGCCGTCATGTCTCTGACGATTTCGGGGCCGGCTCCCTCCGGGCAGGGAATCCTGAGCTCCGGGGTGGAGGGGCGGTGGGGCAACTCCGCTACCAGCTCTTCAAGCGTTCGCCCGGAGGCCGCGACCAGCCCGGCCAGGCGGGCGGCCGCGTAGATCCCGTCGTCAAACCCGTACCAGTCGGCAAAGAAAATGTGGCCGCTCATTTCGCCGGCCAGAGGGGCACCGAGCTCGTTCATTCGGGTGCGGATCAGGGCGTGGCCGGTCTTCCACATCTCGGGTTTGCCGCCGCCCGCCGTTATCGTGTCCGCCAGGGCGCTGGAGCATTTGACGTCGAACACGATGGTGGCGCCGGGGTGCCTGGCCAGCGTTTGCCGCGCGAACAGTGCCATGAGGCGGTCGGCCCGCACCGGAGTGCCCGAACCGGTGACGGCTCCCAGGCGGTCTGCGTCGCCGTCCAGGGCGGTGCCCAGGGCCCAGTCGCGCTCCTTTACCCTGTCGGCAAGGTGGAGGAGGTTCTCGTCGACGGTGGGGTCGGGGTGGTGGTTGGGGAAGGTCCCGTCGGATTGGCAGAACAGACCCTCGACTTCGATGCCGGCGGCCTCAAGGGCCTCGACGGCGACCACGCTGCCGGCTCCGTTGCCGGCGTCGAGCACCATCCGGACCGGAGCGGGCGTCCGGGCCCGCGGCCCGAACTTCTCCACGTAGCGCGAGAGCACCGACGTGGAGGTCAACGCGCCCCGGCCTGCAGGCGGATCGCCGAAGTCGGCCTTGTTGATCCGGCGGCGGAGAGTCTGGATGGCAGCTCCGAAGAACGGGAAGTGACCGACGGTCATCTTGATTCCGTTGTATTCGGGCGGGTTATGCGAACCCGTGATCTGTACCGCCAGGTCGGTGCCCAGTTCCCGGTCGGCGAAATACAGGACGGGCGTGGGCACCTCCCCAACATCCGCGATGTGTACACCGCCCTCCCGCAGGCCCAGGATCAGGGCATCCGCCAGCGAGGGCGAAGAGGGCCGGTTGTCGTGTCCCACGGCGGCACCCGTCCGAGCCCCCGGTTTCCGGTGGCTGACCTCGGCGGCGAGGGCGCGACCGACGAAATAGGCCGCCTCTTCGGTCAGGCCGTGGCCGTAGATCCCCCGGATGTCGTATTCGCGGAAAATCTCGGGGGGAACGTGCATATGACCGGGCTTGTGACGCGCTGGGCCGTGATCGGAGGGAAAACCCCCTGCTACGGGGCTTCGCCCACCTCGACGCCGGCGACCTCGGGGCCATCGGCAGCCACCGGGGCCCGAGCGGTGGCAGCCTCCACGCCCTCGATAAGGCGACCGGGGAAAAGGCCGGCCGCCAGCACGGCGAGCGCGCACCCGACCACGATCCACCTGAACCCCCCTGCACCCCGAAGCGCAGGCGCTGAACCGGAAGCTCCTTCGGGCGATTCTTCGAAATACATCTTCCACACCACGCGCAGGTAGTAGTAGTAAGAAACGAGGCTCGACAGCACGAGGATGACCGCCAGACCGAATTCTCCTGCCGCCAGGCCGGCCCGCAGCAGGAACAACTTCCCGACGAAACCGGCGGTCGGCGGGAACCCGGCGAGCGACAGAAGCAGCACCACCAAGGCTGCCGAGAGCCAGGGTTTCTCCCACCCAAGCCCGCGGAAATCGCGGAGGCTGCGCCCGCCCCGCCCGGCCGCCAGATGGCTCACCAACGCCAGCGCCGCGGCGGTCGTAACCGCATATGCCCCGAGGTAGAACAACGCGCCCGACCGGCCCGCGTCAGACATCGCAGCCACGCCGACCAGCAGGTACCCGGCGTGAGCCACCGAGGAATAGGCCAGCATTCGTTTGAGGTCTTGCTGCTGCAGGGCGACCAGGTTCGGGACGATCATTGTGAGCGCGGCCAGCCACCACACCGCGCCTGCCCACTGGGCGTGTGCGCCCGCCAGGTCAACGGTGAAGATCCGCAGAACGGCCACGAACGCGGCCGCTTTGACACCGGTTGCCATGAAGGCCGTTACGGGGAACGGTGCCCCCTCGTAGGCGTCCGGGGTCCACATGTGGAACGGCACCGCCGCTACCTTGAACCCCAGACCGATCAGGAGCATGCCGACTCCCCCGGCCAGAAGCAGGTCGCCGGCCGCCGCACCCGAGGAGATGGCCAGCGCCGCCTCGCTCAGCCGCGTCGTACCCGTGGCCCCGTAGAGCAGCGCGATCCCGTAGAGCAGGAATGCGCTCGCGAAGGCCCCCATGATGAAATATTTGACGCTCGCCTCGGACGACCGCGGATTCCGGCGGGCGTACCCCGCCAGGACGTACACCGAGATAGACATCAGCTCAATCCCGACGAAGAGCAGGATCAGGTCGCGGGCCGCGGCCACAACGAGCATCCCCGTCAGGGCGAGCAGAAGCAGGGCATGGAACTCCCCGCCCCGCATGCCCGTGCGCGCCGCGTAGTCGCGGGACAGGGCCACCACCAGGAGACCTGCCCCCAGGAGGACCAATTCGGCTACCCCGCGGAATCCGTCCAACGCGATGAGGGCGTCCGGCGGCCCCGTGGCGTCACCCAGCGACACGCTGGCCACGAGTGCTGTCGCCATGGCGTACATGGTCACCAGGAAGGCCACCGACGCGCGGCCCCCCGGCTCCGCACCCTCCGCGGTCTCCGCGCCGGGCCGGGCAAAGGCCTCAATCATCAGAACCACGACCGCCGACAGGGCGAGGACCACCGCCGGCATCATCGCCGCCCAGTAGTCGGCGCGGGAACCGAAATCCATCACTCTCACGGCCGACTGCCCCCTGGCTCCCCTGCCAGCGGCGGCAACTCGCCACCGGGTTCGGCTTGCGAATCAACGGCAGCAGGCGCATCCCGGGAGATCCGCACGAGCAACGCCTCGGTGGAAGCCTGTGTCCGGACCAGAAACGGCCCCGGAAGTACGCCGACAAGCACGATCATCACCAGCAGCGGCGCCATTACCAGTTTCTCCCGGAGGTTCATGTCGGGCAGCACCCGGTTCTCATCGCGGTCGAGTCGGTTGAACAGAATCCGCTGCACCATGGGAAGCATGTAACAGGCCGCGAAGATCACGCCAGTCGTGGCGATCGCGGCGATCCACGGACGCGTCTGGAACGTCCCCAGCAGGATAAGGAACTCGCCCACAAACCCGTTCGTGCCGGGCAGCCCGATCGAAGAGAGGGCCACCACCACCAGCGCCGTGGCAAACAGCGGCATCACCTTGGCCAGGCCCCCGAAATCGGCGATCTCGCGGGTGTGCCGGCGTTCGTACAGCATGCCGACCAGCAAGAACAGAGCCCCCGTCGAAACCCCGTGGTTCACCATCTGCAGAATTCCGCCCTCGATGCCCTGTCGGGTCAGGCCGAACACGCCTATCATCACGAAACCCAGGTGAGCAACCGACGTATACGCGATCAACTTCTTCGCGTCCGGCTGCACCGCGGCCACCCACGCCGCGTATATGACGCCGACCAGCCCCAGCACCAACAGCACCGTGAGCACGGTTGGATCGGTCGCCGCTTCGGGGAACAAGGGCATCCCGTAACGCAGCAGCCCGTAGACGCCCATCTTGAGGAGCACGCCCGCCAGCACGACCGAGCCCGCGGTGGGGGCATCGACGTGGGCGTCGGGCAGCCAGGTGTGGAACGGGAACACCGGCACCTTCACCAGGAACGCCACCGCGAACCCGGCGAAGAGCCACATCTGAGCCGTGCGTCCGAGCTCGGTCTGGAGAAGATCCGCGTAGGCAAAGCTCCATTCGCCAGTTTGGCCCTGGTTAACTCCCGCGAGCGCCAGAATGGCGACCAGCATGAGCAGCGATCCGGCCGACGTGTACAGGAAGAACTTGACCGCCGAGTAGACACGCCTGCCGCCGCCCCAGATCCCGATCAGGAAGTACATCGGAACCAGCATGATCTCCCAGAACACAAAGAACAGGAACAGATCCAGAGCAACGAACACACCCACCATGCCGGTCTCCAGCAACAAGAGCATGGCGTAGAAGGCGCGCTGGCGCTTCTGGATGTAGGAGAAGGACCCGGCCACGGCCAGCGGCATGATGAAAGTGGTCAGCAGCACCATCAGAATCGAAATGCCGTCGATGCCTACGGCGTATGACACGCCCCACCCGGGGATCCACTCCATGGAGACTGCGTTCTGGAAACCGGCTTCGGCTACATCGAATGTCCAGAACAAGGGCAGCGACAGGAGCAGCGCAGCAGTGCTGACCGCCAGGGCCACGTGTTTGGCCTGAAATTCGCGCACCAGCAGGCACGCCGCGGCACCCACCAGCGGGAGGGCCACCAGCGCGGTCAGGATCCAGTGACCCTGATAGAACCCGGCGAGCGCGCTCACGTCAGGATCCCCAGGACCAGCGCGGCGCCCAGCATGAACACCAGCAGATAGGCGGTGACCCGGCCGGTCTGTAATTGTCCGCCAACCCAGCCCAGAACGCGGACCGCCTGCCCCGCCCCGTTGACCGCCCGGTCGATGATCCCGTCGTCGACGATCGTCCAGCAAACCCGCCAAATGGCCTGGAGCGGCCCGACGACTACCCGGTCGTAAAGCTCGTCAATGTACCACTTCCCGTGCAGGAACCCGCTCACGCCACCGGCCGGCTGGGCCAGTTCGGCCGCCCGCGACCGGCTGCCGCGGAGCCATAAGAACCCCGCAATGACCGCGGCAATGGCCAGCAGCGTCGAAATGCCGGCCCAGAGCGCCTCGCCGCCTCCCACCGGGGACACGTACTCGTGATGCGCCCCGTGAGCCTCGGCAACCGCCTCGGCCTGGGCAAACACCGGGTGCAGCCAGTCGCCCAGAATGTGGATGTCGGGCAGCGGCAGCGACGACGGGATGTTCACCCACCCGCCAACAAGCGACAGGACTGCAAGCACGGCCAGCGGCACCCACATGACCGGCGGCGCTTCGTGCAGGCCCCCGCCCGATCCGCCGCCAAACGTGCGGTTGTTGCCGTGGAAGCACAGCATCATCATCCGAGTCATGTAGACCGCGGTCAGTATCGCCGCGGACAGCGAAACGGCCCATACGGCCGGGTTCCCCATCACGCCGGCGTACCACACGATTTCGTCTTTCGAGAAGAAGCCGGCGAACGGGAAAACGCCCGCGATGGCCAGCGTCGCCACCCACATGAAGACCCAGGTCAGCGGCATGAATTTCCGCAGGCCGCCGTGGTTGCGGACATCGTTCGGATCGCCCGCCCACGGAGTGTCGGCTGCCCCTTGGTTCCCTTCGTCGCCGTGGTTCCAGGCATGCGCCACCCCGTGGATCACGGCGCCCGCCCCCAGAAACAGCAGGGCCTTGAAGAACGCGTGGGTCATCAGGTGGAACACGCCGGCCGTGAACGCACCCACACCGACTGCGACGAACATGTACCCCAACTGGGAAATGGTCGAATAGGCCAGAATCTTCTTGATGTCGTATTGCTTGATGGCGATGGTTCCCGCAAACAGGGCCGTGGCCGCGCCGACCACCGCCACGGTCGTCTGCGCGACCGGTGACAGCGCGAACAGCACGCTCGACCGGGCGACCAGATACACACCGGCCGTCACCATGGTGGCTGCGTGGATCAGTGCCGAGACCGGAGTGGGACCGGCCATGGCGTCGGGTAGCCATGTAAACAGCGGAATCTGGGCCGATTTCCCCGTGCAGCCGGCGAACAACAGGAGCGTGATCCCGGTGACCAACAGCCCGCCGTAGGCGAGGCTGCCGGGTGCGGCTTCCATGATCGGGATGAAGTCCAGCGTCCCAAACGCGCCGAACAATAGGAACATGGCCACCAGGAAGCCGGCGTCGCCGATACGGTTGACGATGAAGGCCTTCTTGCCCGCGCTGGCGTACTCCCGGTTTTCGTACCAGAAGCCGATCAGGAGGTACGAACACAGCCCCACGCCCTCCCAGCCCACGAACATGACCGGGAAGCTCGCGCCCAGAACCAGGATCAGCATGAAGAAAACGAACAGGTTCAGGTAGGCAAAGTAGCGCGAGAATCCGGGATCGGACTTCATGTAGCCGACCGAGTAGACATGGATCAGGCTGCCGACTCCGGTGATGACCATGCACATGAGCAGCGACAGCTGGTCGAGCTGCAGGTCAATCGCCACGCGCAGGTCGCCCGATTCGATCCAGGTCCAGAGCCCTGTCACACTGGGATCGTGCGCGCCCATGCGCCAGAAGAGGACGGTGTTGAGCGCGGTCAGTGCGAACGCGGCGACCAGCACGCCGGGGCCGACCACCGACGGGATGATTTTGTTGTCCTTCCACAGGAACGCACCCATCCCGTTGACGACCGCCCCCACCAGGGGCAGCGCCAGGATGAGCGACGGAAAGACCGGTTCGTACAGGTTCACCAGCGCAGCAGCCTGAACCGGTCCAGGTCCACGACACCGTAGTGCCTGAAAATCGCCACGATGATTGCCAGGCCCACCGCCGCCTCGGCCGCGGCCACGGCCATCACGAAGAACACCATTATGTGCCCTTCGATTCCGTGCGCCCGCGAAAACGCCACCAGCGCGACGTTGCCGGCGGTCAGCATCAGCTCGATGCACATGAACACCATGATCACGTTGCGCCGCATGAGCACGCCGATGGCTCCGATCACGAACAGGACGGCGCTCGTGAACACGGCGATCTGCCCGTGCAGGCCCAGCGCGGCCAGGCCGCCCGCTTCGTTCATCCGCCTCGCTTCCGGGCAAGGACGATCGTGCCCACCATGGCGGCCAGCAACAGCACCCCCGTCACCTGGAGCACGATCGCGTAATCGGTAAAAAGGGGCCGGGCCACCATGCCGATGATCCCCATCTCCTGCGCCTGCGCCCTCAGCGCCTGGCCGGCCTGGTCCACGGTCGGGGCGTAGGTAGTACCGTCGGCAATGCGATGCGACAGCACGGCCAGAAACGCCACCCCGGCCGAGCCCGCCAGCAGGGTCGTGGCCGGCCCGCGCATGTCGTTCCACGTGGCGTGGCCCTGGTTCAGCAACATGATCACAAACAGAAACAGGACCATGATCGCCCCGCCGTAAAGGATCACGTTGATCGCGGCGATGTAGTGGGCGTCCAGCATCAGGAACATCCCGGAGACCGAAAAGAACACGCCCACCAGCAGAATGACGGCCGAAACCGGGTTCCGGCGGGTCACCATCATGATCGCGCCGAGCACCGAGCCGGTCGCGAAGGCGTAGAACAGAAAGTCGCTCATCGTGGCACCGTGCCTCCGCCGACGGGCTTTGACACGCGGGCTACTGGGACGCCTTGTCCGCGGGGTCCCAGAGCGCCGTCACGTCATGGTCCTGCTCGCACAGCCGCTCCAGGTCGTAGACCCAGCGCTCGCGGGAGTACTCGGCATTTTCGTAATGCACCCCAAGGTGAATGGCCTCGACTGGGCACACCTCCTGGCACATGCCGCAGAAAATGCACCGGAACTCGTCGATCTCGTACACCGCCGCGAAGCGTTCGCCGTTTTCGTCTTCGGCGGGGACCAGTTTGATGCAGTTGACCGGGCACACCGTGGGGCACAGCCCGCATGCCACGCACTTCGCCCGGCCGTCTTCGTGCACCTCCATCCGGTGCGTGCCCCGATGACGCGGAGCCAGTTCCCACTTCTCGTCGGGGTACTGCTGCGTCTTCTTGCGGGGGTCCAACATGTGCTTGAGCGTGATCGACATGCCTTTGGTCGCCGCCCTCACGTAGGAGGCCTCCGATTCCGGACGGTTCACCACTTTGACCTTGCCGGGCATTACTCCCCTCCCTCCGCTGCCCGCGTCAGGCGGGCGCTGACGTTGCCACCGCGGATCCACGCCTTCCGGTCGGCCAGGCCAATTAGGATTCCGGCCACGACCAGGTTGATCGTGAAGAGTGCCGCGGCGTACCAGCCGCCGCGCGGCAGTCCCAGCCCCTCCAGGGCAAGGATGGCCAGCGCGATGACCAGAATGTAGACGGTGACTGCTTCCAGCAGGAATTTCCACCCCAGGTCCATTAGCTGGTCATAACGGAACCGCGGCAGCGTCCAGCGGATCCACATGAACACGCCCACCACGAGGCCGGTCTTGACGGTGAAGGCGGCCAGGGTGAGCAGGCTGATCAGGATGCTGGGTTCGCCGACCACGACGCCGTTGTCCAGGACCCGGATGTCGTCGCCCGTCCAGAACGGAATGTCCCATCCGCCCAGGAAGAACACCGTCACCAGCGCTCCGACGGTGATGACGTGGGCGAACTCCCCGATCATGAACATGGAGAACTTCATCGCCGAGTACTCGGTGTGGTATCCGGTGATGAGCTCCGACTCGGCTTCGGGCATGTCGAAAGGGAGCCGGTTCGTCTCGGCGAGTCCCGCCACGAAGAAAAAGAACAGCCCGACGAACAGGGGCAGCACGAACCACGTGCCGTATGCCGCACCGCCCTCGAAGCTCTGCTGCATCGAGACGATCTCGGGCACCCTCACATCGCCGGTCAGCAAGATGAGAGGGACCAGGCTCAGGGCGAGCGCCACTTCGTAGCTGATCATCTGGGCCGAACCGCGCAGCCCGCCCAGTAACGAGTACTTGGAACCGGAAGCCCACCCACCGAGCGCCACCGCGTAGACCCCGATCGACCCGATCGCGAGTACGTAGAGGAATCCGATGGATGCGTCGGCAACGATCAACTCGGTCAGGCCCCACGGAGTCGGTACCGGCGCACCAAACGGAACAACAGCGATCAAGACCGTGGCCGGAAGGATGGCCAAGATCGGTGCCAGGAAAAAGAAGGGCTTGATGGCCTGCGCCGGGAGGGTCTCCTCTTTGAGAATGTTCTTGAGCCCGTCGGCGATCACCTGAAGAAGCCCTATCGGGCCGACCCGGTTGGGGCCGCTGCGGTCTTGGATGAACCCGGCGATCCGGCGCTCGGCGTAGGTGGCCAGCATGACGGCCAGCAACAAAACGGTGAAGGCCCCAATCGCCTTGATCGCGGTCGCCACCACGAAGGGTGCGCCCGACATTTGCAGTGTCGGCACGGTCAGCTGCCCGGCCTGCCGTTGTTGGCTACTGGTGCCGCGGGTCCGGCCGGTTCCGCGGAGGCGGGCGCCCCGGGGGCAATCGCTCCCTTGGGACCCAGCCCGCTCCATGTCATTCCCTGGAACGCATCGGCCTCGCCCGCCATGCGGTCAAAAGCCGTCTCGGCCGTGTTCACCGCCTGTTCGGTGTCGTCGAGGCGGGCCAGCAGGCGGCTCAGCACCATCCAGGCAGGGCGCGCGGCCCCGGGTGGAGCGAGCGCCTGTGCAAACTTCTGGACCCTTCCCTCCCAATTGGCGAACGTGCCGTCCATTTCGGCGAAGTTGGCGGTGGGCAGGACCGCATCCGCGGAGCGGGCGGCTTCCGGGCGCCGGGTACCCAGGTAGATGAACAGGTCGGCGTCGGCTCCCCAGAATTGGTCCGCCCCTTCAAGCGCATCGTCCAGCACGATGAGAACGCCGCCGCCGTTCGCGCCATTCAGGTCACCGCGGGAAACCCGCCTCGCGCCCAACATCTCGGCCCCTGCTCCGTTGGCCGCCCGGTCCGCCCGCAGTTTCAGCTTTGGCACGCCGGGCAGGGCGGCGGTTGGGCCGGTTTCGACCGTGAACATCGTGCTGTCCACGCCCAGCCGCTTCAGGAGAAGGCCCAGGTAGAACAGGTCTTCGTTGGACGAATCGGCCGATACGATCGCGCGGCCGCCCGCCGACCCCAGAGCCCGCAACCGGTCGGCGAGCCAATCCAGCGCTTCGCCCCACCTGGCCTGGCGCAGGTCCGCCTCGCCGCGAACCAGCGGGGTCTCGGACCGGACGCCGCGCTGGCTCATCACCAGGCGTTTCCGGCCGTAGTCGCACATCCAGTAGCTGTTGACGTCGGGGTTCCAGCGCGGCTTCAGCCTGACGATCTCGTTTTCTTTCGTGTCGATCGTCACGTTGCAGCCGGTTGGGCAACCGGGACAAATGCTCTGCGCGGGGTCCATGTCCCACGCGCGGGCCTTGAAGAGAAAGTCCTCGTGTACCAGCGCCCCGACCGGGCAGATATCCACGATGTTCCCCTGGAACGGGTTGTCGAGGTCTTGTCCCGGGAAGGTGTCGATGTACGCCTTGTGGCCCCGTTGGGCGACGATCAGCGAGTCGTTGTCGGCCACGTCCCGCATGAACCGCACGCACCTGGTGCAGATGATGCACCGGTCCGCGAAATAGAGAATGTCGTCAGCCACCCTGTCGCGGCCCATGACCTGCTTCGGTTCGTCCAGACGGCTCTTGAGCTGGCCGGTGACCCAGGCGTAGTCTTGCAACATGCACTGTCCCGCGGCGTCGCAGATCGGGCAGTCGAGCGGATGATTGACGAGCAGGAACTCAATCACCGCCTGGCGCGCGTCGTTGGCGGTGTCGCTGGCCGTGTGCACCACCATGCCGTCTTGCGCCTCGAGCGTGCAGCTGGGCTCCAGTTTCGGGCGCCCCTCGACTTCGACCAGGCACACTCTGCACTGGGCCGGGCGGGTCGGGATCCCCGGGTGGTAGCAGTAACGGGGCACGACCACGCCCGTGCGCTGAGCGGCCTCAATCACACTGGTCCCGACCGGCACGCTGACCCCAACGCCGTCGATGGTCAGTGACACCGTGTCCGGAGCCGGTGGGGCCTTGGTGGCCGTCGTGCTCGCCTCGGCAGCCACCGGTTAGCCCGCCGCCCCCGCCGCGACCATGGGGGACCGCGTCATCTTGGCTTCGTACTCATGCCTGAACTTGTCCAGCGATGATTTGAGGGGGAAAACAACGCTGTCGGCCAGCACGCAGATGGTCCGGCCGGTCATCTGCTCGCACAGATCGTACAGCGTCCCAATATCCTCCGGCTTCCCGTCGCCGGCCTCGATCCGCTGCAGGATTTGCACGACCCACGACGTGCCCTCGCGGCACTGAACGCACTGTCCGCACGACTCGTGAGCGTAGAACTGGGCAATTCGCCGCATGGCCGCGACGATATCGGTGTCTTCGTCCATCACGATCGGAGAGGCGGTTCCCAGGGAGCTGCCTGCTTCCTGGAGCCCCTCGTAGGTGGTGTCGCAGTCCAGCTCGTCGCCCGCGAGCAGCGCGGTGGATGATCCGCCGGGGATGACCGCCTTGATCTTCTTCCCGCCCGGAGCGCCGCCGCACACGTCGAAAATGATCTTGCTGAGGGGTACACCCAGCTCAAACTCGTAATTGCCCGGATTCACCAGATGGCCCGAGCAGCTCCACAGCTTGGTGCCCGGCGACTTCTCGGTTCCCCACTGCCGGTACCACTGCGCGCCGCCGTCCACGATCATGGGCACCGTGGCCAGTGTCTCGACGTTGTTGACGGTGGTGGGCATGCCGAACGCACCGGCCTGGGCCGGGAACGGGGGTTTGGCCCACGGCTCGGCCCGGTTCCCCATCAGCGAATTCATGAGGCCGGTTTCCTCGCCCGCGATGTAGGCACCGGCCCCGAAGTGGACGGTCAGGTCGCAGTCCCAGCCGGTCCCCATCACGTTTTTCCCGATGATCCCCGCCTCATACGCCTCGGTCACCGCGTCGGTCAGGGGCACGGTCTCCTGGAAGAACTCCCCTCGCACGTAAATGTAGACGTGTCCTGCCCTTATGGCGCGCGCGGCAATCAGACACCCCTCGATCAGCAGGTGGGGCGTCCAGCGGATTATCTCCCGGTCCTTGAATGCGCCGGGTTCGGATTCGTCGGCGTTGCAGCACAGGTAGTGCGGTTTGCCGTCGTCCTTGGGCATGAAACTCCACTTGAGCCCCGTCGGGAATCCCGCCCCGCCTCGGCCCCTGAGCCCCGAGTCCCTGACGATCCCGGTGATGTCGTCCGGGGCCATCCCGGCCGCGTGACGCAGGGTTTCGTATCCCCCCACCCCCCGCCACCCTTCCAGCGTCTTGACAGCCGGGTCGCCCTGGTGCCGGGAGAGGAGCGTGGGAGTTTCGAGTGCGTGCTTGGTGGGATAGCTCACGTCAGTCGCCCCCCTCCACCGCCCGCGCGGCCCCATTTGGGTAGGCCGCGGCGTCGTCGCGCAGGGCCTGCACGATGGCGCCGACCCCCTCCGGGGTCACATTCTCGAAACACTTCTCGTTCACGTGCACGACCGTCGCAAACCCGCACGCGCCCAGACACTCCTGTTCGAGCACGGTGAAGTTCCCGCAGGCCGACATCTCGCCCTCGTGCGTGCCCGTTTCCTCCAAAAACCGCTCCAGGACCTCTTCTCCGCGGTTCAGGAAACAGGCGATGTTGGTACAGACCTGGATCAGGTGCCTGCCGACCGGACGCCGGTTGTACATCGTGTAGAACGTGGCGACTGAGTGGACGAAGGCCGGCGTCAGGTCAAGCGCGTCCGCCGCGTCCGCCATGTCGCCGGGGGTCACCCAACCCCTCTTGGACTGGACGTAGCTGAGCAGCGGCAGCAGGGCGGCTTTTTTTTGCGGGTAGCGAGAAACGGCAGTCTCAACCCACTCCCTGCCCTCATCGGTGGTGAGCACGGGGCCGTCGCCCGCTTCGCGGGTCGCCAGGTGAAACGGCTGGGCGGGCACCACCGCTGGGTGGACGCGGCGGCTCACCGGTCGATCTCTCCCAGCACCACGTCCAGCGATGCGTTAATGGCCACTACGTCGGCCACCAACTCGCCCCTGACCAGTTCCGGCAGCGACGCGATGTTGACGAATGACGGGCCGCGGAACCGGCAGCGTACAGGTTTGACGCCGCCGTCGCTGATTATCCCGAACCCCAGTTCTCCCTTGGAGCTCTCGATGGAGTACCAGGTCTCGCCTGCCGGGACCTGCACGCCCTCCATGATGAGTTTGAAGTGCGAGATCATGGTGTCGATGGAACCCATGGCCTCGTCCTTCGGAGGCAGCGATACGGAGTAGTCGGGCACGTTGACCGGGCCGCCGGGTAGTCTGGCCAGCGCCTGTTCAACAATGCGCACGCTCTGGCGCATCTCTTCCAATCGCACGAGGTACCGGTCGTAGACATCGCCCACCTCGCCGACCGGCACGTCGAAATCGTATTCCTCGTAACCCAGGTACGGCCGGGCCTTGCGAACGTCGTACGGGACTCCACTGGCCCTTAGATTTGGACCGCTAAGTCCATAACTGACAGCCTTTTCTGCGCCAATGGTTCCGAGGGCCACGGTCCGCCCCTGCCAGATGGCGTTGCGCGACAGGAGGCGCTCTACCTCGGCCAGCGTGTCCGGGAACGTGGCCGTGAAGTCGCGTGCGGCGGCGGTCCACCCGGTCGGCAGGTCGGCCATCATCCCCCCGATGCGGGTGACCGACGTTGTGATCCTGGCACCGGTGTACGCCTCGTGCAGGTTGTAGATCCGCTCGCGTTCCTGGAACGTGTAGAGAAACACGGTGAAGGCGCCTATGTCGATGGCCGTCGTCCCCAGCCAGAGCAGGTGGCCCAGGATCCGGTTGAGCTCGCTGAGGATGACCCGGATGACACGGCACCGGGGCGTGATCTCGAGCCCCAGGAGCTGCTCGACCGCGCCGGCGTACCCGATGTTGTAGAGCATGGGAGCGAGATAGTCCATGCGGTCCGTATAGGGGACCACCTGGTTCCACTCCCTGTATTCACAGGTCTTCTCGAACCCGGTGTGCAGGTAGCCGATGTGGGGAGAGGTCTCGACCACACGCTCGCCGTCCAGCTCCAGCAAAAGGCGCAGCACTCCGTGGGTGGCGGGGTGCTGGGGACCCATGTTGATCAGCATGTGCTCACCGTCGAGGGCGTCCTTCGGGTCGCGGGCGGGCGCATCGTGGGTCGGGTCGGGTCGGTCGACTGATTGCCCGTTGGGGTGCTGCCCGGCGCCGAAGCCCTCGAGCGTTTCGACCCGGCACCCTGCCCGCTCCAGCTCGTCCACGGCGTAGATGTCTTCCATGTCGCGGGCCAGTGACCGGCGCACTTGTTCGCTGCGGCTGAACCGGCCGCGTAGCGGAAAGTCCTTCCGAAGCGGGAATCCCTCTTCGTATTGCTCGGGCATGAGGATGCGGCGCAGGTCGGGATGCCCGGCAAACGTCACGCCAAACATGTCCCACACTTCCCTCTCCAACCAGTTGGCCGCCAGCCACAGGTCGGTAACGCTCGGCAGTTCCAGGGCGTCCAGCGGCACCTCGCACGACACCCGGAGTTGCCGGCCGTGGTCCATTGACCACAACTGATACCAAACCTGGATTGGAGCCGCGACGCCGGCGTGGGCTCCCATCAGGTCGGCCAAGAAGTCGTACTGGCGCCCCGGGTCCGTTTTGAGGAATTCCAGCACGTCGCGCAGGCTGGCCGGATCAACCCATATGACCGGGTATCCGAGGGCGTCGCGGGTGACACGGCCCACCGCCCCGGGGAATCGGGCCGAAACCGCGCGAACGCAGGGGTGGTCCGACGGATCGGCGCCCGGTGCCGGGTTGGCACCGGTGATCAGGTCCGGTGCCGCGGCAGCCTCCGAATCGGCCAAATCAGCCGCCGTGTTCGAGCCGGCGCTCACGGCGGTCTCTGGGCCGGGCCAGCGGCGAGGTCGGTGCCAGGCCGCTCACCCTGTTCTGGTTGGCGGAGTTCCCGAACGGCTGCGCCAGCATTTCGATGGTCTCCGGCGGGAGGTTGGGCCGGCCAACGGCCTCCGGAGCTTCGTCCCGGGCGCCAGGGCTGGACAGCGACTCGCCCTTAATCTTCTCTTGAATCATCAAAAGCCCGTAGATGAGACCCTCCGGGCGGGGCGGGCACCCCGGCACATACACATCCACGGGAACCACGGAGTCTATGCCCTGCACGATTGTGTAGTTGTCGAACATGCCGCCCGAGCTGGCGCATGCCCCCATGGACACGCACCACTTGGGCTGCGGCATCTGGTCCCAGACCCGCCTCAGAACCGGGGCCAGTTTGTAGGTCACCCGGCCTGCCACGATCATCAGATCGGCCTGGCGCGGGCTGAAAGACATGCGCTCCATCCCGAAACGGGCGATGTCGTACTTGGTCGCGGCGGCGGCCATCATCTCGATCGCGCAGCACGCGGTTCCAAAAGGCATCGGCCACAGCGAATTCCGGCGTGCCCAGTTGATGACGTAGTCCAACTTGGTCGTCATCCAGTTGCGGGGGATTCCGGTGTCGGTCGAGGACGTGGCCGGGGCCGAGGTTGCGACCGAGGATGCGATCGGGCGTGGACTCATGCGGGGATCACCTGGGCGCTTGTTCGGGGAGGGTGGTCGGGCGTCATTCGGGCGCTATTCCCAGTTCAGTGCGCCCTTGCGCCACGCATAGACCAACCCCACTCCCAGCACCCCCAGGAATGCGCTGATCTCCAGGAATCCGCCGAACCCGAGGTCGCGGAAAACTACCGCCCAGGGGATCAGAAAAAGCGTCTCGATATCGAGAACGATGAACAACATCGCCACAAGGTAGAAACTGACCGAAAACCGCTCGCGAGTCGTGCCCAGCGCGGGTATCCCCGACTCATAGGGGGCCGCCTTCACGGCGGTGGGTCGCCTGGCGCCAATCAGTTCGGACGCGCCCAGCATTCCGACGGCATTCAGGGCCCCAATTGCCGCCAGAATCAGAATGCCCAGATATGGATCTACCAAGGCGTCTCCCTGCCGGGTTACCGAGGTGGAAGCTGAACCCTCTGCCGGCATCCGGCACGCCGGGCCAGCGATGGCGTGAAGGTAGACGCGGAGCATGAGGGCTGCAAGATCAGGGGGGGGGGATTCCGCAGCTCTCACCTCCGCGATGCCGGTTACATGTTCTTCATCCGAACCCACCTGGGCCAAACCGTCAGGGTCGGCCCGTGCAGTGCCGTCGCGGCCGGTTCGATGGCACCCGGAGGTGCTGCAGCCCACAGTGGTTCGGGCTCCGGCTCCTTCGGCCGCAACCGCACCAGCGTCGTGTGCCACCTATTGGCATGCGGCTGCACCGGGCCCTCGCTTCGGGGAATCAACAGGCGTCCAGACCTGACTCCAGGTCGGAAAGGACGTCCCGCGTGGATTCGATCCCGACCGAAAGCCGCAGCATCCCCCCGGTGATTCCCGCCTGGCGGCGGGCTGCCGGGTCCATCGCCGCATGGGTCATCGTGTCCGGGTGGCAAACCAGGCTCTCAACACCGCCCAGCGACTCCGCCAGAATAAACAGCTTGAGCCGATCGGTGAGCCCGCGGGCGGCCTCCCGGCCTCCCTTCAGGTCGAAACTCAGGATGCTGCCGAACCCCTTCTGCTGCTGCTTGGCGATTTCGTGCCCCGGGTGCCCGGGGTGCCCCGGGTAGAACACGCGCGCCACCGCCGGGTGGCCCGCCAGCAAGTCGGCGACTGCGGCCGCGTTCTCTTCATGTTGACGGACCCTGGCGTGGAGCGTGCGTACGCCCCGGAGGGTCAGGAAACTGTCGAACGGGCTCTGGCTGGCTCCTGAAGCGTTGGCCCACCAGGCCACCTCCTCCAACAGGCCTCGGTCGGCTGCCACCACCGCCCCTCCCACCACGTCGCTATGACCGTTGATGAACTTGGTGGTCGAGTGGACCGCCAGGTCGAACCCGTGGTCGATTGGTCTCTGAAGCGCCGGAGAGAGGAACGTGTTGTCGGCCACCGTAATGGCTCCGATGCGCCTGGCCAGTCTTGCTGTCTTGGCCAGGTCGGTGATACGGAGAAGGGGGTTGCTGGGCGTTTCGACCCAAACCATGCGCGGGCCGCGCGAGAGCTCTTCCCTGAGGCGGCCGGGTTCGGTGAAATCGATGAAACGCGCCCGCAGGCGGCCTGCCCTGTCCAGTCCGGTCAGCAATCGGTGGGTGCCGCCGTAGCAGTCGTGGGGTGCAAGTACCAGCTCGTCGGCACCGACCAGCGACAGTACCACCGAGACGGCCGACATGCCCGACGAGGTTGCTACCGCCCCAGTTCCGTTTTCGAGGCGTGCCAGGGCCGCGCACAGGTGGTCGCGGGTGGGGTTGGCTGACCGGGTGTAGTCGTATTCGGGTTCCGTGCCGATGCCCTGGAACTGGAAGTTCGACGAGAGGTAGAGCGGCGGCATCACCGCTCCGTAGGCGGGGTCGGCGGCCACGCCCGTCCTCACGGCGGCGGTTGCCACGTCGTCGGCCACCAGGTTGTGCGGGGCTTTGACCCCTCGCGCCGGACTTGACCGGGGCGCACCAAGCCCCACCGCCGCCTGCAGGGCCGCCGAGTAGGCACCCGACCCCAGCAGGAACGCGTCGTGCCCTGCGTCCGAACTCAAGATGTTGACTGACTCTACCGAGGGAAGCCGGCTGACCAGCTCTTCCACCAGCCAGAGCGGGACGTTCAGGTCTTCCTTCCACGCAATGACCGATACCGGTACCGACACGTCCTCCGGGCGAATTGCGCCCAGGTCGATCGACCGTGTCAGGGTGTTGAATGCCCTGCCGGAGGTGCGGTCGGCAAACTCCCTGCCCTTCCCCATCAGGTAGCTCTCGATGTTTTGCGGCGAGAAGCGCGAATCGAGTCCGGCTGACGTCTTGTAGGTGGTGAACGCCAGCGCCCGCGCGAGTGCCACACCGTCGGCCTCGCGGTCGCCCGCGGCAGCCAGATCCACAACTGCCCGCTGCACGGCGCGGATGCCGGCACCCAGCGGATGGGGCCGGTGGGCCGCTGCCACGGCTACGACGCCGCCAACTCTGGGCGGGTAGCGCACGGCGAATTCGAGGGCGACCATCCCGCCGTATGACGCTCCGACAAACCGGTGAATCGCGCCTTCGCCCAAGTGGTCCAGTACGGCGGCGACCGCGTCGGCCTGATCACCCGGCGTGACCTTGAACTTCCGGGCGGACTCCGCCGGGGAGTCAGTGTCCGGCTCGGGGCCTGCCAAGAAATCCACCCCGAGGATTCGGCAGCTGCGGGGGTCAATGGCCTTGTCGGGGCCGGCCAGATCTCTCCACCAGCCGGGGCCGGGGTCGGCCTGGTTCGCGCACGGGTGGCGGTTCGCGGAGATCCCGCCCATGACCACCACCAGAGGGTCACCGGGAAATCCCGCCAGTTCGTAGGAAACGCGGAAGCTGACCGGGGTCGCCTGCTCTTCACAGTTGGCCCTGAGGGACTCGGGCATCCAGCGGTCCGGCATTGCAGTCTCGCCCCTGGAGGCAGGGACAAGCCAAGACGTAGGAAGGGGTCGGACGTGGTCGGCACCAGACGGAAAGGTCGGCGCGATTGTGGAAACGGCGGCTTCCATTTTCGAATCTCCCATGGGTGTGTGCGAGTGCAAACCCCTGGGAGCGCATGCCGCGGTTACACGCCAGCGGCGCTCATCTCTCGGAACCAATTCGTCAGGTTCCGCAGGAGTTGGCACCGCTGAATGCTTCCGCTCGGGAAGCACCCCGGTTGCCCCGGCTTCAAAGGGCCAGTCCCTCTGCCGGTCTCGATGAGTCAGAGGGAAATATACACCGGCCGTGCCCGCCGTCAACCGGGCGCGTCATTACATACGGAATTCGCGCCAAGAAACGGCGCCTCGTTCGGCCGCCTGCCGGACCGACTTCTCCCGGCGCGAGAGTTGCGACCGACCGGTTTTCACCTCCACGAGAACAATGTCTTTGACGCGGCCTTCGGACAGCCCGTCGAAGACCACAAAATCCACGGGGCTGCCCAGAAAGCGGGCGTCTCCGGGGTCGTAGCCGAACGTTTCGGCGAAAGGGGCGAGGTGCTCGGACACCTGGCCCCGCCTGACCGCTTCGCTGCGAGCGACCGCGTCCTTCCGGGCCTGACGCAGTGCCCCGGGCACACCGGCGAGCTCTGACCGCATCCTGGCAACGGTTCCGCGCGCCCGGCCCAGGGCCGAAAGTGCGATGACCGCGACCAACGCGAAGAAGAGGGCGACCAGCAGTGTCACGTTGTCGTGCATGTTGAGCTCCATGCCGGGCCGGGTCCGCTGCGCGGGCGGGCGATCCGCGGTCCGTCGGGTGCGGTCAGACGTTGATTTGGATGTTTCCGCGGTGCAGGAGCGCCCTGACGGCCCACCAAGACGCCACGGTGGCCAGTGCCAACGCCAGTCCAGCACCTGCCCGGCCCCTGGTTGTGCATGATGTGAACTTCCCCGGACATCGGCTCCGGTGCCAACCAAAGCGGGTTCCGGGGTTCCGGGTTTGCCCTCGGTCAAGGCCGCGGCGAAGATTCGGGATGCTCGTCATGAACCGGTTCACCGGTGCCCCGGCACTCGCGGTCGCTGCAGTGGCCGCCGCGGGTGTGAGCCCGGCGGATGCCACCGCCCTTCAGACCGGGCGGCAGGGCGGACCCGTGGTCAGCCTCGGTGTATCCTGGATGTTGTCCACGCCAGCCCGCCTCACGGACGATGATGACCAGGGGGCGGCGGCTCTCTTTGGCACCGAGGAGTTTGACGACGGCCAGTTTGAGGGGGGATTTGAAATAGTCGCCGCCCTGGCCTACCGAACGGGCATGCTGCGATTTCAGGCGGAATTCGGCGGGGCCAACGGGCGGGGCTTCGGCGGCGACCGAAAGTTCCGGGGCAACACCAACTATCCCGAAGCGGGAACCGAACAACCCACGGCGGGCCGGATGTCGGTCAACCGCTTGATGGTCGCCGTCTACCTGGACCTGCCCGGTATTGGCGACACGCGTGCTCTCGGCCCGCGGCGCCGGCCACTGTTCCAGCCTTACCTCGGCGTCGGCGGGGGGCTCGGCTGGTACTATTTCTTCGGATATACCCAGCAGTTCCCCGACCCGGATGACCCCGACGGCGGTCTGCGCCGGGGGCCTGACGATGAGATTCCCTACACCGCCGGCCCGCCCGGCAGCGGACAATCGGGTGCCTGGATGCTTTCGGCGGGGTTCGTGGTCCCGGTGATTGCGGGCCTGTCATTGGACCTGAGCTACCGGTACACGGACATGGGCAGCGTCGGAACGGACGCCGGGCAGATCAACGTGGTCCGCTACGGGGAGCAGGGCGAGACCTTGAGGGCCGCCACCCGAATCAACCCAATCACCGGCCGCTACCGTCCTCATGCCGTCGCCGTCTTGTTTCGCCTGGGGAGCTGAGGCGTTCAGTGCGAGAGAACTCGAAGCGGCGGCCAACTCACGGACGGACTCACAAGGAGATGAACCGATGAGCCAGTTGAGCCGAAGGCGTTTTTTGCAGACAACCGCCGCGGCGGGTTTGGTGGCTGTACCGGGGGCGGGCGCGATCGCGTGCAGTCCGTCAACGGCCGGGGAATCGGCCGACGCGGGGACGGGCCAGGTCGATGACCCGCTTGGCATACGCGGCGAGTTCCCCGTTACAGAGGAGTTTGCTTACCTGAACACCGCCTCGGTGGGTCCGCTGCCGGTGCCCGTTCGCGACGCGCTGGCGGAGTACGCGGATCAGAAGATGCGCCGCCGGGCTTCGGGATCCCTTGGCGAGGCAGTCAACCGGGCCCGGACGAAATTCGCATCGCTTTTCGGTGCCGATGAAAACGAAATCGCGTTTCTCTACGCCACCAGCGGCGCGGAGAACATCATCGTTAATGCGATCGACTGGCAGCCGGGCGACAACGTCGTAATCGACGAATTGCACTTCGTTACCACGTTTGTCTTGTACCGGGAGCTCGAACGGCGCGCGGGCGTTGAACCGCGAATCGTCCGGGCGACGGGCGGCGCGGTAACCGCCGAGGATTTCGCGGCTCGCACCGACCATCGCACCCGCCTCCTCAGCGTGGCCTGGGTATCAAACCGAAACGGCTTCCGCCATGACCTGCCCAAGCTGGCGGAGTTGGCTCATTCCCGCGGTGCGTTCCTCTACGCAGACGCGATCCAGGCATGGGGCCAGTTCCCCGTCAACCTCCACGATGAAGGGGTCGATTTCGCGTGCGGCAACGGCTACAAGTGGCTTCATGCCGATTTCGGGTGTGCGCCCTTCTACGTCCGGCGCGAGCACCTCGACTGGATGGCCGCGGATCGCTTCGGCCACCGGCAGGTCGCGGAGAGCCTGCCAGACCACCGGTTCCGGCTCAAGACCGACGCGGAGAAACTGGAGTACGCCAACCCCGCCTACGGGCCAACCACGGCGCTGGCGGCCGCACTGGATTTCATCGAATCAGTGGGCACGCAGCGGATCGCGGGTCACACCCATTCGTTGGCAGCTGATCTGCGGGGCCGCGCCGAAGCACTGGGAATGGATCTCTTCACGCCACCCGACAACCCGTCGGCAATCGTCAGTTTCTACCACGGGTTGGACCCCGAAGTGCTCGGCGCGGCCCTGAACGCGGAAGGCGTCCAGTTCTCCTTCCAGGAGGATGGGCGCCTTCTGCGGGCAGCAATCGCAATGTTCAACAACCGGGCGGACGTTGACCGCCTGCTGGGGGTTGTTCGGGCCCTCGTCTGACACAGGACCTCTTACCGGCCTTCGCGACCCCTCATTCGGGCCAAGCCCTCGACGTCGAACCGGTCAATCAGGTCGTGCATCTCGTCGATCGTAACGTCGCGCCCTTCCAGGAACACGGCAAAACGCTCCTCAATGATCCACAAAATCTCCGCGCGGCCCCGGCCATCGGTCTCGCGGCTGCGCCGGAATTCCTCAAATGCGCGGTATCCGCGGAACTCGGTGGTAAGCTCCCACCCCCGAGCACTCTCCTCGTTCACGTGAATATCCCAACGTTCCAGGAAATCCTCTGACAGGATTGCCGGGATCGCACCGAGATCGGCGATGCCGATTTCAACGGTCACGCCGGAAGCGTTTTCGTAGTCAGCCGATGCCAAGGAGACCGCAAAGTCGAAAAACTCCTCGCGGGCACCATCGCGAGACACGGCCTCAAATCCGCCAAGATCTTCCGGCAGGTACTCGCTTAAGACGGTGTGGCCAACCGGGCTGTCTACGAGGGCCTCTCCGGCAAGTTCCTCTCCAAGCCCGAAGAGAACCTCCGACGCGGCGGTGGCCAGGTCCTCTCTTGCCGACTCCATGACTTCATGGAACGCGGAGCCGGCCTGGAAAGCCCGTTCCATGTCTTCATCCTCACAGGCAACCAACAGCGGAGCGACGAGGAACACGGCAAGTGGTGCGAACAGTTTTGCTTGACCGGCGGATCGGGGGGTCGAGGGCATTGTTTTCTCCAAAATCCGTGGGGTTTCGTTGACATCGGGGTCGCCAAAGAGGCTCCCGCATGAACCAATGGTCGGCCCTACGCCTTTTTCGGCCCCGGGGTTGCAGGCCGGGCGCGCGGACTGGTGGCCGATTGGCCGCCAGACCGGGCCCGGACTCGGTTGCGCCGAAGCGAAGGCGTTACGAAATTGTTGGTTGGGCCGGCAGGGGCCGGCTGACTTTCTTGCTGGTGTTCGGGCAGCTGGGGCGGGCAAAAGGGGATCGGGAGGCTATCCACCATGCGTTATACCTTGTCGAAATCGTCTATCCGTTTTCGAAGCCATGCGGTTTTTCTCCTGGCAGCGTTCGCTGTCAACGCTTGTGGCGGCGAAACAACACCCACCGGACCCGAGAACAGGTCGCCCCGTTGGGTGAACGCCATCCAGGGCTTGTATGCCATGATCGACGGGTCTTGGGATATCCAGATCTCCGGGGCTTTTTCCGATCCGGACGGTGACCAGCTCACCTTTTCTTCGTCCACCACGGACCCCGGCATAGCTACCGCTACGATCAACGGTGCGATCTTGACCATTTCGGGCACGGGCGAAGGGCGGACGACCGGCACTTTAACGGCGACCGACCCGGGAGGCCTTTCCGATTCGTTCGATTTCTGGATCGAAGTCCGTCGCTGGTTCGATTTCCTGGACGACCCGGAAATGCCGTGGTGGGTACTGGAAAACGCGGACCCCACCTACGACGACGACGCCGGCCTGCTGAAGATTCGCAAAACCGCCGCAGATAAGTCCGCCCATGCCATTTATGTATTCGCCCGGGACACCGTCCCGCTCACCTACAAGGATTGGACGATCCAGGTCCCGCTCGGAGCAGCCGATGTGGGTGCGCACCCGTCCGTGGTTTTCTACACGGGACATGAAAGGTTCATTGCTTATCGCCTTGATGTGGGGTGGGGCCTGGATCTGGGCCGAGAAGATGACTCGACGGGCAACTACGTGGTTTCTATCTACGATAGCGAGGGAGATGGCGGGCCCGGGTTCTACGCCCTGCCCGAAGCCGGCGGGGAGAACGCGACCATCGCCGCCGCCAATCCCGCCGGCGGATCGAACGCGGGCGGTGTTGTTGACATCTCGGTCACCCTGGAAAACCGAATCCTCTCGGGCACCACGCCGGGTTTTTCGGTTGAGCTCGACAGCATTGAGTTTGAAGGGTTGCCGTCCACTCTTACCTCCGTCGCGCTGTGGACCAATGGCGACGTGGCCGGCCAGGCGACCGTGTGGCAGCATATCTACCTCGCCGCCGACGTTCACAGTGAGGGCGGCGCCGCTTTCGCGCCCCCGCTTGTTGACCGGCGAATTCTCGGTCCGCTGAGGCCACCGGGCAGATAATCACGCCGGTCCGGGCCACGCCAGTCGGGCTGGCCCGGGGCGGTTTCGCCGGGGGCAGCGGCCAAGGAACACCCACCAACCACCCAAGGAGTGTTCATCGATGTTCCACTGCCTCCGCTTGACTCGTTCGGTTAACGGCGTCCCCCGATTCCATGTCGCAGCCGCAGCTATCTGTGCCGCAATGGCCTTGGCGGCCGCGGTTTCCGGCGCCGCCGCGCAACCCCGACAGGCCTCCACCGCGAATGCTGTGTTTGGGGGGATGGAGTACCGCTACGTCGGTCCCTCCCGGGCGGGGCGAGTCACGGCCGTCGAGGGGCACCGGGACCATCCCCACACGTTCTATCAGGGCGCGACCGGGGGCGGAGTCTGGAAGACCACGAACTACGGGATGGCCTGGGAGAATATTTCGGACGGCTATTTCGCCACCCCGTCAATAGGCCACATCGAGGTCGCGGATTCCGACCCCGACATCGTCTACGTGGGCACCGGATCGGACGGATTGCGTTCGAACGTGATCATCGGCAAAGGCATTTACCGTTCGGACGATGCCGGCGAGACCTGGCGGCACATCGGCCTGGAGAACACGGGGCAGATCGGCTCCGTCAAGGCCCACCCCCACAACCCCGAGCTGGTGTACGTGGCCGCAATCGGGAACCCGTTCCGCAAGAACGACGAACGAGGTGTCTACCGCTCCGCCGACGGCGGCGCGAACTGGGAACGGGTCCTGTTCACGTCGGACTCGGTCGGCGCGGTTGATCTGGAATTCCACCCGACCAACCCGGACGTCATCTACGCCGGCATGTGGCGGGCCGAGCGCAAACCGTGGACCATCATCTCGGGCGACGCCGAGGAAAACGGGATCTGGAAGACGGAAGACGGAGGCGACACCTGGCGGCGGATCACCGCCGGGCTGCCCGGGGGGCTGACCGGGAAAACCGATTTCGCGGTGAGCTCCGCGGACCCGGACCGCGTGTACGCCCTGCTCGAAGCGCCCGAACCGCTGGAAGGTCTCTACCGCTCCGACGACGCGGGCGAGAGCTGGACCCTGGTCAACAACGACCCTCGGCGGCGCCTGATGCACCGGCCCTTCTATTTCACCAACATCACGGCAAGTCCGCATAACGCCGACGTGGTGTACGTCAACAACCTGGCGCTTTTGAAATCCGAGGACGGCGGGGTGACCTTTCCCCGGTCCCTCCCCACCCCCCACGGCGACAACCACGACCTCTGGATCAACCCCGACAACCCCATGGTCATGGTGCAGGGCAACGACGGCGGCGCGTCCGTGTCGCTCGACGGTGGACAAACCTGGTCGCCGGTGAACAATCAGGGCACCGCGGAGCTATACCAGGTGGATGTAGACACCAACGACCCCTACTGGCTCTATGCCGGCCAGCAGGACGACGGCTACACAGTGGCGGTGCCGAGCGATCAGCCCACTGTTTCCGCACCGGGCGGCCCCGACGCCTACTGGCGTTCTCCGGGCGGCTGCGAAACCGGGCCGGCGGTCCCGAAACCGGGTGATCCCGACATCGTTTACGCCAACTGCAAGGGGCGGTTCACGGTCTACAACCAGCGCACCGGGCAGGAACAGCACTACTACGTCGGTGGCGTGAACCTCTACGGCACCAACCCCGCCAACCTCCCCTACCGGTTCCAGCGCGTGGTCCCGATTGAGGTTTCGCCGCACAATCCCGACGTCGTGTACCACGGCTCACAATACGTGCACCGCACCACCGACGGCGGCCGCACGTGGGAACGGATTTCGGGCGATTTGACGGCGTTCCCCCCCGAGCGTCAGATGGTTTCCGGCGGACCCATCACCCGGGACGCGACCGGCGAGGAGCACTACTCGACTCTGTACGTGATCGAGGTTTCGCCGCACAGCCCCGACGTGATCTGGACTGGCGCGAACGACGGACCGGTTCACGTGAGTGTCGACGGCGGCGCGACATGGAGGGACGTAACACCGCCGATGCCGCCCGAAGGCCGGATGAATTCGATCGACATTTCACGGCACGACCCCGACAAGGTCTACGTGGCCGGTTACCGCTACCTGCTGGGCGACTTTGCACCCTACGTCTATCGCACAAGCGACGGCGGCCAGACCTGGACCCTGCTCACCGACGGCAGCAACGGCGTTCCCGATGACTACCCGGTGCGCGTGGTCAGAGAGGACCCCGGGCGGTCGGGGCTCCTGTACGCCGGCACCGACTTCGGGATGTTCATTTCGTTTAACGACGGGGCCGACTGGGAACCGTTCCAGCTGAACCTGCCGGTCACGCCGATTACCGACATCGAGGTGTACCGGGGCGACATCGCCCTTTCGACGATGGGCAGGGGATTCTGGGTGATGGACGACGTGTTTCGTTTCCACGAGGTCGATTCAGACGGAATGCCCGTGGCGGACGTCCACGTATTCGACCCCGGCGAGCAGCGCCGGACCCGCACCTTCCGCAACGGTGGGTTCGATTGGCGCGGCAGCTCGGGCGTTGTGTACGAGGGCGGCGGAGTGTTGATCGACTACTGGCTGTCCCCTTCCCTGCCGGCGGGAGAGGCCACCCTCCAGGTGTTGGACCAATCGGGGACCATGCTGCGCGAGTTCACCGCCCGCGACCAGACACCGTCCGATGAAGGGGGACAGGCCGGCGCCATGTGGCGGTTCCAGCGAGTTGGCGGCGGGCGAGGGTTCAGCGCCGCGCCAGGAGCGCACCGGATGCGGTGGGACATGCGGGCGGACGGCGGCGCTTTGGGCCAGATGGCGGCCCGGGCCTTGCTGCCTCCCGCCACCTACACGCTTCGGCTGACGGCCGCGGGGATGACGTCGGAGGCCGAGGTAGACCTGGTCATCGACCCGCGTGTGGCCGCGGAGGGCATTACCGAGGCCGACCTGCAAGAGCAGTACGAGTTCAACCTGGTTGTGGCCGCGACCCGGACGCTGGCGGCAGAGACCGCGGCGGGTGTGGCCGCTCTGCTGGACGAAGTTGAGGCCGCAACGAACGGTACTAGCGGCGGCAGCGGCACGGATTTGCTCGAGAGCCTGCGGGCGCTGGACGCGTCGCTGAACGACGCGGGCGGGAGCTACCCGCAGCCGATGTTGCTCAGTCAGTTGTCATACCTGGCGGGGATGACATCGCGAGCCGATCAGGCACCGGGGGGCGAGGCCTACGCGCGTCACGAAGATCTGAGGCGAGAGACCGAAGAGGCCCGGAAGCGTCTCGCCGAGCTGCGCGAGCGCTGGGAGGCCGAAGGCGGACTCTCGCCCGCACCCCGCAACAACCCCTGGGAACAGCCATGATAGACAAGTTGACGACAAGGATGCGCGGAACAGCTTCGGGGGCGGCGCTGACGGCAGCGCTGGCAGCGTGCGGGGGCGAGGCCGGCGGTGACGGAGCCCGGTCCACCAGCCTGGACGCGCCCGATTACGGCATCACTCCCGCGGTCGAAGAAGCCTGGAGCGTGGGCGCGCTTGACGGCGAGGCGTGGGAGGTGCTGGGCGACATCGTGTCGATGGATTTCGACTCCGACGGGAACCTGTACGCGCTGGACTCCCAGGCAGGGCATGTGCTGGTGTTCGATGTCGCGGGGAATTACCTGCGGACCATTGGCCGCAGCGGCGAGGGGCCCGGCGAGATCGGCGACGGGGCGTCAGTCCGGGTGCTTCCGGACAACCGGCTGGCCGTCTACGACCGGGGCCGTTTCGCGGTGCAGTTGTTCACCCTGGACGGTGAATATCTGGAACTGGTGGCCTACGACCCGGCGGATGCGGCGCCGTATGCGGTCGATGACTGGACCCCGGGCGGCGCAATCCTCACTACCGGAGTGGTCACCATGAACACCGAAGGTTCGGTCGACGCCGAAGGGCAGGAAAGCCGGTCGGTCAGCATGTCCATGGGCGGGCCGAGTGCAGACGGGCGGCCGGTGTACCGGTTCGGCCTGGATGGCACAAACGAAACGGTTCACATCGCCGCGGCGTTGCCGCCCGTCGACGAAGATCCGGTGGACGAGACCGGCGAGGGCGTCCAGATCAGCATGAACGTGCCGCGGGCTTTCACTCCGCCCCTGTTGGTCGCCGCCCTGTCCGACGGGCGCGTGGCGGTCGCGGACTCAATTGCCTATCTGATCAGGCTCGTGGCGGACGGAACCCAGGCGGGCGTGCTGGCCCGCCCCGTGGAGCCGATGGAAGTAAACGAGAGCATTCGGTCCGCTCACCGGGAACAGCTGATGCAGAGGCCCACGATGACCAGGCTCGGCATGGGCGGAGACGTTCCCCCGGAAGCCGAGGCCATGATCGAGCAGGCCTACCGGCGGTCGCTGGACCGAATCCAGTTCGGGGACTTCGTGCCGGTGGTAAGGGCGATGGCCGCTGACTTGGAAGACCGCTTGTGGGTCGAGCGTGCGGCGATGCCCGGGGAGCCCGGCCCAGTAGACATTCTGACTCCCGACGGGCGTTACCTGGGGACCATTCCCCCCGGTGCACTGGCCGTGCCTGATGCGTTCGGCCCGGACGGTCTCATGGCGTACGAGGAAGAATCCGCCATTGGGTATCCCGTGATTCGGGTGGTCCGCATGCCCGCCGCCGGGCTGCTGGAGAGTGCCGCCGGCGCAACTCGGTAGGTGTGCAGCGCGGCTGCCGCCTTGGCTGGCGCGGGGCCAGCCAAGGCGGCAGCTTCCACCGTCCTTTTCACCGTCCCCTTACCGCCTGCCCACTCCCGCACTCTGGAGGCCTTGATGAGCAACGACCCGCGCCCGTCCAATTCCGGCAAACGCAACCTCGGTCGTCGTGACTTCATCGGTCAGGGCCTGGGAATGGGTGCTGCCGCCGTCGTCGGCAGCGCCGTGCCGAGCTCGCTTGCTGCTGCGCCCCGCGGTCCGTCGCGCAGTTCGCCGGGGCGGGACCGCGCCAGCGTTCCGATGATGATCACCAGCCACGGCAACGCCACCGGGCGGGCCGCTGCCGCTGCGTCGTGGGGGATTCTGTCGGGCGGCGGGTCGGCGCTGGACGCCGTTGAGCGCGGTGCCAACATCGTTGAACTGGACTCGGACGGCACCAGCGTGGGCTGGGGCGGCCTGCCCAATGCCGATGGCGTTGTGCAGCTGGACGCGTCGATCATGGACGGGGCCACGTACAATGCCGGTTCCGTGGCCTGTCTGGAGGGTATTCGTACGCCGGCATCCGTGGCGCGCCTCGTCATGGAGCGCACCGACCACGTGATGCTGGTCGGGGATCATGCTCAGCGGTTCGCTCTGGGCTTTGGGTTCAAGGTGCGGGAGCTGATGACGCCGCGGTCGCGGGAGATCTGGCTGCGCTGGCGTGAAGGCCTGTCGGAAACCGATGACTGGGGTCCTGCTGATCACCTGCGCCTTCCCGGGGGCGACTCGGCGGGGGGCGGGGCCGGAGCGCGGGCTTACAGTGGCGGCCGTGCGGGCGGGGGACGGCTGGCGGCTACCGACTACGATTCCCTGCTGCGCGAGGAAGCTGAGCGCTGGGCCGACTTGATTGAACTGCCGGGGCGTGACGGCCCGGACCGCGACTTCCTCCTCGCGGACGCCCTCATTCACAAGTACGGCACGACCAACGTCTTGGCGGTCGATGCCCAGGGCAACGTGTCGGGAATCACGACCACCAGCGGTCTGGCCTGGAAGGTGCCAGGGCGCGTGGGTGACTCGCCGATAATCGGCGCCGGGCTCTACGTGGACAACGACGTCGGAGCGGCCGGGGTCACGGGGCGCGGCGAGGATGTTATCAAATCCTGCGCGTCGTTCTACATCGTGTCACGGATGGCGGACGGCCGGACCCCGCAGGAAGCCTGCGAGGACGCCGCGGCGATGATCCGCCGCAAGTACGCCGCGGTGAACCCCGACTTCATCCCCTCCGAGAAATTCGTGGCGATCAACAAGGTCGGGGACTACGGTTGCGCCTGGATGCCGTTCCGCGATTCCGCGCCCCGCATGACCGTCGTGAACGATGGCGGGATCCAGATCCACGAGGGAGTCGCCGTCCCCAACTAAACGACTTTGACCGCGAGTTGAGACGGGCTCAGGGCTGGAGGCGGGTTACGTCCCAGTCCCCGTCTGGCATCAGAGTGTACACGAACCGGTCGTGGAGCCGGTTCTGGCGACCCGTCCAGAACTCGATTCGGTCGGCCGTGACCTCGTAACCGCCCCAGTGCGGGGGCAGATCGGGCTGTTGCCCCTCGAACTTCGCGGTCACGGCCTTGACGCGGTCCTCGAGCTCTTCGCGGCTCTCGATGGGTCGACTCTGGTCGGACGCCCACGCCCCCATGCGACTGCCGATTGGTCTGGTGTCGAAGTAGGCCTTTGAGTCTGCCCAGCCGAGACGAGCCACGTTTCCCTCCACCCTGACCTGACGTTCCAGAGAGTGCCAGTAGAAACAGAGCGCCGCACGTGGGTTCGCGTCCAGTGTCCGGGCCTTGGGGCTGGTGTAATTGGTGAAGAAACGGAACCCCGTGTCCGTGACTCCCCGCAGGAGGACCATCCGCACGCCGGGTTGGCCGCTGCCCGTAGCGGTGGCCAGCGACATGGCTTCGGGCAGCTCTTGCCCGGCCTGTTCGGCCTCACGGTACCAGGCCCGGAACAGGGCAAATGGGTCACGCGCGGCTTGGGGGTCGATTTCGGTCACTCTGAGGACCTGGGGAAGATTCGGTCGTCGCACACTCGAATACAGTATTACCCCAGGCGGGCGGCCGCATCACGTGCGCTGAACCGGCCCGGGTTGAAGGGCGCAAGGTCGATCTCCGGGTGGCCGCCCATCATGGCTCGGGCAAGGGCCTGCCCGGTCGCCGAAGCCAGGTAACGCCCAGCATCTGGTGGCCGGCCGCGATCCACACAAGCAGCACAAAGGCCTATTATTCCACCCCCTACAACGGTCACCCTCACGTTTCTGGAGCCCGCCCATGCCCGCGACCCTCCGCAAGCCCTCCCGCAGCTTGGCCGCAACAACAGCGCTGGCCGCCGCTGCCTCCCCTGCCCTGGCCCAAGACCCGGCCATCGACGCCGCGGTCGCGCGTTTCGCGGCCCAGGCCATCGAGTACCGGCAACAGATCCACCAGAACCCCGAACTGGGGAACCGTGAATTCGGGACTGCCGCGATGGTGGCGGCGCACCTGCGGGAACTCGGGTTCGACGAGGTCCACGAGGGAGTGGCTCACACCGGAGTGGTTGGAATCCTGCGGGGTGGGCTCCCCGGCGGCGTGGTGGCGGTGCGGGCCGATATGGACGCGCTGCCGGTCACCGAAGACACGGACTACCCGTTTGCCTCCACCGTGCGCACGGAATATCTGGGTCAGGATGTCGGGGTCTCGCATGCCTGCGGGCACGACATCCATGTGGCGGTCCAGATGGGCGTGGCCTCGGTCCTGGCCTCCATGCGAGACCGGATCCCCGGCACCATCAAGTTCATTTTCCAACCGGCCGAAGAAGGGCCGCCGCCCGGCGAAGACGGCGGGGCCCGCATGATGGTGGCCGAAGGCGTTCTGGAAGACCCCGCCCCCACCGCCATTTTCGGTCTCCACGCGTTTGCCGACATGGAAGTGGGCATCGTCGGCTATACGCCCGGCCCGGCCCTCGCTGCCGTCGATCACTTCAAGATCGCAATCAAGGGAACCCAGGCCCACGGCGCGGCACCCCACCTCAGCGTGGATCCGATCGTCATGGCATCCCAGGCCGTTTCCGCCTTCCAGACCATCAGGTCCCGGAACCTGTCTCCGCTGGAGCCGAGCGTCGTCACTGTCGGAATCGTCCGCGGCGGGCAGCGCTTCAACATCATCCCGGCCGAAGTCACCATGGAGGGCACCGTCCGCACCTACAACCCGGATGTCCGCGACGCGGTTGAGCGGCGCATGGGCGAGATATTGGAAGGCATCACCGCGGCCGGCGGGGGCGACTACGAGCTGGTCTACGACCGCGGCACGCCGGCCACGATCAACGACCCGGAGCTGACCTCCATGATGTGGCCGACCCTGGCCAGGGTGGTGGGCGACGACAAGGTGGAGATCCTGGATCCGACCATGGGCGGGGAGGATTTCGCGTATTTCGCCAACCAGATCCCCGGGTTTTTCTTCCGCCTGGGCATGGTCAAGCCCGGCACTGTCTCGGGCGGGCACCACACGCCCACCTTCCTGGCCGACGACTCCTCGGTGCCGGTCGGGATGCGGACGATGGCCAACCTGCTCATGGACTACCTCCGCACCCAGCCGTAAGCCGGCGGCCTATTCCGCCGGCAGACGCAGGCCGATCAGAGTGTTGGGGGCCTGCACCACGACGTGCTGCATCCCGTCGTGCAGATAGGTCATCATGCCGTAGCGGGGCATGGCGGGTAGCGCCACGCGGCCCAGCTCCTCGCCAGAGGCCTTGTCCACGGCAAACAAATAGGAGGTGCCGTCGGACCCTTCGCCCGTGTACATGAGCAGGGTCCTGGTGACGATCTGCGCCGCCTGCCGACCAGTGCCCGTGTTGCCAACGTCAATGCCTTCCAATTGGGGATTATTGAGGACGGCACCGGGCGTCTCACCGACGGGAATCCACCACAGGTGCTCGCCTGTGTTCATGTCGATGGCCGTGATCCGGCTGTAGGGGGGCTTGAAGATCGGGAGGCCCTGGACCCGGCGGACCCCGGCCCCTCCGCCCACCGCCCAGTCGCTGATCGTGACGCCGGTCGGCCGGGCTTCCCGTGCATCGCGCTCTGCCCCGGGGATCATGATCCTGGACCCGCAACCCTTCTGTGAAGTCACGTACAGGATGCCCGTTTCGGGGTCGGCGGCGGGAGTGCCGTCGATGTTTGTACCGCCCACGTCGCCCGGACACCACATGGAGGCGACCTTGCCGAGGTCATTGTCGCGGTGCAGCGGCGGCGTGAACATCGGCCCGATTACGTAGTCCTCGAGCGCCTCGATCGCCGCCTGGCGCAGCTCGGGCGTGAAATCCAGCAAGTCGTCGTGGGTCAGGCCCTGCAGGTCGTAAGCCGCCGGACGGGTCGGGAACGGCTGGGTCGGCGACAGCGCCTCGCCGGGGATCAGTCCCTCGGGCACCGGACGCTCCTCGATCGGCCACACCGGCTCGCCGGTCTCACGGTTGAAGGTGTAGGCAAATGCCTGCTTGGTGACCTGGACCACCGCGGGCGTGGGCACGCCGTCAACCTCCAGGTCCATTAGCACCGGCACCTGCGGCGTGTCGTAGTTCCAGATGTCGTGATGGACCAACTGATAGTGCCAAACGCGTTCGCCCGTTTCGACATCGAGGGCGATCAGGCTGGTGCTGAAGAGATTGTTGCCCGGCCGGAAACCTCCCCAGAAATCCATGGTGGCGCCGTTGGTGGGAATGTAAACGATTCCGCGCTCCGAATCGGCCGACAGCGGCGCCCACGAAGAGATGTCGCCGGTCCACTCCCAGGCATCGTTTTCCCAAGTCTCGTGCCCGAACTCGCCGGGACCGGGCAGCACGTTGAACTTCCACTTGAACTGACCGGTGCGGGCGTCAAACCCCAATATGTCTCCGGGAACGTTCTCGATCCGGGACTGGTTGTAGCCCTGTTCGGCGGAATTCCCCACCACGATCACGTCGTTCACCACGATGGCGGGCGACGAGCTGGTGATGTAGCCGGTCTCCAGGGGGATGCCGTAGTACGGGTCAAACTCGTGGCCCAGCGAGGCCAGCAGGTCCACCACACCCGTCTCCGGGAAGCCCTCCACGGGAATCTGCCCGCCGAATCCCTCGACGTGCTGGCCGTTGTCGGCCCAAATGGCGTGAAGAAAGAACGCGGGGCTGACCAGGTAGACGA
The DNA here is from genome assembly GCA_021295785.1 of Gemmatimonadota bacterium. Classification (GTDB taxonomy): domain Bacteria; phylum Gemmatimonadota; class Gemmatimonadetes; order Palauibacterales; family Palauibacteraceae; genus Palauibacter. The sequence goes on from JAGWBR010000001.1 coordinate 156,912, forward strand.
CGGGCCGGCCGTCGATCTCGCCGTACGCGACTCCCTTCCCGTGGTTCTTCCGCATGGAATACTCCCAGCGGAAGGTTTCCGGTTCCACATACCGCCAGACCATTTCTCCCGTTCCGGCGTCAAGGGCGATCACGTGTCGCTTTTCGCCGGCAACGCTGATCAGGAGCCCGTCCACGTAGATCGGTGTGGCGCGGGCGTTTACGGCGGGGAGCTCCGAGCCGTCCCACTGCCACGCCACGCCGAGCCGCCCGAAGTTGTTGGCGTCGATCTGGTCCAGCGGCGAGTAGCGCTGGCCCATGTCGTTGCCGGCGATGTTGTGCCATTCGGCATCCTGCGCCCCGTCATCGTAGGCGCATCCGGCTGCTACGAGTGCCAGGGTCGCGGCAAGTGCTCCCGTCACGCTGAGTGACGTGTCTCGACTCTTGAAACGCACGTGGCGCGGCGGTTCCGGTGGCATTGATTCGATTGGAGACATTTCCTCTCCGCGCAGGATTGGGTGCGGTGGGCGTTGGCGAAAGACCGGCACGGGTGCTGGCCGGCAGCAATTTACCCCTTGAAGTTGCTCCGGTTGCGGCCGTAGCTGCAAGGCACAACTTTCGCTACTCGCGGACCAGAGTGCGGAAAACAGCACGGACAGGAGCACGGATAACCCACTGTGAACGATATTCTACGGCTGGACGAACGCACGTTCATCGCCGACCTCAATTTTCGGCAGGTGCCCGGAGCGATCGGGACCGGCGTGATCGAGTACGGCGATGGCATTGCGGTCGTAGATCCGGGCCCAACCGTGTGTTTGTCGGCGCTGCGCTCCGAACTCGGCCGGGCCGGGTATTCGCTCGCCGACATCGGCGCGGTCCTGCTCACTCACATTCACCTGGATCACGCCACTGCCGCCGGCACCATCGTTCGTGAGGTCCCGACCGCGGCGGTGTACGTGAGCTCGGTCGGTGCCCCGCACATGATCAGCCCCCAGCGGTTGCTGGCCTCGGCCGGGCGCCTCTACGGGAACCGGATGGAGGCTCTGTGGGGTGAGTTCGCCCCGGTGCCCGAGGAATCCGTAGTGCAGATCGGCGACGGATCGACGGTGGAGCTGGGCGACCGCCGCTTCGAGGTCGCCTGCACGCCGGGACACGCCAGGCATCATGTGGCGTTTTTCGAGGCCGCGACAGGCACCGCGTGGGTCGGCGACGACGCGGGGATTCGAATGGGAGACGGCGGCCCCATCCCGGTTGCTCCTCCCCCCGACATCGACGTTGAGGCGTGGGAAGCCACGATGGCGCGCATCCTCGGGTGGAGGCCCGATCGGATCGTCCCGACCCACTACGGTCCGGTGGACGCGGTCAAGGCCCATTTCGACGGGCTGCGGACGGAACTCAGAACATGGGCTGACCGGGTCCGGGCCTCCCTTTCCGACACGTCACCCGATTCGGAACGCGCCGCCGAGTTTGCCGCGTGGGCCGAGGGCCGGCTCAGAACCCAGATGTCCAACACCGTGGTGGACCACTACCTGCGCGCCTTCGGCCCGTTCGATTCGTGGGGCGGGCTGGCCCGGTACTGGCGGAAACGCGGAACCGGTCAAACGAAGGGGTGATCCGCTGAAGGCGTGGCGCGGTCCCGCAGCACTGTGCGCGCTTGTCGCGGTGGCCTGTGGCGGCGAACCCCGGCCGGGGTACGAACCGACGGGCGATGTTCATGACCTGATGGTAGACGTGATTGAGCCGGCGGCGGAGGTGTACTGGGATGCGGTTGGGGAGATTATCGATTCCGCCGGCGTGCGCGAGATTCGCCCTGCGGGTCCCGAAGAGTGGGAAGCCGTGAGGCGCGCGGCCGTGGTGCTGGCCGAATCGGGTAATCTGATGATGATTCCGGGCCGCGCGCTGGACCGGGGGGACTGGATGTCGTTTTCGGCGGCCATGCGGGAGACCGCCCTGGACGCTGCCGCCGCCGCTGCCGCCAGGGATCCGGAGGCGACCTTTCTGGCCGGAGACGCCCTGTACTATTCCTGCTCGGACTGCCACGTTCGCTATGCCCCGGGCACGCTGCGCCCCAGCGCCGAAGACGACCCCGGATGAGGGGATTCCTGGAGTGGCTGGGCGGCACGGAGGGCAGCCGGGCCCTGCTGGAATCGCAGTACGCCTGGCCCCTGATCGAATCCGCCCATGTCATGGGCGTCGCCCTGTTCCTGGGCACGGTAATCGTCGGCGATTTGCGCCTTGCCGGCATCGGATTCACGAGCATTCGGCCTGACGAAGTGCTGCGGCGCATGCGACCGTTCGTGTTGTCCGGGTTTGGCGTGATGGTGTTGACCGGTGTGCTGATCTTCTACTCCAACCCGGTCCGGTACTACCACGATTTGTTTTTCCGGGCCAAGATGGGACTGATCTTTGTGGCTGTTCTGAACGCTTTCCTGTTCCACCGAGCGGCACGGCTCGGTAACCGCGGCGGGGTGAGACCCGGGATTGCGGTCTCCGCGTGGGGAGCCGCGGCCATCTCTCTCACCGTCTGGGCCTTGGTGGTGGTCGCGGGTCGCCTGATCGCCTACAACTGGTTCGCCTGCGACATCCAACCCCAGCCGGGCTGGGTGAACAAACTCGCGGGTTGCCCGGTGACCGCGGCCGCCTCGCCGTGAGACGCGGGGCGCAGCCGTGAGCTGGCCACCTGAGTCGTGGTACCCGGCCTTCGAGTGGATGGAGGCCACGGGCGTCGGGACGGCGGTGCGGCAGTCAGTCTGGGCGTTTCCCATACTTGAGGCTGTCCATCTGGTCGGGCTCGCACTGCTCGGGGCTGCCGTGCTGGCGGGCGACCTTCGCCTGATGGGTCTCGGACTGATCTCAGCCTCTCCGGGGGCGGTGCTCGCGCACTGTCGGCCGTGGCTCGCCGCAGCCGTGATAGCGATGGCTGCCACTGGAATCCCGATGCTGCTCTCGGAGGCGGTGAAGTGCTACTACGCCACCGCATTCTGGGTCAAGATGGGCACCCTGCCGCCGGCTCTGGCGCTCACGTGGGCCGGTCGCCGGCGACTGATTCGGCAGGACCCGCCCGGGCACACTGGTGCGACACGGGTCCAGGGTGCTGTCTCGGTTCTTCTTTGGCTGACCGTGGCGGCCGCGGGGCGCTGGATCGGGTTTTCGGCTTAGCGGGTCGCGAACGAGCTGATGCTCAGAGGGGTCCAGGTCAGCTCCAACGGGGTTGGGGAGTCTGGATGCGCAAAGACTCCTGACCCGGCACCACCGGCTGCCGAGGCTGGAGGAGACGGTCCGCAAGCGCAGGATCAAGCTCACAGACGAGCTAGATCCAGGCGCTGGAGCGCTTCGACCCCGAGTACCGCGAGCGACACATCAACGTCATTGCAACGTCCGGGGCGGCAAGGGTGCCGGGCCGGGGCCAAGAACCGAGTACCGCGAGCGACACATCAACGTCATTGCAACGGGCGAACGCGTGGCAGTAGACACCTTTTTCGCGGGCACGCTCAAGGGCGTCGGCAAGATCTACATCCAGACCGTGCTGGACTGCTTCAGCCGCTACGTCTGGGCCCGGCTATACACGTCTCCCGCGACCGGTGAAGCGGACGGCGGAGCTTCTACTCACCGTCCGATGGATCGGGCCGCGAAGCAGTGAGGGCGTCCACCGCATGCGACAT
>JAGWBR010000001.1:160842-161684 GCA_021295785.1 Gemmatimonadota bacterium
TTCGCCCGCCTGGCAGCCGTTGCCATGATCGACAACGCGACCAGACAACGCTTGACAAAGCTTCGCCACCTCAGTCATCCATCGCAATCAGTCGCCGCAACTTCCAGCTCATATTCAGGAGTCCCAACGACGTCCAAGTGCAGTATATAGTGTTCGCTTAAGGCCTCGTCGATCGTTTCCGAGTACCGACGACTCAAGGTCACCTGCCAACGCGCAGCCCTTTCACCTGTCCAGACATTGCTCAAGGTCGCTGTGAAGTATGAACCTCGCCGGCGGCCGGTATTCCCGATCTCAACTCTTGTGCAGCCGGGACCGGTTTCAAAAACAAACTGTGTGTCGGCCGAGAGCGATCCGCTGCTCGTCAGCGGCAACTGCGCAACCCCCGACCCAATGCCAACGGTGAATGAGTTGGCATCGTAGTCGAATTCGATTTCCTTATTTCCGTCGCTATCCCACTCAGTGCGAAGACCGCGGCGCTCGCCAGCCTCGTAGTGCGCCTCGCTTTCCATCTGGCCGTTCTCGTGCCACGCGACCCATCGTCCCGTGCGCTCGCCGGCCTCATAGTGTTGCTCGAACCACATTTGGCCGTTCTCGTACCACGCCATCCGTCGTCCCGTTGGCTCGCCGGCCTCGTAGTGCTGCTCGAACCACATTTGGCCGTTCTCGTACCACAGGATCTGCCGTCCCGTTGGCTCGCCGGCCTCGTAGTGCGTCTCGCTTTCCATCTGGCCGTTCTCGTACCACGCGACCCGTCGTCCCGTTGGCTCGCCGGCCTCGTCGTAGTGCTCCTCGCTTTCCATCTGGCCGTTCTCGTACCACTGGAAATGTGAGGACGCTCGTCC
>JAGWBR010000001.1:161921-162854 GCA_021295785.1 Gemmatimonadota bacterium
ACGGTGCGGCTCCCTCGTTGCAACGCTGCGGCGCGGTTCAGGCTCTGTCGTCTCATTGGCAGTCCAACCGAATTGCCACTACGCCGCGATTTCGACGTGCGTCGTCGGCCGTTGCCGAATCGACCACGATCCCAAAAGCTTGCGATCCCGTGCCTGGCCCCGATCAGGAAGAGCACCCCTGCGGTCGTTCCCTTGATTCCGTTCCACTCCTCTAACAGAGTAGCGCGTTTCGCTTTGAGGTCCATCCTATTCTCCTTTAGTTCGTCGTTGATGAGCACCAACTCTCCGCCCGTCGCCGCGACCAGGCCCGTTCGCCCGCTTGGCAGCCGATGGCCCTGATCGACAACGCGACCAGACAACGCATGGCAAAGCTTCGCCACCTCAGTCGTCGCACTCAATCGCCGCAACTTCCAGCTCATATTCAAAAGTCCCAGGCACGTCCAGATGCAGTCTATAGTGTTCCCTACGGGCATCGTTGATCGTGAACGAGCGCAGTTCGCCCCTTACGGGAAGATACAGCCGCCAAACCCTTACACCTGTCCATACATTGCTCAAGATAGCAATGGTTTGCCGTGTGAACGGCGGCGAGGCACTGCCGACCTCAACTCTTGTGCAGCCGGGAGCGGTTTCAAAAACAAACTGTGTGTCGGCCGAGAGCGGTCCGCTGCTCGTCAGCGGCAACTGCGCCACCGGGCCAATGCCGACGGTGAATGAGTTGGCGTCGTAGTCGAACTCGATCTCCTTATTCCCGTCGCTGTCCCACACGGTGCGAAGACCGCGGCGCTCGCCGGCCTCGTAGTGCTCCTCCCTTTCTATCTGGCCGTTCTCGTACCACGTGACCCATCGTCCCGCTCGCTCGCCGGCCTCGTCGTAGTGCTCCTCGCTTTCCATCTGGCCGTTCTCGTACCACTGGAAATGTGAGGACGCTCGTCC
>JAGWBR010000016.1 GCA_021295785.1 Gemmatimonadota bacterium
TCCTTGAATCCCAAGGTCGCGACGTGGAGGTGTTCAACCGCGAATACAGGGAGCGCCTGATCGCGACCGGGCGCATCCCCCCCCGCTAGGCCGAGACGGCCCGCGCCGCCGCGGCAACCACCCGGCCGATCTGGCGGACCGGCGTCGAACACAGCGCAATCCGCACGCCCGTATCCATGGGAATGGCGAACACGTCTTCGTCGCGCATGGCGGCGGCCGCGGCCGAACCGTTCGCGGTCGCCACGGTTGTGAAGAACCCCCCGCTGTAGGGAGCGTGCCGCAGGCCGGCCCCGGCGGCCAGACTGGCAAAGTGCGCCGCCCGCGCCCGCAGCATCTCGACCAGTCGCTTTCGCTGTGCCGCGGCCAACTGCGCGAGCGACGGATCGGTCAGAAGCAGGGTGGCGGCGAGCATCCACAAGTGGTTGGTGTTGGACCACGTGGTCCGGCACACGTAGCCCGCGGCACCCGCCAGGCGCTCCCGTTCCGCCCCGTCCCGGTGGAGCGCGACCAACGCACCGACGCGCGCACCGTACTGGGTGAAGTTCTTGGAGATGGTCCAGGCTACCAGCACCGTGGCCGTTTCGAGCATCGTGCCCACGGCCGCGGTCCACGCGGCAAGCGATTGATCCGCTGTTTCAGGTTGTTCGTAACCGGAGTAGGCGTCGTCAAGCAGAACCGTAACCGGCGCCTCGCGTCCCAGTTCCGCGACGGCGCGGGCCATGTCGTCCCATTCAGCCGCCGCCGGCGAGTAACCAGTCGGATTGTTGCACGGGAAATTGAGGACGATGAATGCTCTCCCGCGCTCGGCGGCCTCCTGGTTGGCCGCCCGCAGCAGGGCGTCAACGTCCAGTGTGAAGTCGGGCCGGAACAGGTTGAACGTGCGCAGGCTCCCTCCGACCGAGTCGATGATCGACGAGTAGGGACCCCAGTACAGGTTGGGGACGATCGCCCGCCCCCCGGTGCCCGCAAACACCTTGGCGGCGGCGAAAATGGCCCCGGAAGCGCCCGGTGTCGCGACCGGCCGCGCGTATTCGGCGAACTCTGGGCACACGTCGTCCACGACCGCCTCCAGGAATTCCGGCGGGCCCGCCACGGGGGTATAGCAGGCTGCCTGCTCTCGCGACACCCGCTCCAGGGCGTCGAAGGCAGCCTCGACCAGCGCCGGGCGACCGTCGTCGTCGGTCAGCAGCCCCAGGGTGGCGTCGACCACGTCGGCTCCGGTAGCCGCGCGTTCCTTCGCTATCCGACCCAACGCGAAAATGGGGTCCTGGCCGCCTCGTACGGCTTCCGGGATCAGGCCGCTATGCACGTTTCGTGTCTTTCGCCGCGTTCGCCGTAGTCATGTTCGTCACGCTCCGGGTGCCGTCCCCATGATTCGCCGCCCCACGTCCTGGTTGCGGGTCCACAAGCGCGAAAAGCTACGGGTTGCCGCCCGGGAGGGGCGAGAGTAAATCTGGTCCGACAAACAAAACGAGCCGGAGGGGCCAACGGAAGCCGGTGAAAACCCGGCGCGGCCCCGCCACTGTAAGAGGCCCGGCGCTTGTACCTGCCGGAACGCCCTGCCCGCAACGCCACCCGGATTGAATCCGGGGAAGCCACCCGGAACCAAACCCGGGGAAGGCTGGCAGAGGCGGCCTCGAAGCCAGGAGACGTGCCCCGTCCGGCGCCCACCCAGACACTTCCGCGGGGAAGTGGGGGCGCTCTCGACACAGCCGCCGCGGGCGGCGCGAGTTGCGGTTACCCTCAAATCTCTCAGCGGGGAAGGAGAATCGGGGATGATCGCAAACCCATTTCGCCTCCCTTTGCACGCCTCGCACAGGGTTGTGGCCCTGGCGCTGGCGGCCGGCGCCGCAACGAGCGCCGCACTGGAGGCAAGTGCTGTACAAGATTTAGGCCGGGACACCGTGAAGGTCGAAGGCTTCATCGTCACCGCCAACCGCCGTGCCGCGCCGCAGTGGACCGTGGCCGCCAACACGAGCGTGATATCCGGGGCCGATCTGGAAGCCGCCGGGATCACCTACGTATCGGACGCCCTCGCCCTGCTGCCCGGTGCCGCCGTGGCCAGGTCTGGGTCTTTTGGAGCGACCACATCGTTGTTCCTGCGCGGCGGGGAATCCGACTACGTGCAGGTCCTGATCGACGGGGTCAAGGTGAACGAACCCGGCGGGTCGTTCGATCTGTCCGCGCTTACCACCGACAACATCCACCGCATTGAGATCGTGCGCGGCCCGGGTTCCGCGTTGTATGGGTCGGACGCCATCGCCGGCGTGATCCAGATCTTCACCCGCCCGGGCCAGGGCAGTCCCCGGGTCGAGGCTGGCCTCGAAGGAGGTTCCTTCGGCTCGTCCACGTGGCGCACGCGCGTCGGCGCGGGCAGCGAGATGTTTGCCTACTCGGTTTCGGCGGCCCGCACGAAAACCGACGGGATTCTTGCCTTCAACAATCAGCATCACCAGACCACGGTTACCGGACGGGTGGAAGGGTGGCTGGACGCCCGGACTGCCGGCAGTGTGAGCGTGAGGTACGAGGACGGTGTGTTCCACTACCCCACGGACGGTTCCGGTGCCGTGGTTGACGAGAACGCCCACACGCTTTCCGACGCCCTCAACCTGGGGATTGAGGCCAGCCGGCGGTGGACTGACGAGTTCGAGAGCCGGTTCGTGTTTTCGGTGCGGGAGGCGGAGACCGGCGTTAGCGACGAGGCTGACGGACCGGCCGACACCACGGGATCCTTTGCCTACGAAAGCCTGGCCGACGTGAGGCGGACCACGGGCGGAGCGCATCTGTCATGGCAGCCCGTGCCCGGCGCCTCGATCGGAACCGGGTTTGAGGTGGAGCAGCAGGAGTCCCGGACGTTCAGCGTGTCAGAGTCGGAGTGGGGCGGCAGTTCGTCGAACACCGATCACTCGCGGGGCAACCAGGCGCTCTATGCCGACCTTTCCTGGCATCCCGACTACCTGGCCCTGAACGGCGGAATTCGAATGGAAGACAACGAGCGTTACGGGACCTCGGTGACCGGGCGGTTCGGGGCAGTTTGGAGAATCGCGGGCACCGGGCGGCTTCGGCTTGCCGGCGGCACCGGGATCAAGGAGCCCACCTTCCATGAGACCTTCGCCGCGGGGTTTGCCACGGGGAATCCGGACTTGGGCCCGGAGCGCTCTGCGAGCGTCGAGATCGGGGCCGACGTGGAGGCGGGGCCGGCCACGCTGTCGCTGACTTGGTTCTCGCAAACTTTTCGAGACCTGATCCAGTACACCGGCACCCCTCAAACCGAGGGCGGACCCAACTTCCACAACGTGGCCGAGGCTAAGGCGGCCGGCCTGGAGGCAGAAGCGTCGGTGTCTGCCGGGGGTCTGAGCCTCACGGCGACTTACACGGGGCTGGGCACCGAGGTACTCGACTCCGGGTTCGACGAGGGGGTCGGCGCGACTTTCGTTGAGGGCGAGCGGCTGCTCCGGCGTCCCGCCAGCACGGCTGGTCTGACCGGGGCCTGGCGAGTGACGGGCGGATTGCGGGTGGATCTGTCGGGGGTTCGGGTGGGATCCAGGAGCGACCGGGACTTCTCCGCGTGGCCCGCGGAACCGGTCGTGCTGCCGAGTTACACCCGGCTCGATCTGGGCACGACCCTGGACCTGCCGTTTGGCGGGCCGGGCGGATTCGCCCTGAGGCTGCGTGCCGAGAACCTGTTCGATGCCCAGTACGAACAGGTCTACGGTTTCCCGTCGCCCGGACGGGGGATCCATGTCGGAGGCAAGTTCCGCCTGGGAGGCGCCGCCGCCGGCGAGCGCTAGAGCCTGACGCGAATCTCCCAGAGGTCGGGAAAGGAGGGCTGGTGTGTGGTACGCACGAGGTACGCAGCCCCCTCCGACCCGCCGGTACCTTGCTTGGAGCCGATGGTCCGTTCCACCATCTTCACGTGTCTGTAGCGCCATTCCTGAACGCCCTCGTCCAGATCAACGAGGCGTTCGCAGATCACGGTGTGCCCGGGATCGCGCCGGTAGATTTGGACGAGCGCGTCCTGGACTTGCGGGGAGGGTTCAACGGGCTCAGTGAAATTTCTTTTGAGCAGTGCCTCGGGAATGTGGTAACCGTGTCGGTGCAGCCGCTGCATGAACGAGTCCCAGAGCGCGGGACGGGCCCAGCGCTGTTCGAGCGCGTTGCGGGCGCGTGACCCCTCGCGGAACCGTTCGACGGCGTCGCGCGATTTCTTCCCCAGCACGAATTCCAACTGCCGGAACTGATCTGACTGAAACCCGCTGGCGCTCTCGAGTCTGGTTCGGAATGTCAGGAATTCGGTCGGCGTCATCGTCTCCAGCACATCAATCTGTGCTACCATAGTCTTCAAAATGGTCAACACCCGCGCCAGGCACGCGACCACCCGTGGTCCCGCCGCCGTTTCCAGCAGTTGGGAGCATCGGTCCAGTTCGTGCAACACTTGCTTGAACCAGAGTTCATAAACTTGATGGATCACCACGAACAACATCTCGTCGTGCTCAACCCTGGCTGGATCAGGTTGCAACGAAAGAAGTTCGTCGATCTTCAGGTAGTTGCCGTAGGTGACAGCTTTGGACATGGGACCGGGGCCGGTGTTTCGTGGGAATCTCTCTCGGATCTTTTGTCGCCCGAAGAACTTACTCGGCGGGAGCAGTTCAGCAGTGAAAAACGACGAACCGAGTTCACACTGGGGCGGGCGGCGGCGCGGCTATTGATGTCGCGCCTGACCGGCGAGCCTGCCCCGGAAATCACGCTGGCGCTCCCTCCCGGCCCCGGTGGCCAGGCGCTCCCGTCCGGCCCCGGTGGCTGGCGGGTCTCCATCGCTCACTCCGGCGAGCTTGCAGCCGCGGCCGCCGCCCACGGTGTGGCGGTGGGGGTGGATGTCGAACTAGTGAGACCCGTGAAAAGGCCGGGGAGGCTGGCAAAACGGCTGCGGGCGCCCGGAGAACCGGCGCTGGACCAGGCCCTGCCGATGGTGTCCAACCCGGTCGCTGCCCTGATCTTGATGTGGACTCTGAAGGAATCGGTCCTCAAGGCCACCGGCGCCGGAATCGGGGCGTCGCCGGCGAGTGTGCGCCTGGCGAGGGTCGAAGGGACGGACGGTGGCTGGGACCGGGGGACCGGCGAGGAGTTTGCTCTGGCGTTCATGCGCGGGCCGGGTGAAGCCTGCTGGGAGACCCGGTTTACGCTGCTGGAGGGTTACTGTCTGGCGGTGTCACTGCCCGCTTCTTGACCGGTTCTTCGCCACGAACCGGTAGGCCCCGTCACGCAACGGGCGCGGCACCACGAGCCCCAGTCGCAGCAACGACCACGGCCGGCGCAGCAATGCGGCTGCCGCAAGAACGGCGTCGCTGCGCAGCAGGGCCGTCGTGCCGACCACCAGCACCACCGTGTCGCAACCGCACCGCACGGTCTCCGGCAGTGCCAGATCCCGCGTCAGGACCGCGGCTTCGGGCGTGCCGAACGGGACCAGATGAACGCGCCCCGGTTCGGCCCGTCTCTCGATGAAACGCACGACCGAGCGACAGAACCCGCAGTCACCGTCGTAGATCAGAGCGGGCACGGCGGAACCTGGACCCGGTCTCAGCGGGAGTCCTGGCCCGCGCCCGCCTCGATGGTGAACAAGAACGTATCCCACACCACATGCCCGTCGCGCGCCATTGCTCGCCACCGAACCTCGTGTTCGCCACCCTCCAGAGGCGCGGGTATCGCCAGCCTCACGATCGTCGGGTCCCCGTCGTCGGCCCGGGCGTCCGGCAGCTGAGCAGGTTCGCCGTCCGGTCCAACCACGCGAACCGAGGTCCCGGCCATCTGAGGCGCTTGGCTGAATTCCAACACGATCTCGCGTGGTGACTCGGAGAGAGCCTCACCGGCAGCGGGGGCCGATTTCTCAAGCTCCAGGTGCAGCGAAGCGAACGGTGTTCCGGCCGGGCTACGGCTGCCAGCGTCCCGGTCCCCGGCGCGCCAGGCGGGGGCGGTTGTGACCAGGACCACAGCGGCAAGCGCCAGGGGAAACGATGCTGGCCGGTTCACACCTTCCCTAGCGCGGCGGAGGCCCGACCCGCCCGGGCCTCATCGCCGTCAAGGCGCGAAACGGCTTCAGAGCGTCTCGGTCGTACGAATAGTATATGAATGCTGCAGTCCCCTGCATCTTACGGCGTTCCACGAAACCCCAGGATCGCGAGTCAAAGCTGTCGTCGCGGTTGTCTCCCATCATGAAGTACCGCGCTTCGGGAACGGTGATCGGACCCCAGTTGTCCCGCGTAGGTTGATACGTGTCGCGATCCGACTCCGGCAACAGGAAGTCAGTTTGCCACAACATTCTCCGGTCAAAAGAATCCGGGTTCCGGAGGTTCCGCCGCACGTAGGGTTCATCGATGGCGACTCCGTTCCGGTATAGGATGCCGCCATCCATCCGAAGCGTGTCACCGGGCAGTCCGACCGTGCGCTTGACAATATCGATCCCAGGGGAGTGATCGGCTCGAAACACGATGATGTCGCCGTGCTTTGGCTGGGTGTAGCCTGGAAGGTGGTGGTCTGTTAACGGGATCGGAGCACCTAGCGACATCCTGTTTACCAGCACATAGTCGCCCACCAGCAGTGTTTCCTCCATCGAGCCCGAATCGATGACGAACGTGGCCATGAGGAACGTGCGGGTGAAGATGGAGATGATGATCGCAATAACCGCCGTGCGACCCCAATCGAAAAACCACGCCCGGCTGAAACGCGCAGGACGGGGCGGACGCTTCAGCTTCGATCGCGACCCTTTATCCGTCTTACTTCCTTTTTTTCGACCCACGACCTCGCTTCACATGTCTGTCCCCGCCAAGCCCCCCAAGATCCGGACTTGGACAGGGCTCACTTGGCGTTGTAACAATGGGCTCGGGTGGATTCGAACCACCGACCTCACGCTTATCAGGCGTGCGCTCTAACCAGGCTGAGCTACGAGCCCCGGAGGGCCGGTTAACTTACCCGCGCGGGGGAATTGTTGCAGTCCGGCGCGGTTGTAGCCACGCCAGCAGGGGCCGGTCGGGGATCATGTGTCGCAAGAAGTCCTCCACCGGCAGGCACCAGACTCCGTCAATTCTGAGACGAGCGAGCGCCGCGGATCGGGGGAGTCCACGACCGGGGGTAAGAGGCTGCGTCGCAAATTTGACCCGTAGGTGCCAAAAAGCGACCAAATACGAGCATGCGAGACCGTCCCGCGCCGGTGGAGCCTGCGAGCGGAACACAAATGCGACGGTCGCCGGTCTGCACCGTGTAGCGAGTTACCCGACCGAAACACATATTCCAAGGGTTGAATCCGCCCGCCGCGGGGGCCGTGATTTCGACTCCGCCACCCGCTGCGGCCGCTGCCCCGCAATCCACTGACTCGTCACCTGGAGCAGGTCTTGAACGTTCCCGTTTTCGCTTCGCCGTTACCCTCCCGAAAACAGGCAGGACCAAAGGTTCGTGCTGGTTTGTGCATGGCGGCCGTTGCCGCCTGCGCCGTTGCGGCGAGCGCGTGCAACAAACCCCATGCCCTGGGGCCGGATGACACGCTGATCGTCATGGCGGACTCCGAGCTGTGGCAGCTCGTCGAAGACACGACCCGCTCGGTTCTGGAACCGACCGTCTTCACAACCCGCCCCGAGAAGCGGTTCGTGGTGACGGCCACCTCGGGCGACGATCCCGAATTCAGCCGCCTCAGGGTCTTCAAGAACATCATCGTGTTCGGTACCCCGGAAGACACGTTGCTGGCAAAGGCGGCAGGCGCGGCAGGGCTGAATCTGGACGGCCTTCAGCCGGGGCGGGTCTTCGAGGCCGAAGACGTGTGGGCCAGGAACCAGCGAGTAACCGGTGCGGTGCTCCAGGCGGGCGGTGAAGCCGAATCGTGGGCCGGGGCGCTGCCGGCCATACTGAGCGTGGTTGACGGAGCCTACCGCGAGCGGACCAGGCGTCAGATGTTCGCCACGCCCCCGGACACGAGCCTCGTGGTCGAACTCCGGGAGCGGTTCGGGTTCGGCGTGGTGGTGCCGGTCCTGTACGACAGGGTAGTCAGGGCTGTCGGGGAGGCGGGCGACCTGCCGGGGGCGGCGGGGGGCGACAGCCTCGTCATCCTCCGCAACGACAACCCGGACCCGAGCGAGCTCATCAGGTCGTTGCTCATCACCTGGGGGCCGCCGCTGGCCGAGGGAGAGGTGCTGACCGTCGAACGCGCGATCGAGTGGCGGGCCACCATCGACAGCGCTCACTACAACGTACCCCAGGCGCTCGATACGTCCACTTCGTCCGTCACCCACTTCCTGCTGGGCGAGAGCCCCGGGCTGGAGGTAACCGGCGTGTGGCGCGACGAGCTGACCGATTACCCCGCGGCGGGGCCTTTCTTCGTGTGGATGGTAGGCTGCCCCGAACGCACGTTCTACATCGACGCCTGGCTGTATTCGCCCGACCGGCCGAAGTACCAGTACATCCTGCAGCTGCAGGAGATCCTGCGCTCCTTCCACTGCGCCTGACCGCGCCGCAGGGGACCCAGCCGCCGTTGGTCGACGGGGCATGACCGAACCCAGCGGGGCTCCCCCGCCGTTCGTCCACCTCCACTGCCACAGCGAATTCTCGCTGCTTGATGGTGCCAACCGATTAACCGACCTGATCACCAGGGCCGGCGAACTCGGCATGCCCGCTCTGGCCCTGACCGACCACGGCAACCTCTACGGTGCGTGGCATTTCCAGCGGATGGCCCGAGCCGCCGGAATCAAGCCGATCATTGGCTGCGAGCTCTACGTGGCCTACGGCGACCGCCGCCAGAGAAGGCCCAACCCGGACGCCCCCGGCGGCCGCAGGTACGCCCATCTGGTGGTCCTGGCCGAGAACCCGGCCGGCTACCGCAACCTCTGCAAACTGTCGTCGATCGGTCACCTGGAGGGGTTCTACCACAAACCCCGGGTGGACCGGGAGGTCCTGGCGGCCCACTCGGAGGGCCTGATCGTACTCTCCGCCTGCCTGGTGGGCGAAGTCGCTTCGTACCTGATGAACGACCGCTGGGACGAGGCGAAAGCCACGGCCGAGTGGTACGCCCGCACGTTCCCGGGGCGTTACTGGTTGGAACTTCAGGACCACGGACTCGACGAGCAGAAGAACGTCAACTCCGGCGTAATCCAGCTGGCCGACGAACTGGGGCTTCCCCTCACGGTCACCAACGATGCCCACTACCTGAATCGCGGCGACGCCGACGCGCATGACACGCTCCTGTGCATCGGTACCGGCAAGATGAAGACCGACGAAGACCGGCTGCGGTTCCACGGCGAGGAGATCTACTTCAAGTCGGCCCGGGAGATGGCGGAGCTCTTCCCCGATCGCCCCGATGCGCTGGCTTCCACTGTCGAAATAGCCGAACGCTGCAACGTCGAATTCGACACGTCCTATCATCTGCCCGAATTCCCGCTCCCGGCCGACTTCGAAGCTCCGATGGAGATGCTGCGGCACGAGGCAGGCCAGGGCGCCCGGCGCCGGTACGGCGACCCGTTGCCCCCGGAAGTCCGGGAGCGGCTGGAGTTTGAACTGGGCGTGATTGAGCGGACGGGATACGCCGGCTACCTGCTCATCGTGTGGGACTTCATCGAGGCGGCGCGCAGGCTGAGGGTACCGGTCGGCCCCGGGCGCGGGTCCGCGGCCGGGTCCATCATCTGCTATTCGCTCGGCATCACCGACATCGAGCCACTGCATTTCGGCCTGCTGTTTGAGCGGTTCCTCAACCCGGAACGCGTCTCGATGCCGGACATCGACATCGATTTCTGCTACGAACGCCGGGGCGAGGTCCTTGAGTACGTCCGCCAGAAGTACGGCCGTGACTCGGTGGGACACATCGTCACGTTCGGGACGATGCAGGCTCGCGCCGTTATCCGGGACGTCGGCCGGGTGCTGGGTTTCACGCCGCAGGCGACTGACAAACTGGCCAAGCTGGTACCCCAGAATCCGGCCCGGAAGGTGACGGTAGCCGACGCGCGCCAAGATGTGAAGGATCTCCGCGAACAGGACGGCGACGATGACGAAGTGAAGCGGCTGCTGGATTACGCGCAGCAGCTGGAGGGGTTGTCGCGGCACGAGTCGGTGCACGCCGCCGGCGTCGTGATCGCTCCCGGGCCGCTGAGCGACTATGTGCCGGTGTGCGCGGACAAACGCAACCCCGAAGTGGTGGTCACCCAGTTCGACATGGTGGCGCTGGAGCAGGCGGGGATGCTCAAGATGGACTTCCTGGGACTGCGCACGCTGACCGTGATCGAAGACGCGGTCGCAATGGTGAAAGAAAGGACCGGCGAAACCGTTGACTGGGACCGGATCGGACTGGAAGACGCCAGGGTCTTCGAACATCTGGCCAAGGGCGAAACAAGGGGAGTCTTCCAGTTTGAGTCGGCGCTTGCGGCCGACAAGCTCCGCGCCATGCGATGCGACCGGTTCGACGACCTGGTAGCCGTGAACGCCCTTATCCGGCCGGGTCCGCTCGATTCGGGCATGACCGACGTTTACATCCGGCGCAAGCGGGGCGAACAACCGGTCGACTACCCCGACCCGCGGCTCAAGGGAATTCTGGAGCCCACCTACGGCATCATCACCTACCAGGAGCAGGTGATGCAGGCCGCCAACAAGGTGGCCGGTTTCTCGCTGGCCGAGGCGGACGTGCTGCGCAAGGCGGTGGGGAAGAAAGACGCCGAGCTGACCGACCGCGTGCTCAAGGATTTCGTCGAGGGGGCAGTGAAGAACGGGGTCGAACGGGCCGCGGCGAACGAACTGGCGGAGCTGATTCGGACCTTCGGCCGGTACGGCTTCAACAAGGCCCACTCGGTGGCCTACGCCATGCTCTCGTACCGGACGGCGTGGCTCAAGGTGCACTACCCGGCGGAGTTCATGGCGGCGCTGATGTCGTCCGAGATCGGCCAGACCGACAGGGTGGTGTCTTCGATGGCGCTCGCGCAGAAAATGGACCTGAGGGTGCTGCCTCCTTCGGTGGCGGAATCGGGTTACCGGTTTACGGTGGTGGACGACCCGGAGCGGCCGGGGAAATCGGCCATTCGGTTCGGCCTGGGGGCGATCAAGGGTGCGGGCGAGTCGGCGGTCAGGTCGATAGTCGAGGCCCGCGCCGAGTCGCCGTTCACCGGATTCCTGGACTTTCTCGAGCGGATCGACCTGCGCCTCAACAATGCAGGCGTGCTGCAGGCCCTGATCGGAGCCGGAGCGCTGGACTCTTTCGGGGACCGCGCGGCCATGGTGAAGGGCCTGGAGACTATGCTGCGCGAGGCGCAGAGCCGCCAGCACGAAGTGGCCGTGGGACAGGTCAGCCTTTTCGGCGGTGGTTCTTCGGAGCCGCGGCCGTCTCCCACGCTTCCGGAGCAAGCTCCCTGGTCCGAGCGGGAACGATTGCGCGAGGAGAAGGCCAGGCTCGGGTTCTACATCTCGGGGCACCCGCTGCGCCGCCACCGCGAGATCGTGCACTCGTTTGCCAGGACCGCGGCAACGTCGCGGTTTTCCAGACTGCGGGACCGCAATGTCGAGGTGGCCTGCGTGATAACCGAGACCGAAGTGCGCACATCGAGGCGCGACGGCCGGGAGTACGCGCGGCTGACAATCGAAGACTTCGAGGGAACGGCGACCGCGCTGGTTTTCTCGAAAGCGTGGGAGCGGTACCGGGACTCGGTCGGAGACGACCGGCCGGTCCTGATTGCCGGGACGGTGTCCGGAAACTCGCGCGACGATGACGATCCGCCGCTGTTTGTGAACCGCGTGGTGCCCCTGGCCGAGGCCGTGCGCCCGGAGGACCTGATGGTCCTGATCCCGGTGACCGTGGGCGACGGCGTGGCCACGGAGAAGTCTTTCAGGGAAGCTCGCCGGCTGGCAGAGAGCGCCCCCGGGGCATCGCGCCTGGGGTTCGAATGGCTGCCCGCGGGAGATGACGAGGCGGCGGCGCAGCGCGCGCCGGGCAGCCTCGGGCGGGGTCCGTGGGTAGGTTCCGGCGGGGGGAGACCGTCTTTGGGGAACGGCCACCAGGAGCCGTGGCGGCTCACATCGCGCACCCTGCGCGTGGAGGCCAGCAGCGAAACGATCGGCAGGTTGCGAACCATATTCGGCGACGGCGTGCGGGTGGAGAGAATCGCTGCCGCTGGTCGGCGCTAGACCGGCGAACCGGGTACGGCCGACAAACCAGTGAACGAATGAGCGAACTGCCAGCGACAGCGGGTGCCGGGTCCCTGACCCGTTACGAGCGGGTCAAGCTCGCCAGGGACCCCAACCGGCCCCTGACGCTCGACTACATCAACGGGATCGGATCACGGTTCTTTGAACTGAAGGGCGACCGCGGATTCCGTGACGACCCGGCCATTGTCGGCGGGTGGCTCAAGCTGGGCGAGCGGACCGTGATGGTCGTCGGCCATCAGAAGGGCCGGGAGATGCGCGAGAACCTTCGCCGCAATTTTGGCTCGCCCCACCCCGAGGGATACCGTAAGGCGAACCGCTTGATGACGCTCGCCGCGAAGTTCGGCAGGCCGGTCCTGACCTTCATCGACACCCAGGGCGCATACCCCGGAATCGGCGCGGAGGAACGAGGCCAGGGAGAAGCGATTGCCCGCAACCTGCTGACCATGGTGGGGCTGCCAGTACCGATCGTAACAGTGGTGATCGGGGAGGGGGGGAGCGGCGGGGCCCTGGGAATAGGCGTTGGCGACAGAGTCCTGATGTTGGAGAACGCCATCTATTCGGTGATTTCTCCCGAGGGGTGCGCCGCGATCCTCTGGCGGAGCCGCGAGCGGGCTTCAGACGCGGCCGAGGCTCTGAAGTTGACCGCCTCGGACCTGCGGGAGCTGGACGTGGTGGACGAAGTAATCTCCGAACCCGCCGGCGGAGCGCAGACAGAACCCGACGCCGCGATTGCCTCGACCGGAGAGGCGATTTCCCGGCACCTGGAAGAGCTGGCGGACCTGCCGTCCGACGAGCTGCTGCTGCGACGCCGCGACAAGTACTATGCCATTGGGGAGTGGATCGAGCCGTGACCCCTCTCCGGGCACCGCAGTCGTCCGTGCGGCAGGTCGCCGAAATCAGCTTCAAGGGACTGCGGACCGGCCACTTTTCGTGGGCGGGCAACGGGGCTCTGAAGCCCCGCGAGTACGTGGTGGTCGAGGCAGACCGGGGCCGGGACGTTGGAACGGTAAAGCGCGTGTCCAACACCGAAGATCTTCAGTGCGACGCCTCCTGCAACGGCTCGGCCTCCCACCGGGTTCCGACACCGGGGCAGTTCGTGCTGCACCGGGCCGCGCCCGCCGATGTGCTCGGGTTGCTGCAAATGAGGGCCCAAGAGGGTGAAATCCGCCGCCGGATCCGCTCCCTGGCGGCAAGGCACGAGCTTCAACTCAAGGTCAGCGAAGCGGAGTGGCAGTGGGACCGCGGCAAACTGACCGTGTATTTCACCGCAGAGCGCAGGGTCGATTTCAGGGGCTTTGTTCGGTCCCTGGCACGGACCTTCAATGCCCGCATTGAACTCAGGCAGATCGGCGTGCGCGACGAAGCTCGGCGGTTGGGTGGATTGGGCCGGTGCCGCCGCGAACTCTGCTGCCGCTCCTGGCTCCCCGAGATCCGGCCCGTGACCCTGGATCTGGCACGCAAACAGGGCCTGCCCCTCAACGCGGCCCAGATTTCGGGGGCCTGCGGCAAACTCATGAACTGCCTTCACTATGAGAAGGACCTCTACGAGCAAGCCCGGCGGCAGTACCCGAAGATAGGGAAGAAGTACCAGCTGGCCGGCGGCCCCGAGGAAGTGAGGAGCTGGAACATCTTTGAGGGTACGGTCACGGTTCGCGATTCGGAGGGGCTGGAGCGAGTGATTCTGCTAAAGGAGTTCAGCGCCGAGCGCGGAGCCGCCCGTCCCGCCGGAGAACCCAGGCGCGCACCCCGGCCTGCCGCGGCCAGGTCGCCCTCTCCGCCACCCCGGGTAACAACTGGGCGGTAGTCGGCCCCGGATAAGCTCCGTGAGCAAGTTCTACATCACGACCGCCATCGACTATGCCAACGGGGAACCTCATCTGGGGCACGCTGTTGAGAAGATCGGCGCCGACGTGATTGCCCGGTACCGCCGCAGTATTGGCGACGACGTGTGGTTCGTGATCGGCATGGACGAGCACGGCCAGAAGGTCCAGCGCGAGGCCGAGTCGCGGGGGCGCGATCCGCAGGAGTGGGTCGACAGTATCGCCAAGTCGTTTGAAAGGGCCTGGGGCCGCCTGGGCATCTCGCACGACGACTTCATCCGCACTTCGCAGGAGCGCCACCGCAGGGGCGTGCGCGAATTGATGAGGCAAATCGGTTCCGCCGGCCGGTTCAGGAAGGCGCGCTATTCGGGGCACTACTGCGCGGGATGCGAGGCGTTCAAGAAGCCCGAAGAGCTGGAGGGCGGTCGGTGCCCCCTGCACCCGACCCGCGAAATCGAGTGGACCGAAGAAGAGAACTGGTTCTTCGAGCTGTCGGCCTACCGAGCCGAGCTCCAGCGGCGGCTCCGCGACAATCCCGACCTGATTCGTCCCGAGTCTCGCCGGAACGAGATCCTGCGGCTGCTTGAGCAGGGGCTGGAAGACATATCGGCGTCGCGTTCGAGGATCAGCTGGGGAATCCCGTTTCCGGGGGATGACGACCACACCGTTTACGTCTGGTTCGACGCGCTCGCCAACTACATCACGGCGGTCGGATACCCCGACGGCGACCGCCTGGACGAGTGGTGGCCGGCGGACCTGCACGTCATCGGCAAAGACATTACACGGTTCCATTGTGTCTACTGGCCGGCGATGCTGCTGGCCGCCGGTGTGGAGCCCCCGCTCGCGGTCTGGGGACACGGGTTCATCAATGTCGGGGGGGCGAAGCTCTCCAAGTCGGCCGGGACCAGCCTGGACCTTGACGAGCTGACCGACCGACACGGTGCGGAAGCACTTCGCTTCTTCCTGCTGAGCGAGGTGCCATGGGACGGGGACCGCGGTTTTGCCTCGGCGGAGGAATTCATTACCCAGTTCGATCGGCGGTACACCTCCGACCTGGCCAACGACCTGGGCAATCTTCTGAACCGGGTAGTGTCGATGGTCGCTCGCTACCGGAAGGGGATCCGGCTCGGGTCGCTCTGTTCGCCGGGTTCCGGGGGGGCGAGTCAGGGCCCGCTGTCCGCGGCGACAGCCGGGCGGTTAGCGGCCTACCGCGAACACATGAGCGGACTGTTGTTGCACCGGGCGATCGGGGCTGCCATGGGCCTCGTGCGGGACGCCAACACCTTCGTCGATTCCGCGAAGCCCTGGGAGCTGGCCAAGGCGGAACGGGGCGGCGCGGACCCGGCCGACCTGGATGCGGTACTCGGCCAGCTGGCCGAAGCTCTGGGCACGCTGGCCGCGATGCTGACGCCCGTCATGCCGGGGAAGGCCGAGCAGATGTGGAGTTCTCTGGGAGGCTCCGCCCCCTCCCCTCCCGCCCTGGCCGGTCTTGCAAGCGCGATCGGTGACCTTGGGCCCGCGGAGCCCGGCCCGGTGCTGTTCCCGCGGGACCTGGTGTCGGGAGCACATCATCCGGAGCCTTCAGTGAGGAGCGTGGATGAGCCGGGCGGGGATGCTGCGAGAAGTGCGGATGGCGGCGTTTGAAGGGGTTTATGGTCTATGAAGCCGGAAGCGGACTACGCAAGGGGCCACAGCGAGCGGCTGTTTGGTACGCTGCGGGCACGGTTGCCCCAGGAACTGGCCAAGGTCGGGAGGGGACTGTCAGATTTTCTGTGTAAATGGCCCTTGCACTTCATACGGGCACTCGGCCCTCGAACACGATCGACAGGTGGTTCAGGGCTCGCCACAAGGGAATGGCGATCAAGAAAGTCACTCCCGCTCGATTCGGAACAGCGCCACCCGCTCGATATCAAGCTCGTCCCGCTCGCGGACCAGCAAATAGTCATCCCCAAATTCGAGGATATCGTCAAGAGGGCCCGTGGTCATGCGCGCCAAAGGCATCGCAGTGTCGTCGAAGATAATCCAGCGCCGCTCATCCGCGATGACCAACATCTCATCCGGTACGTACTCGGCAATCCAGAGATTCCCGCGGAGGTCAAATCGCAACTCACTGAAAAAGGGAATAACCCCTCTGGCGTCAACCTCGTCCAGGTACTTCAGCCCGATTTCCTCGGTCATCACGCTCGCCGATGTCCCCACCACGTCCCTTATCTCGTCAATATGCGCCTCGGTGACCACGTCCGGCGCCCGGACAACCCGCAAGATCCGTTGCAACTGGCCAGTAGTGTCGCGTAACCGGACCTCAAAGCGGCTGGATTCCCCAACTGCAATCGAATGCGGACCGAAGGCCCAATGGCCTTCCGAGGAGAAGAGTTCCTGGAAGATCCAATGAAGCAGGCGACCGCCCGGAAACGACTCGGCGATCCACACCTTGGTCCCGCGTCTGACGGAGTCTACCATAGTGGCGCTATCCTCAGCATCACGTGCGAGAAAACCAACCTCCCCAGGGTAGCGCAAAACCACATCAGGCTCCAGAATAGGCATTGACTCGGATTCTCTCGTTCCAGACCAGAACACGGTGCCATCGCCGGTGAGTCCCTCGAAGTAGCATCGCGGAATACCGAGGGCACTCAGCGACGGACCGCCACGCATGCGACAGGCACCTGTACGGACCGCGTTCACGGTCCCGCTCTCGTCGAACAGGGTTATTCTGTTCAACCAGTTGTCGCCCACTGCGAACCCGCCATCCTGCAACGTCCACAAGGAAATCGCCTTGAACTCTCCCGGGCCTTCACCCTCGCGGCCGAAACTCCGGCGGAGCACCCCATCCGGGCCGAAAACGCGTAGGTGGAGGCCGATTCCTTCCGCAATCACGATTGCTCCTGATCGGAGCCTGAGTGCACCCTCAATCTTCCCAATCACATAGGGTTCGCCGATCGTGAGTAGAGGCTCCTGGGAGAGAGACCACTCCGGCAGGGAGTCCAGGACCTCCCCACCTACCCGGACGATTTGCACGCCCGCCGAATCCGTAACGGTTACGTCGACCCCATCGCCCCCGGAACTGATATCCTCGGAGCTGATATCCTCGGAACTGATATCCTCGGAGCAACCAGGGAAAAGCGAGAGGGCTACAACCGCTACCCAGAGAACTCCGATACGATGCCCTCGCGGAAAAGCAAGTGGAACCCGCCAACGATTGTGAGACATTTTCTGATTCAGTTTAGTGAGCTTTCTTTCCCCCCGTTGGCCGGCTTTGCGCCGTTGGCCGACGTGACGGGGATTGCACGGTTGATCCAGGCTTCCGCCAGGAGCTTGGCGGCCTTCGGCGGGCCTTTCACGAAGCGTCGGGTCTGGCGACGTAGGCCGTGGCCAGCACCTGCCGTCTGTTCTCGATCACCTCGGGCGCGGCCGAAGTAGACCTGCTGGGGCGTGAGCAGGCTGATGCCGCCGTGGCGGTGTTCGGTGTTGTACCACTGGAAAAAGGTGCGGCAGAAATCCTTCGCGTCCTCGATACAGCCGAACCGGCTCGGGAAGCCCGGATGGTACTTGATGGTCTTGAACTGCACTTCCGAGTAGGGGTTGTCGTTCGAGACCCGGGGCCGGCCCAGCGACTGCGTGACGCCCGGGTTGGCCAACAACTGCGCCGTGCACTTGGCGGTCATGATAGCTCCCCGGTCCGAGTGCAGCGTGAGCACCTGGGGCCGCGCGCCGTGGCTAGTTGAACTTGGGATTGATTGATTCCCATTATGGGACCCCAGACCGCATTCCGCAAGGCCTATTGGCAGCCATGTCGGGAGCAAATACATGTCCGGTTTTCGGAGCACGTGAATTGTCCGCTTTTCCAGACCGCCACCCTGCGAGGCGGGCGGAGCGAGCCGAGTGGGGCGGCGGCCAAACCGGAATAGAAATGTCCGGGGGTAGAGCGAAATAGAAATGTCCCCCCCTGGATGAGTATTTTCCACCCCCAGCCAGCCGTGGCGGGTAGGGGGTGGGGTGGGTGTAGTGGCCCCCCCCGGGCGGCCATGACGCCATAGGTATCCGATGATCGCCCGGCGGTTTTCCGCACCGTCATCGCGCTCGACGAAACAGGCCATCATCAGCCAACTCGTCGCATCGTCATGGATCGAGATTCATGTGCTCCGAAAACAGAACATTCCATCAGTGTCCGCGAAACCCAGTTGGCGAGCAGTAGCGTGTATCGCTACATTGCGCCCGCTGTACCCTTGCTGTTTGTACACGGGCGGACGGGTTTGACGGGAGCGGGGCTCAAGGGACAGGCTCCGCGGGGTATGAACAGGCACCTGCACAACTAGCTATATGTCAAGGAAACCAGGGCACGAACAGCATTCAGTGATTCAGTGGTTCCCCGCGAACGGGGGAATCGCGAAGAGCTTCAGCATATCCTACCTGACCCGCAGGTGGGTGCTCGCCGCGGGTTTGATCATCCTGGTGGTGGTGGCGATGGGGTTCCTCAGTCTGGTTAGCCGGGCCGGGGCTGCGCGCGAGATGGCCCAACTTCGCCAGACCAACGGACTCCTGGCGGCCGAACTCGAAATCGTTGACGACCTGAACCGCGGTCTGGTCCGCGAAATGGACAACCTCACCCTGGTCGAGCAACGGTTCCGCGTTGCCGCCGGGCTGCCGGTTCTTTCCGATGATATGTACGCCGTGGGTATCGGTGGCGCCGGGACGGTCAAGGCCGCTGATTCAGATGTCCACGCGCTCCTGCGCCGGGCGCGGCTCCTCACGGCCAGTCTCAGCGAGTCGTCGCGGACGCTCGAAGAGAATCGACTGGCGCATGTTGATCTGCCCATCATCTACCCGGCGGCACATCCGTCGTCCTGGATTTCCTCGGGCTACAGTAACGACCGCATGCATCCGACCCTCAACATTCGGCAGCCCCACCGAGCGGTCGATATCGTGGCCCCGCCCGGAAGCAGCGTATGGGCGACGGGCGGCGGACGGGTGGTTTTTGCGGGCAGGCGCGGCACCATGGGCAATTTTGTCGAAATCGACCACGGAAACGGATGGATAAGCCGGTACGGGCATCTGGACCGGATTCTGGTTGGGCACGGACAAGAGGTTAACAGGTGGGATCCGGTCGGCACCATTGGCAACACGGGCCGCACCACCGGGTACCACCTCCACTACGAAATTGAACAGGACGGCATCGCCAGAAATCCGGCGCTGTTCTTCTACGACGACGAGTATTAACGACGAACTGGCTGGCCGGCGGACCCCGCTTCCCGGGACCGGCCCCGCAGGAGGAGTCGCGATGCGAGTGAAACCCCTGACCGCTGTATGCCTTGTTTCTGTTCTGGCGACTCTCGCCTGCGGCGGATCGATGACGGTCGAGGTCAACGACGGCAGCGATATGGTGAGTGGTCTGGAAGTCATGTACATGCCTTTTGACCGCGATTCGGTGTTTGACGCTCTGGCAGCGCAGGCGGACTCTCCCGAGCCGACCATGGCTGCGGACCTGCAGGAGCGTTACGATGCCGCACTGGCGCGGCAGGGAGAATGGCGGCAGGCCGAACAAGAGTGGAATGACGTTCGCGAGCAGATGCGCCAAATCCAGGCCGAACTCGACGGCATGAACCCGTCTTCGACCGAATACCGCCAGCAGTTCAGCGAGTTCACCAACCTCGAAGGTCGCGAGCAGGCCCTGACGGTCAATCGGCAGCGCCTGTTCGAAGAGTACACCGGGATGCTCGAAGCCACCCAGACCAGTGTCGACAGCTTTGGCGCGGTCTACGAATCGTGGGCCGACCGGGCCTTCGCCGGTTATTTCGACCTTGAGGCCGAGCTTCTCGAAGCGACCGGTCGCGAAATCATCGCCGATACGACCGGTGACGCGGGTACCGTGACGACCGGCCTGTCCGGCGGCCCCTGGTGGGTGACCGCCACGACCTCCACGGTTGAAGGCGAGTTGTACTGGAACGTCAAGGTTGAGCAGGTGACCGGCGACACGCTTCGGCTGACCCCCGATCAGGCTGAGCTGCGCCCCCACAACTAGACGTTAGCGGCGGACAGGGGTGACCGCCGACAGCCAAAACCCCCTGACGGTCACGTATGACCTGAACGGGGTAGCTTGGCTAACGATTGACGTTCCCGACCGGAAGGTCAATCTGCTCAGCGAAGCCGTCTTGGATGCGCTTCCGGCTTGGGTGGCGCAGCTTGAATCCAGGGTGTCTGGCGGTCGCCTCAAGTGCCTGGTTATTCGCAGCGGCAAACCGGGCAACTTCTGCTCCGGCGCCGATGTGGCCACAATTGCCGCTGTCACCGACCGTGACTCCGCGCGGCGGGCGGCCTCAGCGGGGCACAGGGCTTTTCAGCGCCTGGCCAGCCTCAACGTGCCCACCATTGCCGCCGTTGACGGAACCTGCCTCGGCGGCGGTGCCGAACTGGCCCTGACCTGCGACTGGATCGTGGGATCCGACGCCCCTCACACCACAATCGGCCTGCCCGAGGTGGGCCTGGGCATCATCCCGGGGTTTGGCGGATGCATCCGCCTGCCCAGGCGGGTCGGAATCCGCCGGGCTCTGAAGGTGATTCTCGGGGGCCGGGTCGTGGACGCAGCCGACGCCAGGGCTTACGGGTGGTTCGACCGTGTTTTCCCGGCGGACGGTTTCTACGATCATGTCGCGGGCTTGGCGGGCGACATCGCGGACGGCCGTGAGAAGCCCTTTCCCGGGCGGTCTGGCCGCGGCAGAGGCGGTTTGCTGGACCGGACCGCGTTGGGCCGGAAGGTGTTGTTCCGGGCGGCCAGGCGCGACGTCATGGAGCGGACCAATGGCAAATACCCGGCACCGCTGCGGGCCATCGAGGTGATCCAGGGCGCGCTGGGACGGCACGACCAGGAGGCTGCCCCGCTTGAGATTGAGGCGGTAGCGGACCTTATCACCACTCCCGAGGCGCGCGGTCTGTTGCGGTTGTTCTTGGCTAGGCAGGCTGCTGGCCGGGGCCTGACCGCCGAGGAACTGGATTCGGCTCCCGCCGTGGGTCGCGTGGCCGTGATCGGGGCCGGTGTGATGGGGTCCGGCATTGCCTGGGCAGCGGGCAGGGCGGGGATCGAGGTCCAGATCAAAGACATCGACCGGGACCAGCTGGCCGCGGGGTTGCAGCGGGGGAAGGCCAGGCTTCAGCGTGCGGTCGCGAGGGGCCGGCTCACCGGGGATCAGGCCCGGGAAACCACGGACCTCGTGACGGTCGCGTCCGACTACGATGACCTGGCCGACGCCGATCTGGTTATCGAAGCGGTCAAGGAGCGGATGGACGTTAAGCGCATGGTGCTGCGAGACACCGAGGCCGTAGTGCCGACCGAATCCGTCTTCGCTACCAACACGTCCGCTCTTTCGGTAAGCGAGCTGGCTCAGAGCGCTGAGTGGCCCGGCCGCGTGGTCGGCCTTCACTTCTTCAATCCCGTGCACAAGATGCCCCTGGTTGAGGTGGTCAGGGGCGAACAGACGTCGCAGGAGGCACTGGCCGCGGGGTTCAAGCTGGTCAAGGCAATGCGCAAGGTCCCGGTGATCGTGAAGGACAGTCCGGGCTTTGTCGTGAACAGGGTGCTGGCTCCCTATTTGAACGAGGTTGGATACCTGCTGGCCGACGGCGCAACGGTACGGGAAATCGACGAAACGCTTGAGGAATTTGGCATGCCTATGGGTCCGTGCCGCGTTTTGGACGAGGTGGGCCTGGACGTGGCGGCCAGTGTTTCGGAGCGCCTCGGCGAGTTGTACCGGGCCCGGATGACGCCCTCGCCCGGGATGGAACGGCTGCGGGCTGACGGCCGGCTGGGGCGCAAGGTCAACCGCGGATTCTACCGGTATTCCGCCAATCGGGATCCACAGCCCGACATCCACCTGGAATCGCTGTTCCGCGGTCCACAGGGGGGTTCGCGTGTGGCGCGGGCTCCCCGGGCCGCCGAGATCCGCTCGCGGTGCCTGTTGCCCATGGTCAACGAAGCCGTGCGCGTTCTGGACGAAGGGGTCCTGGCCTCGGGGGCGATACTCGATCTGACGATGGTGATGGGATCGGGGTTCCCCCCGTTCCGCGGCGGAATACTGCAGTGGGCGGACACGCAGGGGCCGGCGGCGGTGTTCAAGGCCCTGGGCGACCTGGCGGAGAAACACGGCGAGCGTTTCGAGCCCGGTTCGGCGCTGTCGAAGCTTGTCGCTGACGGCCAGAGGTTCGGTTCACTGTGAGCTCGTCCGGGTCGTCGTGGGCGAGGATCCGCCGCGGAGGCAAGGGCAGGGCGCGGGGGAGCACCGGGGTCGGTTCGCGGCTCGGCCGCCGCACGCGGAGCCGTTTGGTGTTCTGCGCCGTGTACGGGGTGGCGTTTGCCGTTATCTGGTTTGCGTGGGACTACCTGTACCCGGTCAAGCTGTTCGTCGTGTTGCTGCACGAAATCAGCCACGGCATGGCGGCACTGGCGACGGGTGGCTACGTGGAGCGAATCGAACTGGTGGCTGCCGAGGGGGGCGTGTGTTTCTGCTCTGGCAGCGCCGTGGCGACGGCGTCCGCGGGGTACCTGGGCAGCCTGCTCTGGGGTCTTGCCATGTTATGGGCGGTCGAGCGGTTCCCCCGGCGAGCCAGCTGGATGACTTTCTTCCTGGCGGCGGTAGTTGCCGCCACCACGGTTCTGTACCTGCGCGGCGGAGTGGGAGTGATGGTGGGAGTGCTCTCGGTGCTGGTCCTGACCGCGGTGGGGAGGTGGGGAGGCGTGGCCGGCAACAAGATTCTCCTGTACGGCCTGGGAATAACGAGTGCGTTCTACGCGCTGCTGGACATCAGAAGCGATGTGTTTGAGCGCCCCAACCTGCAATCTGACGCCACGATTCTCGAAGAGATCTTCCGGGAACAGTACGGCATCGGGATCGATTCCCTGTGGATTGGGGCAGCGTGGGCAGCCGTTTCGCTGTGTTGCGTGTTGGCGTTGTTCAGGTGGGCATGGCGAAGGGCGGGCAACGAAGCGGAGGAAGCAGCGGGGTGAGCAGACAGCGGGTTGGTCAGAGAGCATCCAAACTGTTCGGGGTTACGCTCAGGGAGCCGCCCGCCGAAACCGACACGGCCTCGCACGCGCTGTTGGTGCGCGCCGGGTACGTGCGGCAGCTGGCGGCGGGAATCTTCTCTTACCTCCCCCTGGCCTGGCGGTCGCTCCGGAAGATCGAGCAGATACTGCGAGAGGAAATGGACGGGATCGGGGGGCAGGAGATGTCGATGCCCGTGGTGCATCCCGCGGAGCCCTGGCAGGCGAGCGGCAGGTGGTACGAGATAGACGATGCCATGGCCCGGTTTCAAGACCGCCGCGGGCGCGACATGCTGCTTGCCATGACCCACGAGGAGGTGGTGGCGCTCCACTCGGCCAGCGAACTTCGGTCCTACCGGCAGCTCCCCAACCTGGTCTACCAGATGCAGACCAAGTTCCGCGACGAGCCGCGCGCCCGCGGCGGTCTGATCCGGGTCCGCGAGTTCATCATGAAGGACTCATATTCGCTGGACCGCGACCGGGAGGGGTTGGAGAAGCAGTACCAGGCGCACTACGACGCCTACACCCGCATCGGGCGGCGCACGCGCCTTCCTCTGACGGCCGTCCGCAGCGACGTGGGCATGATGGGCGGGCGGGCGGCGCACGAATTCATGTATGTGACCCCGATCGGCGAAGACACCCTGGCCCTGTGCGACGAATGCGGGTATTCGGCCAACCGCGATGTCGCGGCGTTCGCGCCCGCTGCTGGTTCCGGTCCGGGCCAGGACAACTCGGGTCTACTCCCGGAATTGGTTCACACGCCCCAAGCCGCCACCATCGCGGACGTTGCGGCTATGCTGGGCGTTGAGCGCAAGGATACCGCGAAGATAGTGTTCTTCGTGGGCTCAAAAGCAGCCGCGGATCCCGGCTCCCGGGCAGGGGTGCAAGAATCGGGAGAAGCGGGGGAGGTTCGCTCAGCCGCGGAGGAGAAACTGATCGCAGTGGTTGTGAGGGGTGACATGGAGGTCAACCAGGTTCAGGTGCAGTACGCGGCCGGGACCGCCGATCTCCGCCCCGCCCGCGACGAAGAGATACGTGCGGCCGGTTTGGTGCCCGGTTTCGCTTCGCCAATCGGAGTGACCGAAGGAGCCGCAACGGTCGTGGTCGACGAGACGGTGGTGGCCTCCGGCGGACTGGTAGCGGGCGCGAACAAGGTCGACTACCACTTCCGCCACGTCAGGTGCGGGCGGGACTACGAACCCGATGTGGTGAGCCAGGTCGCCGCGGTGTACGAGGGCGCCCCGTGCATGACCTGCGCCGGGCCGCTGCGCCTGGTCCGGGGTGTCGAAGTCGGGAACATCTTTCAGCTGGGCACGAAATACTGCGAGTCGATGGAAGCCCGGTACACCGACGAGCACGGTGCGGAGCAGCCGATCTGGATGGGCTCGTACGGCATTGGCGTGGGCAGGCTGCTGGCCTGTATCGCAGAGGAACACAGAGACGACCACGGCCTGGTCTTGCCCGCGCCCGTTGCGCCCTTCCACGTGTCACTACTCGGGCTGGGCCGCGGGGACGAAGCCCGGGCCGCGGCCGTGGCCGTCTACGAAGAGTTCAAGGAGAAGCGGATCGAAGTGCTGTTCGACGACCGGTGGGAGCTCAGCGCGGGGGTGCGTTTCAACGACAGCGACCTGCGCGGGTTGCCCTTGCGGGTGGTCATTGGCGAGCGGTCTCTGAAGGCCGGCGGGGCGGAACTGAAGCGCCGGTCAGGTGGAGAGGCGCAGACCGTGCCGCTGGACGAACTGGCGGAGGTGGTGCGGGACCTTCTGGAGTCTTGCTGACGACCCTTCGCCAGTTCCAACTCCTAGCTTCCCAGCCGCACCCTCAAACCACCGCTCACGGTCCTCGGGGACCCGATTCGTATGAAGCCCGCCGCGTCGTGCGACATTTCCGACGTGGCGTCGAGAAGGTTGATCACCGAGGCGAACGCCGCCAGTCGGTCGGTGATGTCGCGCCGCAACCGCAGGTCCATGGTGAACGAGCCCGCGGCGACACCCGAGTTGAGGTCGTCGTCGTAACGGTCGCCCAGATACCTGGCGGTGACGCTCACATCAGTCTGTTCCGAACCCGCCCACGCGGCCCGGACCGACAGCCGGTGGACGGGGCTTCCCGGCGCGCGGTTGTTCACGATGTGGTCGGGCCCGTCGACAAACTTGGTGGGGTTGAACGAGTGGCTGCCCGAAACGAACCACGCTCCCAGTTGGTAACTGAGCTCGCTTTCCACCCCGACGCTGCGGAGTACGCCGATGTTGTCCCGCTGCCGGCACACACCACCCGCGGCGACAAACCCACACGGGGCTATTACGCCAGATTCCTCGGCGGTAGCGATGGTCGCATCGGCGATGGCATCCCGGACCCTGGCCCAGAATGCCGTCACGCGAAGCACCACGCCCCCGGGAGCCAGATAGTCCACGCCGAGCTCCCAACCCGTGAGGCGTTCGGGTTCAAGGCCGGCCTGAGCCTCGGTGACCACTCCGCCGGCTGCCCGAAACGGTTTGTACAGCTCGTTCAGGGTCGCAACACGCAGGCCCGTGTAGGCGGCTCCCCGAACCGCGGCACCCTGTCCGAGCGGCGCGGTGAAGCCTGCGTTCACGCTGGGTACCAGACCGTCGCGGTCGGCGTAGGTCGTGTCTGACAGGGTTTCGTCCGAGACCAGATCGCCGACGCGCCGGTAGCCCCCGCTGTTGGTCCAGCGGTCGATGCGTACGCCGGCGGCCAAGTCCACGCCGCCGGGAGTGCTGGTGCGGGCCTGCGCGAAGACTCCCGCCAGCGTTTGCTGCCCTCCGGTCACCCGGCTTCGCGTAAACCGTTTTTCGTCATGGAGGTACTCCTCCGACGCCTCCCCGTCTGACGCAAGGAAATCGGCGCCCGCCGTGAGCCCCGCCACGCCCGGCGTCCACACCAACCCTGCTCCCGTGGCCGACGAGGGGACCACCTGGGTGATGGAAGGTTGTTCGTCGTTCCGACCCTCGAACACGGTCGAGAAGGCGTTGTCGTATTCCTGTACCTGATGGAACCCGCTGAACGACAGGCTGGCACCTCCGGACCCATGCCACGAAGCCCCTACTTGACCCTGCGATATCTCGGTTGCGTTTTCCCGGAGCGGAGTGGCGTTGTCTTTGTTCTGATCAAACAGCGACGCGCCGGCCTGGAGCCGGATTCCGCCGCCCGCGTCGTAGGTGACGCGCCCGCGCAGAACAGCGTGCTGGGAGGCCGAGGGGATATCCACGTCGCCGCGCAGGTCGGGATGTGTCAACACATACCCGTCGCTGCTGAACAGCTCTCCCCCCGCGTAGCCGCTGAGCCGTCCCTCCGAAAAAGTGGCCGTGGCATCGACCCGGTACACGCCCGGGTGGCCTGCTTCCACCGAGGCCAGCAATTCGGCCGTGTCGGGGTCGCGGGTCACGATGTGGATCACACCCGCCAGGCTCTGTCCGCCCCACGTCACGCTCCCCCCGCCCCGCACGATTTCGACCCGCTCGATCAGGCTGACCGGAGCCTGGCTCCACCGCACCCACCCGAAGTAGGGATCGTTGATCGGCACCCCGTCCACGATTACCAGGGTCCGGCTGGCGGCGTTGCCCCCCAGCCCGCGCAGTGCGATCGCCTGCCACGACGGGTGAGCGACGGCAGGGTTGAACGGAAACCTGAAATTGACCCCGGGGATTTCCAGCAGCGCGTCCTGCAGAGTCTCCGCTGCCGACAACCTCAGCTCGCGGCTGGTGATGACCGTGACGTTGACCGGCAGGTCGCCGGCCTCTGCCGGAGACCGGGTAGCCGCCACGACGAGGGCTTCCAGCCGGGCCACGGCTTCGTTCTCGGGAGGCTGCCGGTCAGGCGGGTCCTGACCGGCCGCGCCAGTTGCAAGAATGGCCAGAGCCGTTGCCACGCATCCGCCGAGGTTCATCGGCCCGCGGTGTTTCAATGAAGTGTCGCTCCGTCGGTGCGAGGAGG
This sequence comes from Gemmatimonadota bacterium, assembly GCA_021295785.1. Classification (GTDB taxonomy): domain Bacteria; phylum Gemmatimonadota; class Gemmatimonadetes; order Palauibacterales; family Palauibacteraceae; genus Palauibacter. The sequence continues at coordinate 26,962 of JAGWBR010000016.1, forward strand.
TCACCCGGCGGTCCCGGCTGTGTTGTTGGCCCGGGCCTGGAGTGCAGTTCTGACGGCGGTTGGATCCACCCGTCCGCCCGAGGATCTTATGATCCGGCCGATGAAAAAGCCCAGGAGCTGGCCCTCGCCCGCCTCGAAGCGAGCGGCCTCTTCCTGGTGGGCGGCAAAGGCCTCTTCCACCAGCTCCCGCACCTGGTCCGCATCGGAGATCGGAACAAGATCCGCCTGCGCGGCGAGGTCCACGGGCCGCCCGCCTTCCGCAATCAGCCTTGCCAGGATGTCCTTGGCGCCGGGACGCGTGATCCGCCGCTGCTCAACCATCGCAACGAGCTCACCCAGGGCTTCGGGGGAGAGTCGGGAATCCTCCGTTTCTCCGCCGGCTCCCGCGACCTCGTGCACAATCCAGGTGGCCACCGCGACCGCGGCGGGAGACGGATCGGAGGCCGCGAGTGCCTGCTCGAAGAACGCCGTGCGCGCCGGACTGGCCGTGACCAGATCGGCCAAGACATCACCGAGGTCGAGCTCGTCCCTGAGGCGACGGAACGCCGCCTCAAGTTCGAGATTCGACGCCCGGGCGTGGTCTCGGGCCTTCCGCCCCGTGTCTTCCCCAGGTGCGGTCCACGGCGCGGTCGCCGCCGGGGTCTCCCCTCGGGTCCTGTCGATGCGGCGCGCCCAGCTGTCGCGGAGGGTGACGATCAGGTTGAAGCTGGCCTTCCCTTCAACCCCTCCCCCCCCGTTCGCCCCGTCCCGGACAAAGTACCCGGTGCGCTCAAACTGGAACCGGTCGCCGGTCCGGCTGCCCGCCAGACTGATTTCCGTGCGCGCGTCCGCGAAGACGTGCAGCGAATCGGGGTTGATGCGGTCCCGAAAGTCGCCGTCCGCCTCCGGATCGGGCACCGCGAAGAGCCGGTCGTAGAGTCGAACCTCGGCCGAGAGACACCGCCGGGCCGAAACCCAGTGGATGGCGCCCGTCGGTTTCGGTCCGTCCGCCAGGTCGCCACCGCTCCGAGTGGCCGGATCGTAGGTGCACCTGACTCTTGCCACGGATCCGTCAGGGCTTCTGTCGAACCCGGTGCAAGTGACGCAGTACGCATGGCGCAGCCGAACCGTCCGGCCGGGAGCCATCCGCTTGAACCCACCGGGGGGATCTTCCGAAAAATCAGCCCGCTCGATGAACAGGGTCTGCGTGAAAGGGACTTTTCTTCTTGCCGGGAAACCGGCCGGCGGTGCCGTGACATCGGGGGGGAAGTACGGCGTCTCCAATATCTCCTCATGGTCGGGCGGCAGATTCTCCACAACCACTTCCAACGGATCGAGCACGGCCAGCACACGGGGCGCGGTCTCGTTGAGCGTGGTCCGCAGCGCCCACTCGAGCTTGCCGATGTCGGTCCGATTGTCTGCCTTTCCGACCCCGATGGTCCGGCAAAGCCGACGAATGGCCTCGGGCGGAGCACCCCTTCGCCGCAGTCCGGCCAGCGTGAGCATGCGAGGATCGTCCCACCCGTCGACCAATCCCTCACTGACCAAAGCCCGCAGCTTCCGCTTGCTGACCACGGCGTAGTCCAGTTCACGCCGGGCGAACTCGTACTGCCTTGGGCGCGGATTCCACGACCCCCGATCGTCGCCGCCCCCGCCACGGGCCCCGGGGACCGGTTCGGCGAACGCCGCGGACGGCCGGCAGTGATCCAGGTACCAGTCGTAGAGTTCCCGGTTGTCGCTGAATTCCAGGGTGCAGAAAGAATGGGTGATTCCCTCGATCGCGTCGGATTGGCCGTGCGCCCAGTCGTAGAGCGGGTAGATGGCCCACCGGGTCCCGGTCCTGTAGTGAGCTTGGTGCCGGATCCTGTACATGAGCGGATCTCGCATTTTCATGTTGGCGGCCGCCATGTCGATCTTGGCCCGCAACACGCACTCACCGTCGGCGAACTCGCCGTCGCGCATTCGGCGCAAAAGGTCCAGACTCTCGTCGGGGGGGCGATCACGGTAGGGTCCGGGCGTTCCCGGCGAGGTGACCGTCCCGCGGAGTCGGCGGATCTGTTCTTCATCCAGGCTGTCGACGTAGGCCAGGCCGTCCAGCACCATCTGCTCGGCCATTCGGTACAGGGCGCCGTAATAGTCGGACGCGTAGCGAACTCCGCCCTCCCACTCGTACCCGAGCCACCGAACATCTTCGACTGCGGCCTCGACGAAATCGCCCGACCCGCTAACCGGATTGGTGTCGTCCATCCGCAGGTTCGTTTCGCCGCCGAACTCCGCCCCGACCGAGAAGTTGAGCACGATCGCGGAGGCGTGGCCGATGTGCAGGAATCCGTTGGGCTCCGGGGGAAACCGCGTTCGTACCAGCCCCTCCCAGAGGCCGGCCTCCACATCGCGCCGTACGATGCGCCGGAGGAAGTCCTGGCCTGGCGCCCCCCCGTCTGCGGCCGTCGCCCGTGATTGAATTTTCGCCGTCACTTGCCTGTCGGTGTCACTTGCGCGTCAGCGCCACCGGATTGACTCGAAGACCGACCGGCACTCGTTGCAGTAGTACTGGCTGGTCGAAACCTGCCCCCCAAACGGCGAGAACTGGCTGGCGTCCTCTCCCCCGCAGAAGGGGCACGGCAGCGACGCGGGCAACGTGGGTGACTCCACCGGATCGTCGATACACGGCTTCTGCTGCCGGGCCTGGCTGGTCACGTTCGCCCGGTCCACCTCGGTCGGCGGGGCAGGCCCGGGGTCCCGCCGGAGGCGGGGTGGATCATCCAGGCCGGGGCCGTCACGCATCGGCCACCAGCACGCGGTTACGGTCTCCGCGCACCCGTGCGAGCGAATCCTCGTCCGGGCCGCCGTCCTGCCGCCGCCGCCGCGAGGCCGACCACCCTTCCCAGTGCAGCTCCGGCGCCCCGACCCACTGGCCCTCTTCATCAGATTCGACCTCACCGGACTCGACGGCAAGTCCGAGCAGGCCCGCGACCGGTCCCACCCGGGCGAGCCACCGGGCCCGCGTAACCCGGGGCCGTGGCACGAGACCCAAATCGGCAAGGGGGGATATCAGCGGGTCGTCGCTCTCTCCGAACCAGCGGATGCAGGAATTCCAGATCGCACCGCACGCCCCAGCCAGCGCCGCCTCGCCCCCGCTGCCTGTCATCAAGCGCTCCGACCAGCCGACGGCGTGATCGAAGTGATACCGCTCCTCCTGCAACAGTTTGCGCGACTTGTGGTGAAGGGGCTCGTAGGATCCTTCGGCCAACACATCGAACTGCACCGACAGAGCGGTGTCCCAAAGCAGGTTAAGGGCGATCAGGTCGGGCCAGGTCGGCGCTTCGGAATCGACCACCTCGGAATTCAGGTACCCATCGGCCTCCCGCAGGAATTCCAGCTGCCTGGGGTCGTGGTCAAAGTCTTTGAGCATCGAGTACACAATGCGCCCGTGTCCCCATTCGTCCTGTGACATTGCGGAGCAGGCGATGCCCGCCTCAACCGACGGTGCGCCAAGTATCCAGTCCGAGTAGCGGATTCCCAGCAGGCGTTTGTTGTCTGCCAGCGCGAGCAGCAGATGCCCGAGCCGGGTGCGGTCGCCGGGAGGCAGGTCAGACGGGCTGCGAAACCGCGTCATGGCGGCGGTGTCGCGGGTGCGGAGCTAACCAAGGTCTGACTCGTTAACGGTGAACGGAAATCTGAACAAGTTGACCGCCGAAAAGGAGTCGCGGGGGGCCACCACCATCTCGAACCACTTGTCCTCGTCATAGGTCTGCCACGCGTAGACGCGGGCCAGATTGCGGTTTGGCGCGGTAACCGTGCCCACATGTTGGAACCTGTCTTGGCGTTGCTTGCGGGCAAAGACCTCGTAGACCCGTTCCGACTCCATCACAGCCGCCACTACGCCGCCACTCCGAAACCGCCGAGAATCTCCCTCCCTCGCTCCGAGATGCACGACGCGGTCCAGGGCGGATCCCAGACTACCTCGATCTCGATTTGTTCGATGCCGTCCTCCTGAAGCAGCCGCTTGCGAATGTCCCACTCGATGAAGTCCATGCACGGGCATGCAGTGGCGGTGAAAGTCAGCTGCAGAAAGGCCAGGCCGGTGTGTTCGTTCACGGTTACTTCCCGGACGAGTCCAAGGTCGGCGATCGACAGGGGAAGTTCCGGGTCCGCAACCTCGTAGAGGGCCCTCCAGGCACGCCCCGCCAACCCGGGTCTGCTCTCTGCTTCTTCCGGGGGAGGGGGGAGGGGCGGTCGCTCGCCTAAGGTTTCGGCCAGCAAGGGGTCGAGGTTCATCGGCAAGTGGCGGGCGGGGCTCAGGCTGCGAGCAACCTCTCCACGTCGAACCGGCTCCGGCGCACCGATTCCACGTATTGCTGGTTCATTGGCCCCCGCTGCTTCCACCGGTCGAACACTTGTTTCCAGGTGAGAGTCTCGTCGAACAGCCAGCGCCGCTGTTCGGGATCGTACTGACAGGGCAGTTCGTAGAGGAGTTCCACCTCGCCCGTGTCGGAGTTCGACCGGGCCGGAACGTCGTAACCCAGCTCTTCGCAGAGCGGCACAACCGCACGCAACCAGGTCTGCCGAAGCTGGTCGTTGGTCATCCCCTTGAGGCGGTAATCGAGCTGGGCGTTGTGGTGTTTGCGGTCGTCGGGCATCCCAAACCACTCGACGCCCATCGGGAACATCCAGTCGAGCGCCCTCTGCACGGCGTCTTTGCCCGCGCTGCCAGCCTCCGCCAGGCGGCGAATCCACACCTCGCCATGCCTTAGGTGGAAGTTTTCCTCCATCGCGACCTTGGCCAGACCGCGCTTGAGCGGCCCGTAGCTGGTGTTGCGGTGCACATCGCCCAGGAGAGTGATACCGGCCCGGTCGTAGAGGGCGTTCGCCGTGACCAGTTCCGCCCAGTTTTCGAGCGGCTGGTCGAACCCGTAGGGGTGCTTGAACTTTGCCGGTTCCCGTTCGTAAAGCAGCCAGCGCCGGTCAACGCCGAGGTCTTCCAACAACCGATAGGCGATGTTGGCGTGGCCCAATTCGTCTTGGATGATCGCCACCGCGGAGACCATCGTGTTGGCCGACGGCGCGTCCCTCGCGGCCATGAAGTAGGCGGGTGCGCTGATCAGTTCGGTGTCGCCCTGCACGGTCAGCTGCACGATGAGGGCCTTCTTGTAGTCGTCGGTCATGTCTTCTTCGGACTCGACGATGAAGCCCTCCTGCACCTTCCGCATCAGCTCTTCGTTGGTAAACCGGTTCATGGCGACCGCTCCTGAAACACCAGCCTGCCGTCTTCGGAGAACATGAACAAGAACCCGTCGTCGGGGTCCATCCGGTAGACATTCTCCAGTACATGCCTCATCGCGGAGGCGATTTCTCCAACCAGTCCGTCACAGAACCGTGCGGTCGAGGCCAGCGGAGTAACGCGCATCAAAGGAGGCTCGTCGGCCCGGAACGAACCGAAAAACCGGTTGCATCCGTCAGCGCCTTCAAGTGTGCCGGTCACCCCGGTCTCGCTCACCAGGTCCACCTCGAACCGAAGCCACGGCAGGCTGCCCGGCTCGATGATGTCTTCAGCCGGATCTGCCGCAGTCTCTTCAGCCGGATCGCCCGCAGCCTCGTCGGCAGCGGGTTGGTTCCCGGCGTGCTGGTCCCCGGCGCCTTCCTCGAGATTCTCGTCCGCCCCTTCGGCGGTCTCCGCGGCGCGGGCCGCGGCCTCCGCCGCGAGTTGATAGCGCAGCGCCGCGGTGAGGTGATTGACGACCGCGGCGGAATCATCCACCGCCATGGAGTCCAGAATCACTTCACGGAGCATCCATTCCCGGGCGTATGGGACATCGGGCCCCGGTGTGGCCGCGGCGCCGGGCGCCTGACCGCCCGCCGGGCTCGCCAGGTCGGGCGAGACATCGGGTCTCTGAACCCGTTCCCAGCGCAGAGGGCGCAAGCCGCGATCGGTCAGGGCCCACGCAGCGCTGACCGGAATATCGGGCGGCGCGGACATCCGGCTGCCAAGCGGTTGGACCAGGATTTCGGCCGCGATGACCCCGTCCGCGGCCACCAGATCCAGCAGGGCGATGTGTTCTCCGACCATGAGGGAGGCGACATCCTCCAGCTCTCCCCCGGCGCTGACCAACGCGTGCAGGGTCACGTACCGGCTGATGCCATCTGCCTCCGCCAGGAGAACGGCGGCATCGGTTTGCCCGTCAAAATCAAGGTCGCCGGGGGCCGAGGCCACGACCCGGTACAACCTGCCCGTCGAATCGGAACCTGCCCCTTCCCGCAGCTGCACTGGCATCTGTCCGGGAAGCACAAGCCGGGCGTTGCCAATTGCGTCCGGGTCGAGTTCACCGTCGCCGCAGCCGGCCGCTGAAACTGCGGCCGTCACTGCCGTCAGGGCCGCCGCCGCCGACCTGCGGACCGGGCGAATCATTCTTCCCCCATGAACGGGTACCGGTAGTCCGAGGGCGGTCTGAACGTCTCCTTGATCGTCCGGGGCGAGACCCACCGGTGGAGATTCAAGATCGATCCGGCCTTGTCGTTGGTGCCGCTGGCGCGCCCGCCGCCGAACGGCTGCTGCCCCACCACGGCCCCGGTTGGCTTGTCGTTGATGTAGAAATTCCCGGCAGCATGCCGAAGCGTGCTCGTTGCCTGCGCCACGGCGACGCGGCAGTCCGAGAACACCGCTCCGGTCAGGGCGTAGGGCGAGGTGCTGTCTACCGTCTGAAGGACCCCTTCCCAGTCCGACCCGTCGTAGCGGTGGAGGGACACCACGGGTCCAAAAATCTCCTCGCACATCAGCTTGTCGCCGGCGTCGTCGCATCCCACCAGGGTCGGCTCAACAAAGTATCCCGTGGAATCGTCGCACCCGCCCCCGACAAGAACCTTATTGCCAGATGACCCAGCAGCCCAGTCCAGATAGCCCTCGATCCTGTCGAAGGACGGCCGGTCGATCACCGCGCACACGAAATTGCGGAAGTCATCGGGCCCGCCCATGCGCAGTTCTTCGGTCATGGCGACGCTCCGGTCGACCACCTCGCGCCACAAGCTGGCCGGGATGTATGCGCGGGAGGCGGCGGAGCACTTCTGCCCCTGATACTCGAATCCGCCCCGCACGATGGCGGTGGCCACTGCCTGCGGGTCGGCACTCTCGTGGGCCAGGATGAAGTCCTTCCCGCCCGTTTCACCAACAATCCGCGGGTACGACCGGTAGTTGGCCAGGTTCTGGGCGGTCCGGGACCACAGGTGCTGGAATGTCCGGGTCGACCCGGTGAAGTGGATCCCCGCGAGGTCCGGGCTCGCGAATACCGCGTCGCTGATACGCGGGGCATCGCCGGGGATGAAGTTGATCACACCGGGCGGCATTCCGGCTGCCTCCAGCAGGCGCATCGTGTAGTACGCACCCAGCACGCCGGTCGTGGAAGGTTTCCAGACGACCGTGTTCCCGACGAGCGCGGGAGTCGTGGCGAGATTCGCCCCAATGGCGGTGAAGTTGAAGGGGCTGATGGCGTATATGAACCCCTCAAGGGGGCGGTGATCCATGCGATTCCAAACGCCCGGCCCCGAAATGGGCTGCTCGCCGTAGAGCCGGCGCGCGAACGATACGTTGAAAGTGAAGAAATCAATGGACTCGCAGGCCGCGTCGATTTCGGCCTGGTACACGGTCTTGCTCTGGCCGAGCATGGTTGAGGCGTTGAGCCTGTCCCTCCACTCCTCGCGGAGCAGCTCGGCCGCTCGCAGCAGGACCGCGGCCCGGTCTTCCCACGGCCAGTCCGACCAGAATCTCCATGCCTCCCGTGCGGCTTCGATGGCGCGTTCGGCCTCGGCCGCGCCGCCTATATGGCACCGGGCGATCACATGGCCGTGGTCGTGGGGCATGGTAACGTCGCGCGTCTTGCCCGTGCGGATCTCTTCGCCGCCAATAATCAGCGGGATTTCGACCACCTCGGACATCTGTCTGGCGAGTTCGTTCTTGAGAGATTTCCTGGTGGCGCTTCCGGGTTCGTAATCCCTGACCGGCTCGTTGTATGCCCTCGGGGGCGAAAAGACGCCTTGGCTCGGTGCAGCGAAGCTGCCGGGTGTGTTCATTCTGGTTCTCCGATCGGGCGACGGCCGCGGGGAAGTCGATGAGAGGAACGACCGTGGGCCGCCGGGCCCGACAGGCGATACTTGGAGGGCCCCCGCACTCCCAAAGATGCTATGAATCGGTGTTCTTCGCTATCTTTGGGGCATGGTCCGGTCTCTCCTTCTCGTGCCCGCTTCCGTTTCCGTGCGACCTGGTGCGGGCGGTTGCGCCGTCGGTCCCCCGATCCTCTTGCGGGCAGCCGTTCTGGCGTGGGCGGCGGTTCTTTGCGGCGGTCTGCCAAGTTCGGCCCGGGCGAGCATCCCGGAGGCACTGGGTCGCACGTCTGCGTTGCCGCGGGCCGCATGGCAGGAGCGGACAGGTCCGGGCAGTGCAGACGAGGCCGCAAGGCTGATCGGCCGGCTCCGACACCAGCTTGGCGCTGCGCGCACCCAGGCGGTCCATTTGCTGGCCCCGGCGGAGTTTGAACGGGCCGAGGCCCGGCTGGGCGCTGCCGAACGCCGGCTGGCCTCCGGGCGGACCGATGTCAGGCTTGTCGAGCTGCTGGATGAAGCCGCCGCATCGTTGGCTGCCGGTGAACAACGGGCCGGAGCTCTGACTGCCGGGCTCTCGGACGTCCTGCAGCTGCGGGCCGCGGCGATCGCGATTGAGGCCCACGCGCGCGACGCGCGCGGGTGGCGCGACGCGGAATCCCGACTGGAGGACGCGGCCCGGCAGGCGGCGCGGGGGCAGGCTGACCGGTCTCGCCAGGCCGCGACCGAGGCGGAGAACGCCTACCGGGAGATCCACTGGGCCGCCTTTGAGGAACTGCACTTGGGCGCGGCGGTCGCGCGGCCGGGGGCCGCGCCCGCCCCCCCCCCCGCCACGATTTCGGCCAGACTCGGCGCTGACCCTGGCACGAGGGCTGCTTCGGGGTGCCGCACTGCAGTTGAACGAGGGCTCAAGGGCGGAGGCCGGCGTTACCGCGGCCGGGGATGCCGCGGCGACCGCGACGTTTGGGTTCCGGCGAGCCGTGAGTCTGGCGGTGTTGGGCGACAGCGCTGCGCAGGATTCGGGCATGGTCGAGGCGCTGCTACTGTCGCACGAGGCTGATTTGCTGAGTCTGGCTTCGCTGGCCGGCGTTGAAGAGGTTCCCGACGGGCTGACGGGGGAAGTAACCGCGGGCACGGGAGCTGCCCGGATCACACGCTCCATTGCCGCGGAGGTGGGAGCACTGCTCGCCGACAACGAACGGCTCGGGGCGGCGTTGCCGGTGGCCCGGAGGCGGGCGGACAGTCTGGCTGCGGCCCTGGCCGGAACCGAACGCCGCCTGCGCGAGGCGGAAGACCGCTACCTGGAGGCTCGGGCGACGCTGGATGCCCTCCAGGCCGACGACGCCCGGCTCCGGGAGGCGATGGGCCTGTTCACTCCCGCGGAGGGTGACGTTCTGCTGGCGGGCGGGGACCTCGTGCTCCGCCTTCACGGGATCAACTTTGAGTCCGGGGTGGCGGAAGTAGGCGAGGGCGCGGAGGCGATCCTGGCGAAGGCGAGGCAGGTGATTGCGACTTTCCCCAACGCTTCAGTTCGGGTGGAAGGCCACACGGACGCCACGGGCGGGGCCGACGCGAACCGCGTCCTGAGTCAGCGCCGCGCCGCCGCGGTAAGGGAACACCTGTTAAGGAGGTTGCCGATTCCGGCGTCGATGATGTCGGCGGCCGGATTCGGCGCGGACCGGCCCATCAGCACGAACGACACCGAAGAGGGTAGGGCCCTCAATCGCCGCATCGAAATCGTGCTGACACTTCCGGACAGGTAGCGGCATCCGCCCGGCGCGCGAGACGCTAGGCTACAAAGTCTTCTCCGCCGTCAACGCGGACGGTATTCCCGGTCATCCAATAGGTGCCCGGCCGGGCCAGCTCCACCATGCAGCGGGCGGCATCTTCGGGCCTGGTAAGCCGCCCATGGGGGTTTGAGGCCGCCGCCCGGTCCGTCATGGCCTCGGCCCCCGGGATCTTGCGCAGCGCCGGCGTGTCGGTCACCCCGGCGCGGATCGCATTGGCGGTAATGCCCAGCGGGGCGAGCTCCATGGCCAGCTGGCGGCAGTGCGATTCCAGAGCCGCCTTGGCTGCCGAAACGGCACCGTATGTGGGGATCACCCGGTCGCCGCCCGAGGAAGTCATCGCAAAAATCCGCCCCCCCTCGCCCATCAGGCCCCGCGCCAGCAGACCCTGGGTCCAGTACACAAGCGAATGGGCCATGACATCGAGCGTCATGTTCATCTGTTCGGGGGAGATGTCCCCGTCCTCGCCACCGACAAAGGGCAGAAGCGTGCCAAAGGCCAGCGAGTGAAGCAGCACGCCGATTGACCCGGGCTCCGCCGCCTCCGCGATCTTGTCCAGCGTTCGACCCCGCTTGTGCGCGGCCGCGGCGTTCGAGTTGAAAAACACGGCCCGCTGCCCCCGTGCCTCGATTGCCGCCCGAATTTCGGCCACGTGGGCCAATCCCTCGCGCCGGTCCATGTGCACGCCGTAGATGTCCCAGCCGTCTTCGGCAAACGCCAGCGCCGCGGCCTCTCCGAATCCGCTGGAGGCTCCCAGTATCAGTGCCCCTCGGGTTCCGTTGTTCGGCATTTGTGTCACTCCTTGGTGGGTGCGGCGCCGGGGATGAGTAAGACCGTCAATCGCAGCATAAGAATAGCCCAAAATTCGCCGGCGTGCATCAACGGCAGCCGGTTCGACCGGCCATTAGCGGTCACGGTGTTTTCAAAAAAACGTATCTTGCCCACGGGCGCATTCCCGCAGCGGGGGACGGTCCCGTGCCGCAATATTCCACAAAGGCGCGCCCCGCTCCGGCCCGTACTCGCCGAGCACGGTCTCAAATAATAATCCACAGCTACAGGCGAGTTTTCCACAGGTTATCCCCAACCCGGTAACACCAATACAGATCATATGTTACAGAATGATTCCAATTGTCATTGGTTCGGCGCGATCCATTCCCGGGAACCGCCGCACTTGCGCACTACCCGAACGGCTATTTATCGTGCTGTCCGCCAGTCGCGCAGGGCTGTTTGGAAACCGCCGAATTCGTTCCGACGGCGGACCACAATGGCGCGAAAATCACCAGTTGCCGCTCTCCAATCGGGAACCCCCGCATGAATTCCAGCACCCCGTCATGATTTCCAACACCACGCCCAAGCCCGCGAATCTGGAACTGGCACTGCCAAGCGATGTAGCCGACGACATTGAGGAGCTGGCCGCCGAGGACCCCGAGTTCATCACCGGGGTACTCCAGTATGCCCTCACCCGGTGGACGGTCGCCCGGCACCTCGCCGCGCCGAATCCCGGGCCACGAATGCAGAACCGAGAGCGCTGAAACGGGCGCGGCATTGACGCAATAACCCCCGTGGCGAGACATTGCGCCGGGCGCGGGGGAAATTGCCCCGCCCTTTCTTGCGCGGTGAGCAGGAGATATTTGGGGTGTCTCGCCACGAAAATGCGGGAGTTGCGGGCGACGGGTTTGCCGCGGATGATGACGAGCGGCAAGACGGCGAGCTGCGCACCAAGTACCAGGATTATTGTGCGGCGCAGATCCATGAGGTCATACTCGGTTTGCCAGACGAGGAAGTGTACCGGATCGTGGAGAAGACAGCCGGCGAGCAGGGTGGGCGCGGGCTGGCCTTTCGGGAGAGGGTCCGCATTATCACGGAACACCTGAGGGAAAACATGCCTCTTCCGGATTTTGACGAATGGGCCGACTCCTACCGGCGCAACCCCCAGATGTACGATGCGTACATGTCGGGGCCTTGGGCCGGTTTGGCCAGGGGGGCGGGCGGTTCTTCGGAATCGGGCGCAGACACGGATTCGGCGGGGTCGGGTGACACCCGATCTCCCGAGAGCTGAGAGAGGTGGCCATGTCGGATCCAACACAAGGAACCCCCGGCGGCTCGGAAGACAACGACGCGGGAACAACTCCCCCGCAGATTGGCATGTGGTCTGAACAGCCCGGCCAGGACACTCCGCTCGGACGTCTGGAACACGCGGGAGAGAGCTGGAGGGTCAGGGTGGTGGTGGAGGCCGTTTCGGGCGGCTTGGCCCAGGGGATTATCTCATTCCGGCTGGGGGACGAGCGCCACGACACGGCTCCCGTGATTATCGAGTCGTCCCCGTCGATGGTTCTGCAACGAGCGGGCCAACTGCCGCCGCCCATGCTCGAACAGATGCTGGTCCAGCTACTCCGCTCCGCCGGCCGCTGATCCCCGCCTCCGGCGGGCAACCTCAACCACCAGCGTGGTAAGCATCACCAGGCCGGCGGTTACAGAGGCGGTCAAACTTCCGGTGATTTTCGATTTGCCCTCGGTGCGGCGGTGGAACGCCATTGGCACGCCGACCACCCTGTAACCTGCCCGGAGGGCGCGGACCTGCATCTGCACGTACCAACCGTAATCCGGATGGTCGAGCCGCAAGGATTCGAGGACATCCCACCGAATGGCGCGGCACGGACCCATGTCGCGCACTTTGGACCCATAGAGGGCCCGTATCACCGCCAGCACTCCCAGGTTTCCGAGGCGTGCGTGCCACCTGACACCCTGGCGTGCGTCGGATTCCCGTTCGCCTATGGCCAGGTCGGCCCCTTGATCGGTGATGGCGCTGACGAGTTTGTGAATCTGTGCGGGGGCGGCGAAATCGTCCGCGTCCAGGAAGACCAGGATGTCGGGAGCGCTGTCGGGGAACCCGTCTGGGGAGTGATCGCCCAACGCGGCTTCCCCGGCCCGCAACGCCGCGATGCCGGCCAGAGACGCGGAGCCGTACCCGGCCCTTGCCTCGTGTACGACCAGCGTGCCGCGCTGCCGGGCTATTTCGGCCGTGCCGTCGGTGGAGCCGTTGTCGACCACCAAGACGGTGGACGGAGAGATTCCGGCGGACTCCAGCCCGGCAAAGAGGAAGGGCAGCGCGTCGGCTTCGTTTCGGGCCGGGACAAGAATCGCTACGCGTGTCACGGGTCCACGGGTCTGGGGCGGCGGGGGTAACGGACTTGTCGCGGGGCATTTCTTCTCAACCCCTCACCCGGGTTGCGGCCGCCGGTGCGGCACTGACCGCTGCCCTGGGGGTGCTTGCCCACTGGGGAAACGGCACTCCGTGGCCGGCGCTCCCGTTGTGGGTCGTGGCATTCGGCGTCTATCTGTGGGCGTGGTCCACGGTGCGAAACCTTGAGCTGGCCGCTGTCGATCCGGGGGTTGACGGGCGCCGGGCCCCGGTTCGGGTCGGCAAGGCCGTATGGGCATGCGCCGTGGTGGTGAGGCTCGCGCTGCTCCCGGCCGAACCCGCCCTGAGCGAAGACATCTACCGCTACGTGTGGGACGGCCTCGTACAGCTCGGTGGCGTCAACCCGTTCCTTCATCCTCCCGGAGCGGAGGCACTCGCGGAATTCAGGACTTCGTGGAGCGCCCTGATCAACCACCCCGGCGTGCCCACCATTTATCCGCCCGGTGCCCAGGCGGTGTTTGCCGGGCTGGCCGCCGTCAGTCCCAGCGTGTTGTTCTTCAAATTGGCCTGGGTTGGTGCCGACCTGGGGGTGGCCGGCGCCCTTTCGGCGCTCGCGAAAAAGAGAGGGGTACGGCTGCAAGCCCTGGTCCTCTATCTGTGGTCGCCCCTGCTGATTACCGAAGTGGCCTGGAACGGGCATCTGGAACCGCTGGCCCTGCTCCCGCTTGTTGCGGGGATCGCGCTGGCCGCACGACCCCAACCGGCGGGGGCGACCCGGTCCAAGCGGTCGCGGTGGCTGGGCACTACCAGCGCATTGTTCGGGCTGGGAGCCGCGGTGAAATTCGCTCCCCTGGCGGGTGTCTTCGCTCTGGTCAGTCGAGGCGGTTGGCCGAGGCGGGACGGTTGGTTGGTGCTGGCGGCCGGAGTCCTGCCGCTCGCCGGCCTCTACGCTGCGTACGCCGCTTGGGGACTGCCGGCTGGCGAAGAAATCGCGCGCATGTTCACCGGCCTCCGGACCTACGCCGCCAATTGGGAATTCAACCCCGGTTTGTGGCGCCCCTTTTCGGCCATGAACGCTCCGCGGTGGATTGCGCTGGTGCCGGCGGGCCTCTGCCTGGCCGTGGCATGCCTGCGACGCTGGCCGATCCAAAGGTCGGTCTACTGGGTGTTTGGGTTGGGACTGGCGTTCCAGCCCACTCTCCACCCGTGGTACCTGCTCTGGATGTTGCCGCTTGCCGCCCTGCGAGGAAGTGGCGGCTGGATCTTGTATACGGGTACGATCTTCCTCGCCTACCAGGGCCGGGACGCCTACCTGGCGACCGGCAGCTGGCCGGAGCCGTGGTGGTTGGTTCTCCTCATCCATCTGCCCCCGCTGGCGCTGTTGTCACGAGAGCTGATGCGAGAACTGAAGACACTGCCGGGTCACGAAGCCTGCCGGCGTAGCCGCGGCGTCTTCCGCAGGCCCTCGCCCACCGAAATCCCGTAACCGATCGCGAACAAGGCCGTGAGCGACGCGGCCTCGGCCCCCGTAGCGAGGAGTCGGGCGGCAGTCACGGCCAGCGACGCCGCGACCGCCATTCGCAGAATAGACGCGAGCGGAGATCCGACGGCCGTGTAAGTCGCGGCCCCTCCCCCCGCCCCAAACTTCGGGGTGCGGCGAAACGGGGTCTTATCGCGGTGTCTCATGCCCCGCACAACCGCCACCGTCAGCGGAGCCGCCAACCCCAGCCCCAGCGTGAGGCCCTCCACCACGGACCGGACCAGGCGACCCCTGCCGCGAATGACCGTCGCCACCGCATAAAAAGCCATGAACGGTATCAGGGCCGCCGCAAACAGAGCTCCCGGCAGCCAGCCCGGCAGCCCGGCCAGCCCATCAGGCGTCGCCCATCCCAGAAAAGCCACCGCGGCCGCGAATAAGAAACTCACCGCGTGCACCACGTGGCCGAACGTGTGGGCCGTGGCCTCCAACTTGATCGCCAGGGGCAACCGAGCCTTCCAAATCCGGGGCAGCAATTTGCGACCCGTCTGAATGCCGCCCTGCGCCCAGCGGGCTTGCTGCGTTTCCACCGCCCGCAGCGTGCCAGGCAGTTCGGCGGGCACACTCACGTGGTCCAGGTACGCGAACCGCCATCCCCTGAGTTGTGCCCGGTAACTCAGGTCCACGTCTTCGGTCAAGGTGTCGGCGCTCCAGCCTCCCGCATCCTCAATGCAGGCGCGCCGCCACATTCCGCCCGACCCGTTGAAGTTGAAGAAAAGCCCGGCCCGGTAGCGGGCCTCGTGTTCAATGGCGAAGTGGCCGTCCAGGAAGAGTGCCTGCGCCCGTGCCAGCCACGACGCGTCGGCATCAAGGTGCGCCCAGGCGGCCTGTACCGCTCCAACGCGCGGGTCCGCGAAAGGCGGCAGCAACTTGTGGATCAGGTCGGGCGGCGCCACAAAATCCGCGTCCAGCACCAGAATGAACTCGGCCCCGTTGAACCTCATCCCGGCAGCGAGGGCGCCGGCCTTGAACCCGTCCCGCGCCGCACGTCGCAGGTGCGTCACCTCCACGCCCGATTCCCGCCAGTGTTCGATTCGCTGCGCCGCGATCCCGGGGGTTTCGTCGTCCGAATCGTCCAGGACCTGCACGGTGAGGCGGGCCTTGGGATAATCGAGCGAGCACGCCGCATCGATGGCGCGGGTCACCACGTTGGCCTCGTTGTAGACCGGCACCTGAACGAGCACGGAGGGCAGTTCACCCCCCCAACGAGCAGCCTCCCGGCGTCTGGGATACTTGAGCAGGAGCCACAGCAGCCTGATGCGGTGAGCACCGAACGGGACGAGCAGCAGAAGCAACAGAGCCGAGGCCAGCAGAAATGAATCAGTCACGCCGGAAGTTACTGTCCAACCGGTTAGTGGTTCCCTTAACTTTTCACGCATGGCCCACGACGCGACCCCGCCGGACCCGGCGGCAGTGGCGGCGAGTCCGGCAACACCGATTCGCGACCCGCACGGTACGTTCCCGCTCCGGGTGGCAGCCGTGGACGTCGGCTCGAACGCCCTGCGCTACAAAGTCGCCGAGTTCGAGAGCAAGACCAATTGCACGCAACTTGCCTCGGGCCGGGCACCCGTCAGGCTCGGCCACGCAGCTTTCCTTACGGGCAGCCTGTCGGCCGACGCAATGGACCGTGCGGTCGAGGCCCTGGCTGGGTTCGCCCGGGTGTTTGACGACATGGGAGTGGGATTGGTCAAGGGTGTTGCCACAAGCGCCGTTCGCGAAACCCGAAACGGCCCGGGGTTTGCGCAGCGCGTCCGGGAGGAAACGGGAATCGACCTCTATCCGATTTCCGGCACCGAAGAGGCCCGTCTGGTGTGGACGGCGGTTCGCTCCCGGGTGCAGCTCGGTGACGCCAAATGGATGTTGGTTGATCTGGGCGGGGGCAGCGTGGAGGTCTCCCTGGCCGACCGCAACGGGTTGATGTGGACAGAATCTCACACGATGGGCTCGGTGCGCTTGCTGGAAGAGCTTTCCGGTGCCTCCGACCCGCCCGCCCGGTTTGCCGGTCTGCTGGCCGATTACGCGTCAACCCTGCGGATCCCCCACGCGAGCAGGCACTGGACACCCGTGGGGCTGATAGCCACGGGCGGGAATATCGAAGACCTGGCGCGACTCGCCGGCCAGCCGCGCGCTCCCGGACTGCCCCATTACAAGCTGAGCCGGGAGCAACTGCGCGGGGCCATTGCCCGTCTGTCGGGAATGACAACGCGCCAGAGGGTGACGAAGCTGGGGATGCGCGAAGACCGCGCTGATGTGGTTCTGCCGGCGGCGATTGTCTATGACCGGGTGGCCGAGCTGGCCGGGGCCGAAGAAGTGATTGTGCCCTTCCTGGGGGTCCAGGACGGCCTGCTGGTGGATGCCGTGGAGGAGGCGTGCGAGGGCGACGACCTGGGCCGCGAAGAGCGCACCGCCCTGGAAGGAGCGCTCTCGCTGGGGCGCCGCTATTTGTTTGACGAAGCTCACGGCAGGCATGTGGCGACTCTGGCGCTCTCGCTGTTCGACCAGCTGGCCGGGGTGCACGGTCTGGCGGCTGCGGACCGCAGGCTCCTGCTAGCGGGAGCGGTCCTGCACGACATCGGTCTCCACGTCTCGCACCGCAAACACCACAAGCACTCGCGCTACCTTATCCAGAACTCGGAGATCTCCGGGGTTTCCATCTCGGAACTCCCGATTGTCGCGCTGCTCGCCCGGTACCACCGCCGCGCCGCGCCGCGCCCGTCGCACTACCTGTACCGGGACCTGGACGGGGCGACCCGAACGCGTGTGCGCCGCCTGGCCGCGATCCTGCGGGTGGCCGATTCGCTGGACCGGGAACACCTCCAAAGGGTGATTTCGGTGCGGGTCCGTCAGGTGGCCGGCGGCCTTGAACTCCATCTGGAAAAGACTGGGCGCACGCTTCTGGAAGAGTGGGCCCTGCGTCGCAAGGGGGGGCTGTTTGCTTCGGAATTCGGTCAGGAGCCGGTCGTGGCCAGGCCGGAAAAACCCGCTGCTGAAGACACCGCGGGGTTAGCCGCGGCGGGGCAGGCGCGTTGACGAAGGCCGCGGCAGACACGGAGGCGGGCACTCCGGCCGAAGAGTCGGCAAGCATTGCGGAGGAAACGCCACCGGCAGCAGCCGTGATCTCGGCTCCCGGGGTGGCGCTGCCGGCGGCGGTCAGCCCCAGGCCGGCCCCGTCCGACTCTCACAAGACAGGGCACCCCGCCCTCTTCTTCAACCGCGAAGCCAGTTTGATGGACTTCAACTGGCGCGTCCTGAGCCAGGCGCTCGACGAGAGCAACCCGCTGCTGGAGCGCGTCCGTTTCCTGGCGATAACCGCGTCGAACCTGGACGAGTTCGTAATGAAGCGGTTCGGTGGCCTGAAGCGCCAGCACGCAGCCGGCGTCGTCAAGCGGTCGCGCGACGGGAGGACGCCGGAGGAACAGCTCGAACTGCTCAGAGGATCGATCACCGCCATGCGCCGGGAATTGTCCACCGTTTGGCGCGAAACGCTGAAGCCGTGCGTGGATGCCGAGGCGGGCCTCGTCATCAAGCGTTTTGATGAACTCGACGACGACGAGCGGCAGCATGTCGAGACCGAATTCCACAAACGGATTTACCCGCTCCTCACGCCCCTGACGGTCGATCCCGGGCACCCGTTCCCGTTCATCTCCAACCTCAGCCTTTCGCTGGCCGTCACCCTCTACCACCCCGAGCTGTCCACGCGCCACTTTGCCCGCGTGAAAATTCCCGTTGAGACCATAGGCAGCTGGGTGAAACTGCCCGCTCCCAATGCACTGGTTTCGTCGGCGGAGCTGGTGAAAGCCCTGGCCGCACACCTGTTCAGGGGAATGAGGATTGAGGAGGCCGCGCTCTTCCGCGTCATCCGAAACGCCGACATGCGGCGGAACGAGGAAGAGGCCGATGATCTGCTGCGGATGATTTCGGAGGAAGTACGCGAGCGGCGTTTTGCCCCGGTGGTCAGGCTCGACGTCGAACCGGGCATGTCGGCCGGAACGAGGCAGCTCCTGGCCGGAGAGCTGGAGCTGGAGGCCGTGGATGTTGCCGAGATCGACCCCCCGCTGGACGCCTCCGGGCTCGCGGAGTTGGTCGATCTGGGCCCGTGGACCCATCGCTTCAAGCCGTGGAACCCGGCCATCCCCTCGCCGCTGCGTCCCGGGGAGCGCAGCGAAGAGGTGCCCGACATCTGGGCGGCCATTCGCCGGCGCGACCTGATGGTCCACCACCCCTACGATTCGTTCACGGCCTCGGTGGGCCATTTCATCGAGGCCGCGGCCGACGATCCGGATGTCCTCGCAATCAAGCAGACCGTATACCGGACTTCGGCCGATTCCCCGGTAATCAACGCGCTGGAGAGGGCGGCGGAATCGGGCAAGCAAGTGGCGGTTCTCGTTGAGGTGACGGCCGCCTGGGACGAAGTCTCCAACATCGGCTGGGCCGCCCGGCTCGAAGAGGCAGGGGTACACGTCACCTATTCGCTGGTTGGCCTGAAGACGCACGCCAAGGCCGCTCTGGTTTTGAGACGGGAGGACGGCGAGATCAGGACCTACTGCCACATCGGCACGGGCAACTACAACAGTGACACTGCCCGGTTCTACACGGACATCGGCATCTTCACGGCCCGCCCCGAAATAGGGACGGACACTGTGAACCTGTTTCATTTTCTTACCGGTTACGCCCCCGAGCAGCGTTACGAGAAGCTGATTGTCGGGCCGCGGGATCTCCGGTGGAGCGTGCTCAGGGCCATCCAGCGCGAGGGCAAGCATGCGCGAAAGGGCCGAGGCGGTCGGGTCATCATGAAAATGAACGGCCTGGACGACAAACGGTTGATCAGGGCTCTCTATGCGGCGTCGCGTTCAGGGGCCCGGATAGACCTGATTGTGCGGGGTGCCTGCCAGCTGCGGCCGGGACTGCCCGATTGGAGCGAGAACATTCGGGTCCGGAGCATCGTGGGCCGTTTTCTCGAACACGACAGAGTGCTCTGGTTTGGGAACGCGGGAGAACCCGAGGTATGGATCGGAAGCGCGGATCTGCGCAAACGCAACATGGTGCACCGGGTCGAGGTCTTGATGCCGGTCGACGACGCCGACATCAGGGCGCGGCTGGAAAGCATGCTGGACTTGGCCCTGCGGGACAACCAAAGGGCGTGGTCGCTTGGTCCCGACGGCAGCTGGACGCGGCTGGAACCGGATCCCGGTACCACCGGGGTGGACTACCAGGCCGAACTGATGGAAGACGCCAGGAAACGCAGGAAGCCCCCCGCGCTCTAGCACCGGCCCCTTAGGAGTTCGCTTTCGGCCCGCCGCCCGCCCTGTCAAGGCGCACTCCATGTCTGACGGTTCTGCCCTGCACCATGAAGATCACGTCCTCGGCGATGTTGGTCGCGAGGTCGGCGATTCGCTCCAAGTTGCGGCCGATGAGGATGACCTCAAGGCATCCCGAGATGTGGTGCTCGGGCATGTGGGTCAGCATGATCCTGACCAGCGAATCCAGCAGCTGATCGACCCGGTCGTCTCGCTCGCGCACAGCGGCGGCCTCGTCGGTGCTCTCATGCACGAACGCGTCCAGCGCATCTCCCAGCATTCCGCACGCAATCCGACCCATTTCACCCAGCTCGGGAGGCACAGGCACCTTCGTTTCGAGGCGGCCCAAACGGCCGGCTGCACGTGCGATATTGGCGGCGTGGTCGCCGATTCGCTCCAGGTCGTTGTTGATCTTCAGCACGGCAACGATAACCCTGAGGTCCCCGGCCCGCGGTTGGTGCAGGGCCAGCATTTCGATTGCCTTTTCTTCGATCTCCACTTCCTGCCGGTCGATGACCAGATCGCCCCTGATCACGTCCTCGGCCAGCTCGTCAATGTCCACGCCCCCGACAAGCGTAAGCGAGTCTTTCACCAGCTTTTCGACCTGGTGCGACATATGGTTGAGCGCGGTGGTCAGCGCGTCCAGGCGATCGTCAAGGGCCAGTGCCACGGCGGGTTATCCAGTCCTCCCCGTAATGAATGCCTCTGTAAGCGGGTGCTCGGGGTTCGTGAACACACGCTCTGTCTCGCCAAACTCGACGAGTTCTCCGTCTTGGACGAAGGCCGTGTAATCGCTGATTCGCGAGGCCTGCCCCAAGTTCTCCGTAGCCAGCAGAATTGTATGGCGGCCGCGCAGCGAAACGATAATATCTTCGATCTTGCCGCTCTCGTTTCGGTCCAGGCCGGACGTGGGATGGTCCAGCAGGAGCGCCTCGGGTTCGACTGCCAGCGCCCGGGCAAGGCAAAGCCTCTGCATCTGGCCCGCGCCCAGCGCCATCGCACTCTGGTCCAGCCGGTCCCCGACCTCGGGCCAAAGCCCGGCCGTTTCCAAAGCGGTCTGAACCTGACGGTCGATATCGCCCCGATACCGGTTGATTCGAAGGCCAAACGCCACGTTAAACGAGATCGAACGGGGGAAAAGCCCCGCCCGACCTGACACGAGCACGATCCGGCGCCGAAGCCCGGCCAGGTGCTCCGGCAGGCGGACCAGCTCCTCGTTTTCGCGAAAAACCGCCCCGCTCATTTCGGCTGCCCCATCCAGATCATGCATACGGTTGAAGCACCTGAGCAGCGCACCCTTCCCGGAACCGGCCGGCCCGACGATTGCGGTGACCTGGCCTCCGGGTGCCGCGAAAGACACCTCGGAAAGGACCCTGCGTCCGCCGCGCGTCACCGAAACCGAGGCGGCCCTCAGCCCCGGCGGCGCGAAATCAGCGGCGGCCAATGGAGGACCCATGCACCAGGGTGGCCCCGGCGTTCAGGAGCAGCGTTCCCGCGAGGAGTACCAGCGCGGCCGCCCCCGCGAGCCCCCGGAAACGGGCGTCGGTGCTCTCGGTCCACTCGAACACCTGAACCGGCAGGGCGGTGAGCGGATCCAGCGGACTGGTAACGTTCAGAGCGATGAACGTGAACGCTCCCAGCACGACCAGGGGAGCGGTCTCTCCCGCCGCCCGTGACAGGGCCCGCAGTGACGCCGCCGCGATCTGGCCCGCCGAGCCCGGAAGCACGGCGAACCTGATCGCCTGGAACGGGGTGGCGCCCAGCGCGTAGGCAGCCTCCACCTGCGCCCGGGGAACCGCCCGGACAACTTCGCGCGTGGCCCGGGTCAGCAGGGGCAGAACCAGTAGCGTCAGTGTGGCCGCGCCGGCCAGAAGGGTGTGGCCCATCGCCGCACCGCGGGCGAAAACGGCAAGGCCAACCAATCCGTAAACCACCGATGGCACCGATGCCAGGTACCCGATGTTGGAACCCAGAATCCGGGCCAGCCGCCGCTGCGGAAAGTAGGCATCAAGGTACACGGCCGAACCAACCGAGAGCGGGACGGCGACCAGACCCACCAGCGCGACCATCCAGACCGTGCCCAGCAGCAGGGGCCTGATGCCCGCCGAAGCTGGGTCAGAGGATGGCGCGTTCAAGAAAAAGTCCAAGGTCAGGTGCGGCGCGCCGAGCCACAGGGCATGAACGGCGACCAATACCAGCGGAGCCAGAGCTACGACCGCGGCCGCCGCGCAGGCCCGCCGGACAATCCGGTCGCTGCGATTCCGCTCCCGGATCGAGGCCGGAAACCCCTGATCAACCCGGGCCGTCATCCCCCCGACCCTGCGCTATCGGGCAGCGGGTGCAGGCCGGCCGGCGTCGTTAGCGGCGCTCCAGTTCCACCCGACGTGAGCCGGCGTCCGATTGCCGTGATTCCAACGGCCATCGCGCACAGCACGAGCCCCACCGCGAACACGGTTTCGTAGGGCCGACTGCCCGTGGCCGGGTCGCCCGTACCGGCCCCGAGTGTGAACGCCGTGAGGGTCTGGATGCTCTCAAGCGGGTTCAGGGTGAATCGCGGGGTGGTTCCGGCGGCCAGGGTCACGATCATGGTCTCGCCCACGGCGCGCCCGAAGGCCAATACGACACTCGACATGATTCCGGCGCGGGCGGCCGGGACCACAACTCTCCTGGAGGCCTCGGTCGGGGTGGCTCCGAGGCCGAGTGCCGCCTCCTTGAGTGCCGGGTTGACGTTGCTGATGGAGCGCTCCGACATGGACGTGATCATGGGCAACACCATGATTGCCACCACTGCCGAGGCGCTCGCCGCGCTGAACACGCCGGCGCCGGGAAGCACGGCCCTCACCAAGGGAGTCACGAAGAAAACGGCGAAGAACCCGTAGACCACGGTCGGAATCCCCGCCATCATCTCCAGCATGGGGCGCACTATTCGCTGCGTGCCGGCCGAAGCGAACTCGCTCAGAAACACGGCGCATCCCAGGCCCAGCGGCAATGCGATTACCCCTGCCCCGATCGCGACCAGAAGAGTGCCGTTGAGCAGCCTCAGGAACCCGGCGAGGCCCGCCGGGCCAGCGTCGGCAAGGCCCGCGAAGAAACCCCACGATTCGGAGATGAGCACGGCCACGATGCCCACGGTGGCCAGGGCCGATCCCAGCGCGCACAACCGCAGGGCGTGACCGCCCAGCCTGTCGGTCATTGGCTCGAACCCCGGCGGGCCTCGCTCAGCCGCCGTCTCTGGGCGTGGTAGGCGTCATCGTCAAGCGCGAAGTACCCTGCCGCACTGGTAAAACGGTCCACTCCGTCCAGCAGAAAAGAGACGAAGTTCCACACCTCGGGACGCCGCAAGGAAGCCTGTCCCACGTACATGTAGATGGTCCGCGCGAGCGGATACGCGCCAGTCACGACCGCGTTCTCGGAAGGCGGCTGGCAGCCGGCTCCTGCATTGACCGAGATCGTCTTCACCCCGCCGGGGTCGCGCTGCAGTTTCCCCCGGCCCAGAAAACCCAGCGAACCGGCGTCACCGCTGACCCCCCTCAGGAGCGCGTCGCTGTGGGGGTTGGAGGCGTAATCGTTCCGACTTTCCCCGGGCCGGCCCATCACGGCGGTAGTGAAAAAATCAAACGTCCCCGAGTCGGGCCCGGGGCCGTAGAGCAACAGATCGTCGCCCGGCCACTCCGGGCGGACCTGTCCCCACGTGCGGACAGCGGAACCGGGCTCCCAGATGCCGCGGAGCTCCTCCACCGAAAGGCACTCGACCCAGTTGCTGGCGGGATGGGCGACCACTGCGATCCCGTCGCGGGCCAGGGCGACCTCGACCGGCTCAATTCCCCTGCGGCGGCAGGTCGCACGCTCGGCGCCCGTCATCCTCCGCGAGGCGTTGCTGATGTCGACCCAACCCTCGCAAAACTTCACAAAGCCGCCCGTCGTGCCCGAGGTGCCGACGGCCAGGCGGGCCCGGGGATGCTCGGCGCGAAACGCGGTCGCGGCGGCCTCGGTGATGGGCCGAACCGTGCTCGATCCGTCAATCCAAACGGGATCGGGCGCCGCGCAGCCGGCAGACACGGCCAGGGCGGCAACAACGGCCAGCGTGGCAATGTCTCGCCGGTCCCGGACGTTCCCGCGGAAATGTCCGGTGTTTTTTCGGCCGGTGCCCTCGGGCTCGCCCGGCGGCGGCGAATCCGGGGTCAATGAGCCCGGGAGCGTGAACCAAACGGTGGTGCCCTCGCCCACGCCCGTCTCGATGCCCGTTTCGCCACCGTGCGCACCCACCAAGTGCTTGACGATGGCCAGCCCGAGCCCGGTCCCGCCGCCCTCGCGGGAGCGGTCCGGGTCTACACGATAGAACCGTTCAAATACCCGGTCTACCTGATCCGAAGGAATACCGGGGCCGCCGTCGGAAACCTCCACCCGCAACCACTCCGCCCGCCCCTCCAAAGGCCTGAACCTGATTCGGATCGCCGTCTCGGCGGGAGCGTACCTGAGCGCGTTCTCGATCAGGTTCCGCAGCACCTGCCGGACCGCACGGGCATCGGCGGTTACGCGCGCGTCCGAGGCATCCGGGTCTACGTCGAGCGTCACCCCGTCGGCGGCCAGGCCCGCGGGCAAATCTCGCCAAACCGTCTCCGCCACACCCCGCACTGCAACCGGTTCGACTGAGGGGCTCCAGCTGCCCGACTCAACGTGCGACAGCTCCAACAAGTCGTCCACCAGGCGCCGCATGCGAGTGGCGTTCACCAAGATCCTCTCCGCGAATTCCGAAGAGAGCCCGGCCCCCAGGTTCGGATCAGAAATAGCCTCCGCGAACCCGACCACGCTGGTGAGGGGAGTCTTCATTTCGTGCGAGACATTGGCCACGAAGTCCCGCCGCATCTGTTCCAACAGCCGGCGGTCGGTCAAGTCTCGCAGAAGCAGCAGGGCGCCTCCGTCGTGGTGCACCGCCCGCACCAGCACGGTGCGCTCTCCGACCGATGTTTCCCGCGAAACCGGCTCGCCGGCCGCGGCTCGTTCCGCCGCCTCGGGGATCGACGGATCCCGGAAGATCACGCTCAGCTGCGAACCACGCGGCGCGGGTCGGCCCGCCAGTGTCTCCAGTGCGGTGTTCCGGGCCTGCACGCGTCCCTCCGCGTCGACCAGCGCGACAGCGTCGTCCAACCCCTCCAACACGGCCGACAGGTTGTCCCGCGCACGCCGCGCCGCTGCGAGCCCGGTCTCGAGGCGAACCCCAATCCGGTCGACCGCCCTGCCGAGAGCCTCGGTCTGCCCGCCCGCCCCGGCTCCCGTCCGGGCCGCGAAATCGCCGGCGGCGAGACGCTCGGCCGCCGACTGAACGGACATGAGCCGGCGGGCGAGGGGCCGCGCCTCGACCACGGCGAGCACCCCGGCGGTCGTGGTCGATGCCGCCAGACCGAGCAAAAGCTGGGCCGGTGGTGCCGGACCGAGCAGCAGCCAGAACGCAAGAACGGTAGCCGCCCCGATTCCGGTGTATGCCAAAAAAACGCGCAGTGGCGGGTTCACCTATCGATCCGAGGCCCGGAACCGATACCCGATGCCACGCACCGTCTCGAGCCGGTCGGCCTCATCGCCCAGCTTGGCGCGGATTCTGGCGATATGCATGTCGACGGTCCTCGATTCCAGCTTCGACCGGGGCCCCCACACCGACTCCAGTAGATGGCTGCGGGACTGCGCCCGTCCCCGTCGCTCCAGCAGAATGGCCAAAAGGCGATACTCCAGGGGTGTGAGATCAACCTCTTGGTTCGACACAAACGCCCGGTGGGCATCACGGTCCAGTGCGACCGGTCCGACCACCAGGCGACGGCCCGCCGAAACCGGGTCTGCCTTTGCCCGCCGAAGCAAGGCCTCCAGCCGAAGCGTCAGTTCTTTGGCACTGAACGGCTTTGTGATGTAATCATCGGCCCCCACCTCGAATCCCCGCACGCGTTCTTCCTCTTCGCGCCGCGCGGT
This sequence comes from Gemmatimonadota bacterium, assembly GCA_021295785.1. Lineage (GTDB taxonomy): Bacteria > Gemmatimonadota > Gemmatimonadetes > Palauibacterales > Palauibacteraceae > Palauibacter. The sequence goes on from JAGWBR010000016.1 coordinate 52,750, forward strand.
GAGCAGAATCACGGGCAGCGATGCGACGCGTTCGTCGCGGCGGAGTCGGCTCAGCACCTCGTACCCGTCCATACCGGGGAGCATCAAATCCAAAACGATCGCGTCCGGGCGGTCTGTAATCGCTGACTTGAGCGCGCTCTCGCCGTTTACGGCGGTTGAAACCCGGTACCCCTCCCGGCTGAGATGGTAAACCAGCAGGCTGAGGATATCGGGTTCGTCGTCGACAACGAGTATCTGAGCATCTGGCATGGAAGTTTGTCGCCCCAATTGCACTGGTCGCGGCAGCCTCACGGACTCGCGGACATGGCAGGATGACTCGCGGACCAGCGCGAGTCCACCAACCAACAATACCCGGCCCAAGCGGCCCCTAAAGTAACGAAAACATAACGGTTTTGTAACGACGCGCCCGAGACCGCGTGTCGACCGGGATCGCAAGGGGCGGCAGGCAGCACCCGCCACCCGCCAGAGCATCGCAAACCTGCGGCGGCACCCGTGACCGAATCGTGACGAAACAGCCCCTTTTCACGTTACGCGCGGGTACGATAATCCCCCCGTCATGTACATCGATTGCATTCCCGAGAAAAGCCAAAGAGCGATTTCCATGGTTCCAGCCGAACGCCGTGTTCTGGTTACAGCTGTCTCAGTGGCGTCCGCCGCTTGTTTGTTGCTGGCGGGGGCAGACTGTGCCTTGGCACAAGAGGCGGAGGGCCGGGTGTCGGGCAGGGTGGTGGCCGAAGTGAACTCGCGGCCGCTGGCTGGCGTGCAGGTCACACTGGCGGACCTGGAAACCGGTGTGCTCTCAGACGTTGACGGCCGCTACTCGATCTCCCGGCTCCCGCCGGGGACGTATGACCTGGCGTTCACCCGGATTGGATTTGCCTCCAAGACGGTGACGGGTGTGGTGGTTACGGCGGGCGAGGTTACCGTGGTCGATGTGGTCTTGCCCCCGCGGACGATAGCGGTCGAGGGGATAACCGTTTCGGCAACGAAAGAGCAGGGGACGGCTGCGGCGGTTCTGTCGGCCAGGCAGACGGCGGCCGCGGTGACCGACGCCATCGGGCGCGAGCAGATCAGCGATTCACCCGACTCCGACGCGGCTGCGGCGATGGCCCGCGTACCCGGCGTGACCATCGTCGACAAAAAGTTCGTCTACGTCCGCGGCCTGGGGGAGCGCTACGGAAACACGACTCTCGACGGCGCTGTCATGCCCTCGCCGATCGCGGACCGGAAGGCCGTTCCGTTGGACTTGGTCCCGGCCAGCTTCATTGAGAGCGTCTCGACCTCCAAGAGCTACCTCCCCAGCCAGCCCGCGGACTACGCCGGCGGATTGGTCCAGATTGAGACCCGCCGGGTGCCAGGGGAAGAGTTCTTCAAAATGGGGCTGAGCTCCGGATACCAGACGATTACGACGGGAGCGACCGGTCTGAGTTACGAAGGCGGCGGGCTCGACTTTTTGGGGATAGACGACGGTACCAGAGACCTGCCAGACATTCTGCCTGATGACATGGGGGTCACCCGCGGCAACCTGACCACCACCGAACTCGAGGCGATCGGCGAGGCGTTCGCCCCGGGTTGGGCGGGCCTGCCCTCAACCGTACCCGCACCGGTCGGCGGCGAACTGGCGTTTTCCACCGAGTTCGGCCTGGGGCCGCGCGATCTGGGCATTCTGGCCACCGCCCACTGGGACGATTCGTGGAGCCGGCGCGGCAACTACGTGGAGCGCGTCTTCGCTTCCAGTCTGCTGGACGATCCCGAGGTCAACTACGCCGGCGATGTAACCACGCGACAGGTCACGCTGGGCGGGCTCTTGAACGTGGACTACCCCCTTGCCAGCGGACACCGCATTTCCCTGAACGGTCTGATGAACCGGATCACCGAGGACCAAGCCCGGATTCTTGAGGGATTCAACCTTGATTCAAACGCCGACCAGAGGAACACGCGCCTCCAGTATGTGGAGAACTCGCTCCTTTCGGGGCGGGTGACCGGGAAGCACTACTTCCGGAACCTGGCCGAGGCGTCCGTGGAGTGGCAGGCGTCCTATTCGCGGGCAGGTCGTTACGAGCCCAACACTCGCGAGGTGCTCTACCGCGAGGCCGACGGCGTGTTCCTGTGGGACAACTTCATCCAGAGCGGCAGCATCTTCCACCAGAATCTGGAGGAAGAGGCAATCAACCTGGCCATGGACGCGGAGATCCCGATTTGGGTGAGGGACGTGCCGGGCACGATTGAGTTCGGTGGGGCGCTGGTGTCGCGAGACCGGAACGTGCTGAGCCGCCGGTTCAGGTTCATGCCCCGGGGGCCGATTCCCGACGACGTGAGGATGTCCGATCCCGACAACCTTTTCACCGCCGAGAACATTGCGGCCGACCGGTTCGAGATCACCGAGGCCACGTTCCGGCCCGATAACTACGTGGCCGACCAGATCACGGCCGCCGCCTACTTCATGGCCGACTTCGAGCTGTTGCCGTCGGTGCGTTTCGCGGGAGGTGCCAGGGTCGAGTCGAGCAAGCAGAACGTTAACCCCCTGGACCTGTTCACCACGTTCGCCGACCCGTTGGAAGGTGCCGAGCTGAGCGATACGGACATCGCCCCGGGAATCACCCTCACGTGGGCGGCCAGCGATCAGATCAACGTGCGCGCGGCCGCTTCGCGGACTGTGGCGCGACCCGAGTTCAGAGAGCTGGCACCGTTCTCGTTCGCCGACTTCGCCGGCGGTTACCTGGTCGTGGGCAACCCGCTGCTTGAGCGGTCCAGGATCAACAACTTCGATCTGCGGTGGGAGTTCTTCCCGTCACCGGGGTCGGTTTTCTCGGCCAGTGCCTTCCTGAAAGAATTCGCCGGGCCGATTGAAGAAGTCGTGTTCCCCAGCAGCGAGTTCATCAAGAGCTGGGTCAACGCCGAATCCGCCCAGAACTTTGGTGCCGAATTTGAGGCGCGGACCGGGATGGGCTTCTTGGCCGGCGGGTGGGACAACCTCCGCCTGAACGTGAACGTGACGGTGGTGGCCAGCCAGGTTGCAACGGGGACGGTCGCGCAGGTCTTCGTGCCCGGTTTCGGGGCCGACGAGCTGGAGATCGTCGAGCGGGAGCGCCGGCTGCAGGGTCAGTCGGCCTATGTGGTTAACGCCGGCCTCAACTGGTCCGCCCCCGGGGGCGGATCATCGATGTCGCTGCTCTATAACCGCTTCGGCTCCCGTATCAGTCAGGTCGGCACGCAGTACCTGCCCGACGTGCTGGAGGAACCGCGCGATCAACTTGACTTCGTTGTGGAACAGAATCTGGGTCGGGGGACATCGCTCAAGATGGGCGCCTCCAATCTGCTGGACAGCAGCTACCGCTTCACCCAGGGCGGTGACCTTCTGCGCGGTTGGGATATCGGCCGTTCCTTCTCGGTCAGCGCTGAGTGGCAACCGGCAGGCAACTTCTAAGGCGCCGTCTGCAGACGGTGCAGGGAGAATTCATGAGATGAGAAGCAGACTTACTTTCGCCGGACCGATTTCGCGGCCTTTCGCGGCGGCAGCAGGATGTGTTCTCGTTGCTGCTTGCTCCGACGCCACCGGGCCGCCTTCCCCGGCGGGCGGCGACAGCGGCGTCCTCTCGGGAACTCTGACCGCCAACCGCACCCTGTCGGCCGACACGGTCTACCTGATCCAGGGCACCACGATCATTGAGGACGGGGTGACCCTGACCATCCCCGCGGGCACCACGCTCAAGGGTGACGTCAACTACGCTGGATCTGCCATGATCGTCAGGCAGGGCGGGCGCATCGTTGCGCGGGGCACGGCGGACGCGCCGATCGTGTTCACCAGCTCGGCCGCGGAGGGTTCGCGGTCTCGCGGCGACTGGGGCGGAGTGGTTCTCAACGGCCGTTCACACTGCAATTTCCCGGCCCAGGAGTGTGTGGGGGAAGGCGGCTCCGGCCCCTACGGCGGTTCTGAGTTAAACGATGACAGCGGCGTGCTGAGCTACGTGCGCATCGAGTATGCCGGCTACGAGGTCAGTTTCGGCAACGAGCTCAACGGCCTGACCCTGAACGGTGTTGGCGCGGGCACCGAGCTCCACCACATCCAGTCGCACTACGGGTCCGATGACGGCATCGAGTTCTTCGGCGGTACCGTCGATCTGAAGTACGCTGTCGTCACCGGCGCTTCGGACGATTCGTTCGATTTTTCGACCGGATGGCAGGGCCGCGGCCAGTTCTGGGTGGTTATCCAGGATCCGTTCGATGCAGACAACGGTTTTGAGGTTGACGGCAACGAAGAGAACTTCGATGCAATTCCGCTCACGAACCCGACCATCTACAACGTCACCCTGATCGGCAAGCCCGCGGGTGTCGGCAGCGCCGGCGAGAGCCCGCGCGGGATTATCTTCCGTCGCGGCACCGCCGGGTCGATCCACAACGTGGTCGTGCTTGGCTTTGAGAAGGGAATCGATCTGGACCAGATCGAGACCGTGGAGTCCGACGGCGTCACGCTGACGAACTCCTACTTTTTCGGGCAGACCTCGGGGACGTTCGAGGAAGACGAAGACGGGATTGACGAGGAGGCCTACCTGGGGAACGTGGTGTGGTCCAACGCTTTCGACACCGATCCGATGCTGACGGATCCCTACAGCACGTTGGCTCCCGACCTGCGCCCGATTTCGACCTCTCCGCTTGTGTCCGGTGGCGCCACGCCGGCCGCCGACGGGTTCTTCGATCAGGTCAGCTTCATAGGCGGAGTTGATCCCAACGGCGAACAGTGGTTCGACGCCTGGATTACTCGCGACATCAACTAGCCCGGATTACTCGCGTCAGCTAATACCGACAGGCTGCGCCTTGCAGCGCTCGTGTTTGGTGGGGGGGGGCGCTCGGGCCAGACCATCTGGTTGTGCACGCCCTCCGACAAGGGCAGAGCCCCCAGCGACGCCGTAACGCGGGTCTCCGCGGCTCGGCGAGCTCGCTGGATGTTTTGGCCCGGCGTGTTCTGGCCGCTCTTTCGACCCGCGATACGGCGACGCTGGGGGCTCTGCGCTTGTCGGAGGGCGAGCACAACCAGATGGTCTGGCCCGAGCTCCCGGCCTCGGCCCCCGAGGTCAACTATCCGGTGGATTTCGCTTGGACCAACATCGGTATCCGCAACCGGGCGGCGCTCGCCACCCTGCTTTACGACTTTCGGGACGCGGAGCCGGAGCTGACGGGCACGGAGTGCCGCGGCCCGACCCAGAGCTTCGAGAGTTTCGTGGTCCATACAAACTGTTGGGTCGAGTTTCGCACCGACGGAGGCGGGCCGAGGGCCCAACAGCTCTACAAGGACGTTCTGGACTGGGACGGCGAACTCAAAGTGTTTCGGTACTACGAGCCCTGAAACCCCTCGGCGTTAGAAACCGAACTGGACCAGGGCGAAAAGTTCCCCGTCGGCCAGCAGTCGGTTGTCTTCGCCCTGCAGGCGTTTGGCATACTGAAGGCTGAGCCGGGTCAGGTAACCGGGGAAGAGGTTCAGTCCGGCCATCAAGAAACCGTCGGTCTCGCCGTCGGCTCCTTCAAGACTGTCGTACCTGACCACCGCCTCGGTGAGTCCCCACACTGCCCTGGCCATCTCGGCATGGAAACCATGCGTGGTCTGCATGTCCCGCCGGTCTTCGGCAGTGCGCTCCCCGCGATGGTCGTCGAGATTCCATTCCCATTGGTTCTCGGCCCGCAGGTATTCGGCCGTCAGATTGAACCCCCTGTAGGCGGCATGGAAATCCGCCCCCCAGGACTGCGTGGACCCCGTCCCCCACCCCGCAACATCGTCCGACCAGAGAACCGATAGTCCGCCCTGCAGCACGAACTGGTCCGTGAATGCAATCGGACCGACGGTGTTGAACTGAACCCGCCCGGCCCACATGTAACCCCCGTCGTTGCTGGCCGTGCGCCCATTGCCGTTGAAAACCCCCCCCCCGTATTCGAGCCGGCCGTCGAGGAACGCGCCTCCCAGGCTCACGCCGACCTGCCTGCCGGGGGCAATGGCCCGGGTTGCGGACGCCCGCTCCAGAAACCTGAGTTGCCCCTTCGGGTCAAGGGCGTCCAGGCCGAAAGACGGTCTGAACATCCCGGCGGTCAGGTGAACCTCGGGCGAAATCGGGAGAGTGGCCTGCACATCGAACAGCTCCATGGCCCGGGACTCGGCGTCGTACCGTACTATTGCGCTGTATTCAAACGTGCCCGTCCTGCCGCCGCTCACAAGCAACCGGCCTTCAAACACTTCAAACCCGGCGGGCTGTGCGTTGGAGGAACCCGGGTCGTGAAAACCGGTCTGGATGAGAACGCTCACGTCGGCCGAAAGGTCCTGGCCGAGACCGGGTGAGGTGGCAAGGCCGAGCGCAACCAAGGCCACGCTGGGGATCTCAAGGGCCAAAGCCCGGAACCTGTGGGTCTTCATGGGGCAAATGATGGCCGCCCGATCCCCTTCCGTCAACCTGCCGCCCCACCTGCCGACGTCCTTTCCCCACCGGTTAGGTTTAAACCCATGGCGGCGATTTCGACACAAGAAACCGTGCGGATCAGAGAGGGCGACGTGCATCTTGTCGTCGTCCGCAGCGACCGGGGTGCTGAGTGCGGCCGGCCCGCTCTGTTGCTCCACGGATTGGGGGCGCGCGGGCGCACTTGGTACGGTGTGGCGGAGCGCTTCGTTGACATATGCCCGCAGTGGGAATGCTGGGTGCCCGACCTGCTGGGACGCGGTGCCTCGGTCGGCTCGGAGGGGTCGCGACTTGAGAAGCTGCGGTACGGCATCCCGGAGGACGTACGGCGCCTGGGGGAGATGTCGGAGGTACTGTGGCCGGGGAAGGGAATTCCCCGGTTGATTGCCGGGCATTCGCACGGGGCGGCCCTGGCCATGGGACTCGCCAGTGCTGCCAACACAGGTCCGGTGCAGCGCGCATTGCTGTTGTGCAATCCGGTTACTCACAAGATCATCCCGCCTGCTTTTCTTTCGGTCCTGAGGCGACCCGCGGCCCGCCGCGCCGCCGGGGTGCTGCTGGCACCGCTGCAAGCGCCGCTCGGGCGGTTCATTACTCAGATGGCCGCCGGGCCGCGGTTCCGCGTCTCTCCAGGCGTGGCGGACGAGTATTCCCGCCCGTACGACGATTCCGCGGGGGCCGCGGTGTTGATGAAGATCATGGCAGACTGGCAACCGGCCGAGTTGGAGGGCTTTCTCCCGATCCCCGGCGAGACTGTGTCGGCGCATGTGGTGGGTGGCCCGCACGACCGCAGGATTCCGCTCAAAGCCGCAACCGACCTCGCGAGGATGCTGTCCTGTCCGCTCACGGTGATCCCTGATGGCGGCCACCTGATTCCCGAACAACACCCGGCGCTTCTGGCCGGTATCCTGCGCGACCTGGCAGGCGCGTTGGAAGGCGGTTCGGAGGCCGCTGGAGAATGACGCCCGTGCCTCGGACGATTTGCATCGCGCAGTTTCGGCCGGACAAGTCGGATCCCGGGAGTGCGCTGAGGCGAGCCGGTGCCACCATTGAGCGCGCGCTGGACCGCGATCCGAACACCCGATTGATCGTGTTCCCGGAGACCGCCCTGACCGGGTACTTCCTGGAAGGGGGAGTATACGAGGAGGCACGGACCGCGCCGGAGTGGTTCCAGGCGCTGGACGGCGAACATGGCCGGCGGGGGCTGCCTCCCGTAGACGTGGCGGCGGGCTTCTACGAGAGGCACGAACGGAAGTTCTCCAACTCCGCCATTTACGCGCGGTTGGGCGAGGGCGGCGGGATAGTACACGTTCACCGGAAGGTCTTCCTGCCTACCTACGGGCTGTTTCAGGAGGCCCGGTTCGTGTCGCCCGGGGCGGGTGTGGCGGCCTTCGACACACGCTTGGGTCGCACCGCGATGTTGGTCTGCGAGGACGCCTTCCATTCGGTAACCGGAGCGCTGGCGGCCCTGGACGGCGCCCAACTCCTGCTGGTGCTCTGCGCGTCGCCTGCCCGCGGTGCAAGATCGCCCGACGGACCGGAAAACTTGGCGACGTGGGACGTGATCGGGAGTCGTCTGGCCGCGGAACACGGTATTTTCGTGATCCTCGCCCAGCTCGCGGGGTTTGAGGGAGGGAAGGGGTTTCCGGGCGGTTCCACCGCATATGATCCGGCGGGACAGCGGATTGCATCGGGGCCGCTTTGGGACCAGGCACTGGTGCCCGTGACCATCAATCCGGGGGATGTCTCGCGCGTCAGGGGGCAGGCACCCCACTTGGCCGACCTCGAGCAAGCCTGGCGGCGGTTGATGGCGAACAGTCCCGGCGCCGCGGACAGATGACGCAGCGTTTCGACAGTCGGGTGCGGCCGGCCCCGGGGCTCGATCCCGACGACGACTCGGTGCTTGAAATCAATGTCGAAACCGTCAGGCGCTGGCTTGTCGAGTTCCTGAGACAGGAGATAGCGGTCCAGCGGGGTTTTTCCAGCATTGTGATCGGACTGTCGGGCGGTGTGGATTCGGCTCTCTCCGCCGCACTTTGCGCCGAGGCGCTGGAGCCGGAATCGGTCCACTGCTTCATGCTGCCCTACCGCTCGTCGGACCCCCGCAGTCTGGATGACGCGCACGAGGTGGCGGAGGCCTTGGGCACGCCGCGCCGGGTGATCGACATTGCGCCGGCGGTGGACGGGTATTTGGAAAAAGAATCCGGTCCCGGCGCGCACCGGACGGGGAATGTCGCGGCCCGGGTTCGCATGGCGATCCTGTACGATCAGGCCGCCGGACTCGGTGCGCTACCGGTGGGCACAAGCAACAAGTCAGAGCGGCTGCTTGGCTACTTCACGTGGCACGGCGACGACGCGCCCGCGGTCAATCCTCTCGGGGACCTGTTCAAGACCCAGGTGTGGGCGCTGGGGCGGGCGATGGGTCTGCCGCTCTCGGTGATCGACAAGCCGCCGACGGCTGACCTGATCCCCGGCCAGACCGACGAGAACGACTTGGGCGTCACCTACCGGAGCGCGGATCTGATTCTGTTTCACCTGCTGGACGGAAGGTCCCCCGCCGAGCTCGTCGACGCGGGCTTCCCAGAGGGGGACATGCGCGCCGTGACCGCGCGCCTCGACGCAACGCACTGGAAGCGCCGCCTGCCCACCCAGGCGATGCTGTCCCAGACAGCAATCGGAGAGTCCTACCTGCGGCCGGTGGATTACTGATTCGGATCACTGGCCGGGGCGGGCTTGGCCACTGACACTAACTACTAACGCGCGCGCCTCGCGAAGACGGCCCGAAACAAGAACGCCCCGGATCCGCGGACTCACGGACCGTGGCGTGTGGTAGCCCGCATACCCCCTAGGGGAATCGAACCCCTGTCTCCTGGCTGAGAACCAGGTATCCTGGGCCACTAGACGAAGGGGGCAGGGCGTACTTCAAAGTCCCGTACGAACGGCCCGCGAAAATAAATCTCCGCGCCTCCGTGATCAAGGCGGTGTCGGGAGCAAATGGAATGTCCGCTTTTCCTGTGGAGAGTTCCGGGAACGGTAGAGTCTCCCTCGTGTTCGAGATGACCACGCGCGCTCCGAGCATCGACACCTGAGCCCGCAGCTCAGCTCGACGGCTCATGTGGGAATCAGGCATCGAGGCTCAGCGGTGTCGGCTCAGTTGCCTGCCGTCCCTAGAAGGCGTCCCAGAGCGGCCAGATCCATCCGCACCTGAAGCGGCACGGCGTCTTCCGACATCAATTCGCCACGGAATGCGCCGACGTGCACATGGGGGTTGAATGAGGAGCCGTTGTTCCCAATGCGGGCGACCGGGTCGCCTGCCCGCACAGTGTCACCCTGGGATACCGTCACCTCGCGGACATGGACGTATGCGACATGGATACCCGTCGGTTCGCCGTCGACCAGCTGCTGGAACCCGATGGCGCTTGAGCGGCCCGAGCCCCGGACGCCGGGGACCGTGGTTTCAGGATTGATCTGGATGCCGATAACGACTCCGTCGAAGGGTGCCAGCAGCGGTTCGCGCCAGCTGTGCCAATCCTCGTTGCGGGTTCCGTCTCCCGTGTACAGCGATGTCAGGTTGCCGTTCGGTCCGCCGTCCCGCCGCACCACGACGCAGTCGGCGGCGAGCGCGTCGGGTACGTGATCTTCCGCGGCGAACGGGTGTTCGGAGCACTGGAACCGTGCCGCGACGGGCGGGTGGATCGTCACTGCCTCGATCATGACCGGAGTGGACTGCGCACCCACTGGCGCAGGGAGCAGCGCCTGGCTCAGCAGCAGCGTCGCGGCCGCAGGGATGGTGTGGAGTGTCTTCACGAATAGCCCTCCTCGGCAGAGTATGTATCCCTTGTGCTCCAGGAGATACTACGTTCGGTCCAACCAGTCGGTGTCACTCGGACCCTGAAAGGCCGCGGCTAACCCGCCGTGTGCCGGTACACGATCGTGCCGTCCCGGAGCCGGATAGGCGGGCCGCTAGCTTTCAGGTCTTCCTCCCCGGAGGGGGGGTTCTATTCCGGTTTGACACGGAGCTGCTGAAAAAAGGTTTCGAGGCTTGCGCGGGAGCGCTGCCCGGTTCAGCCGTGCAGGGTCTCGATGTGCGCGATCATCTCACTGGACTCGCGGGGACCCAGGATCCCGCCCAGGATCATGGCCGCGGCGCTGGCGGCCAGCGCGACCACTACCGGGGCCAGCCCGACGTCGATAACACCGAACTGCAACAGCGCGTAGACCACCGCGCCCGACACCACCGCGCCGACGCCGCCAACCAGGTTGGCGCGTCGCCACCAGAGCCCGGCGATGGTGGGCACGAAGAGGCTTGAGCTCAGGATGCCGACCCCCGCGGTGTAGAACTCCGAAATGAGGTCGGGCGGCGAGAACGCCCACAGCAGCGCCGCCACGCCGATCACCCAGGTGGAGCCCACGCGCACAAGGCTCATTGTGCGCTGGCTGGCCCGGTTTCGCAGGTGGCGGCCCAGGATGTCGTGCGAGATCGCCGAGCTGCAAGCGAGCAGAAGGGCGTCGGTGGTGGACATGACGGCCGCGAGCACGGCCGCGACCGCAATGCCGCGGATGACGGGCGAGAACTGTGCCTCCATAACGCGCAGGAAAAGCTGATCGGCGTCCACAAGCCCGGGGAAGTCGATGCGGCCCACCGGCACGATAACGAGTACCGCCGCGAGGATTATCATGCTGTAGACCAGCATCGAGAGGTTCAGCGAGAGGCGCGCGCTCTCGGCGTCCTTCGCAGTGAAGACCCTCATGACGATATGGGGGATCACCGGAATGGCCGTGGCCCAGATGATGAAGTACCCGATGTAGCTCGACGCGGGGCGGTTCGCGACCTGGCCCAGCTCGGGTGCCACGGCGGTGGCCTGGCTCATGATTTCGAAGGGCGACCCCACCCGCCATATCAGCACGGTCGCCGTTACGGCGATCACGAGCACCATAAGGAATCCCTGGACCACGTCGGTCCAGGTGATTGCGACCATGCCACCAAAGGAGACGTAGATGATGAACACCACCGTGGCGAGCGCCAACGCGGTGTTGTAGGGGATGCCCAGCAGCGCCTCGGCGGTGATCCCCGCCGCCTTGAGCTGGGCGACGATGTAGATGGTGAAGGCCGCGACGATGAGGATCGGGACCAGGTATCGCACCGCGGAGTGGGGATACCGGAAGCTCAGAAAGTCAGTGATGGTGAACCGCCCGAAGTTCCGGAGCGGCCGCGCGACCAGGATCGAAGCCAGCGGAAAGCCGACCACCGCGCCTCCGAAGAGCGCAAGGGTGGCGGGGATGCCCTGTGCGTAGGCGAGTCCCATGACGCCGATGATGGAGCCCCCGCTTGCCAGGGCGGCCATGATCGCCATCGAGTTCACGGTCGTGCCGATGCGCCTCCCCGCGACCCAGTACTCGTCGCGGGATGCCAGCACCTTCCTTGAGGAGGCGATGCCGATCCCGACGCAGGCGGCCAGGTAGACGCCGACCAGGATGCGCTCGAGGAGCATCAGTCGCGGTCGCCGGACGTGTCGGACACGGGGTCCGTGGCCGCTGGAGATACCGCGCCGCCGTCGCGCCGCAGGAAGGTGAACAGCGCCACCGCCGGGGAGATCAGCATGAGCGCGGCGATAAGCCAGCCGAAGAGCGCCATCCCCCCCACCTCGACGGTGCGCCAGGCTGGGATGAAGGCAAACGCGGCGAAGGCGACCAGGAAACCGAGCGCCGCGCCCTCCCCGCGTCGCAGTGGGTGGAAGGAGTTCATGCGGATCAGGTTGTGGGGTGGGGGCGACACGCGCAACCGGAGGGATGGGGATGCGCCCGGAGCACACCGGGTTGAATAGCCCTTGGACCGGCGGTAGCTTTGCGGCCCGCACGCGGCAGCAGCCGCGACCGCGATGGCCCGTGGTGGAATTGGCAACACGTCTGGCTCTGGACCAGAAGATTCCAGGTTCGAGTCCTGGCGGGCCAATCGAGGTAAGCAGAGGCGTAACCGGAGGGGTGGCCGAGTGGCTTAAGGCGGCGCCCTGCTAAGGCGTTGACCCGAGAGGGTCTCGTGGGTTCGAATCCCACATTTCCGGACGGGTGGCCGAGCGGACTAAGGCGCACGCCTGGAGAGCGTGTGGGCGCCTCAAGCGCCTCGTGGGTTCGAATCCCACCCCGTCCGCTGTTTGGGGTTGGGAGGGGTGGCAGAACGGCAATGCACCGGTCTCGAAAACCGGCGCCCTTACGGGCTTGGGGGTTCGAATCCCCCCCCCTCCGCTTCCGCCGGAATTGCGGTTGACGCCGACCTCTCCGCCTTGTTCGCCCCTGACGGCATTGACCTTGTCTCCCGGGAGGGAGTTGACGATGGCAGAAGCGACTAGTCGCGCCGGCGAGCCGGTCGAACGTTGGCGGTTGGCCGCGCTCGGGATCTTCGCCTTCGGGTCGGTTGGTCTGCTTGGTGAGATGATCTTGCTGGAACATCACGATTCCAACCAGCAGTGGATACCGATTATAGTTCTGGCTTTGGGACTGGCCGTCTCGGCTGCCCTCCTCTGCAAGGCGAAGTCCCAGGGTCGCATCGATTCCGGGTGGAGAGGTGCCCGGTCGCTGATCGCAGTATCGTGGATCTATCTAACGGCGGCTCCGCTTGGCGTGTTTTTCCACACGAAGGGTAACCTCGAATTTGAACAGGAACTCCGGCCCAACGCAGGGGGGCTGGAGCATTTCACCGAGGCGCTGTTCGGGGCATTCCCGGCGCTGGCGCCTGGTGCACTGGCAGCGCTGGGACTGGTAGGGCTGCTCGTTACGATGCGAAAGGAAACTGCATCTTGAAGAACAGACTGATCGTGTTGGGGTGCGTCTGGCTGGGCGGGGCGGTGCCGGCCGCGGCGCAGGTGGGCGAGAGTGTTGGCGTGGCCAACGTCAACTTGGCCTCGGAAGAGCAGCTTGCCGCAATACCCGGACTGGACGCCGATGCCGTCGCGGCAATCGCGGAGGCACGCCCGTTCCTGCGGGCCGGCGATCTGCACGCCGTGGTCTCCGCGCATGTTGAGGGAGACGCCGCCGCGGAGGTCTACAGCCACATCTGGGTGCCGATTGACCTCAACGACGCCAGTGAGGAGGAGATCCTGCTGATTCCCGGTGTCGGAAACCGGATGCTGCACGAATTTGAGGAATACCGGCCGTACGTCGGGCTTGCCCAGTTCCACCGAGAGATCGGGAAGTATGTGGACGACGACGAGCTGGCCCGGCTGGCGCAATACGTCTACGTGCGGATTGACCTGAATACGGCGACCGAGGAGGCCATCCTCAGCATTCCGGGAGTGGGCGGCCGCATGCTGCACGAATTTGAGGAGTACCGCCCGTACACCTCGATGGAGCAGTTCCGCCGCGAGATCGGGAAATACGTGGATGACAATGAATTGGAGCGCCTGGCTCGTTATGTGGAAATCCGTGACCAGTAGAACGCACGCCGGGCAGGGCCCGCTTACGGCCGCGCGCATTTCGCTGATCGCGGCGGTTGCGGCGGGTTTTGGTGTGGCAGTGTCGCCGGCCACCGCGCTTGGCATCGCGCCGGCATACCCGCAGGACCGGCAGACAACGGCGTTCGTGGGGGTCACCGTGGTCCCCATGGACACCGAGCGCGTGATCCCGGGGCAGGTTGTGGTGGTGAAGGGCAACCGCATCACGGCTGTCGGCCCCGAGTCGGAAGTTGGTATGCCCGACGGTGCGCTTCGCATTGACGGGGAGGGGAAGTTCCTGATGCCCGGGCTGGCGGAAATGCACGGCCATACTCCGGGCGGAAACGTGACCGACGAATTCCGCCGCCAGGTCATGTTCCTTTACGCGGCGAACGGGGTGACGACGGTCCGGGGAATGCTTGGCCTGCCGGGCGACCAGGAGTTGCAGCGGCAGACCAACACCGGGCAGATCTGGGGGCCGACCCTTTACCTGGCCGGGCCGAGTTTCAACGGCGGAACGGTTACGTCGCCGGCCCAGGGCGCGGAGCGGGTCTGGGAACAGAAAGCCGGAGGGTGGAACCATCTCAAGATCCATCCCGGACTTACGCTGGCCGAGTATGAGGCCATCGCCACGGCCGCCTCGCAGGCGGGGATGAGGTTTGCGGGACACGTGCCGGCCGAGGTCGGGCTTGAGCGCGCCATCCTGCTGGGGCAAGAAACCTTTGACCATCTGGACGGGTATCTGCACGACGCCGGCGGACTCGACGGAGGCCCGGTTGATCAGGCCCGCGTGGCCGAACTCGCTGCCCTGACCAGGGCCGCGAACGCGTGGGTGGTCCCGACCATGGTGCTCTGGGAGGTGGGGGTGATCGGACTCGGTGACCCCGACGCTCTGTCGACCCTGCCCGAAATGCGTTACTGGCCGCACCGGGGTGTCGAGGGTTGGGCGAATCGCCTTCGTGCCATCCAGAGTAACCCAGGCTGGGATGTGGAGCGCGCCCGTCTGCACGCTAGCAACCGGACTTGGCTGTTGGGGGCTTTGAACGAAGCGGGGGTTGGGATTCTAATGGGTACCGATTCTCCCCAGATGTTCAGCGTGCCGGGTTTCTCGTTGCACCGCGAGATGGCGGCCATGGCCGACGCGGGGATGAGCCCCTTCGAGATTCTGGCCTCGGGCACCCGCAGCGTGGGGGACTACTTCCAGCGCTACGACACCTTTGGGACGGTGGCACCGGGACGGCGGGCCGACCTCATCCTCACGAACAGCAACCCGCTTGACGACATCGCAAACGTGGCCGACCGGGCGGGCGTGATGGTGCGGGGCGCCTGGAAGTCGGAAGCAGAGATTCAGGCAGGCCTGGCCGAGATCGCCTCTTCGTTTCGACCATGAGGTCCGGGAGCCGGGGCACCGGGAGATTCCAGTACTTGAAAAGCGCGCATCTCGCGTTCCAGCCGCAGGAATTTCGGTGGCAGACCGCCATTACCCGTGTGGCATTGGCTACTGTCGCGTTCATCGCCACATCCTCTTATCTGTCTGCGCAACCCGCTATCACGGTCCGCGACTCGATCGTGCTCCAGGAATCCGGCGACGACTACCTCGTGCTGCCGGCTGGCCCCGTGCCCGATGGATCGGGCGGCTACCTGGTGGCCGACCATGGACAGGCAGGGTTATTCCACTACTCAGGCAACGGAAGCCTGATACGGCGGTATGGTCGTGAGGGCGAGGGCCCAGGCGAATGGAGGGAGGCGCATGTCACCCTGCCCTGGGGAAACGAGCACGTCATGGTGCTGTCGTGGAATCCGTATGCCATCCAGCTCTTTCGGCGGAGCGACGGGCTTTTTGTAGAGAGACATCCCCTCAACACCCCGATCGAGTCGGTCCTATCCGACTCGGAGGGACTGTGGTTGAGCGGTGCGCACCACGGGACCTCAAGCGCGATTCGACGCTTGAGGCTCGGCGAACCCGAGGCCCGTCCCGTCCTTCGGCTCCCCGACGAATACGCGGCGGGTGGTCCTGTCGGTGGGATCTTTCCCGAAATGCCTTTCGCGATGTGGGCCGATACGCTGCTTGCCGGGTTCGCACCGCTTCCGTACCTGATCGTAGCGGACACCACTGGTCGGGAGCTGGACCGCTTTGAGATCCCCGCGGCCCGCCGGAAGGGGGGCACGGCCGACCCTGCGGCCGCAATCGACGAGGTTCTCACAGGCGGTCGCGCGTACTCCGAAGTTTTTGGCCTCTTCTCCGTCATTCAGGGAGTCCACCGTCGGCCGGACGGCACAACAGTGGTGGTCCACTTCGACATGGGTACCGAAGTCATACCTGTGAGCACGGTGGGCTTGTGGGTGAGTGTGATCGACGAGTCGCGGGAATCAGCGTGTGTGGACGCGGCGATCCCGCTGGAGCCGGATTCGCGCCCGGCCATCGGATTCGAGAGGGATCTGGTTCTGGTGCTGGAGGGCGTGCTGCGGCAGGGAGACGCCGTGACTGTCGTGAGACGGATCGAGGTGGACGTGGACGGCTGTGACTGGATGCCGATCAGCCGTTGAGGTTTCGCGGGAGGACGGCGTCGAGAGTGCTGCGCTGATGGCAAAGGCACCGCCCCGCGCGCCGCAACCACCTCCTGCCTCCGCTGCCGAGCAGGTGTGCGAACGTCCGCTCCAGCATCTCCCCGCGTTTGCGCAGCAGCCGCTTGCCCCGCTCGACAGTTAGCTGACCGGGGTTCTGGGGCTATCGTCTACCCGCGCGCTCCTTGAAGCGGTCCAGCGCCGCGGTCGCTGCCGTGGTCGAAAGGCTCTGGGCGTCGGCCGCGAAGCAATAGAAACGCCCGTCTCCTCCAGTGCCGCGGAGGTCGTCCAGGCTGCACCCCCGGGAACCGTGAGCCTGATTCCACGAAGTGGGGTTCTGTCCTCCGCCGATCCGGTCATGATGACCGACCAGCGCGCTGCCTTCGTCGCCCGAGGTCCAGTTCGAGCAGGTGGTGTCGCCCTCATCGGGGGAGGCAGTTCCGTCCATCCTTGTGCCGGTGAGGATGTCATGCTGGTTGGGGCTGTCGCCGCGACCGTTCACCTCCGTCGCCTGTTCGGTGAGGATCGTGGCCTTGGTCAGGTTGGGACCGTTGCTGTGGAGGTGGTCCACGTCCCGCGCAATCAGGGTCCCGCCCACATTGTGCCATGGTCCCGTCCCGATGCGGTCGCGCGCGTTGACGCCGCCCGGCCCGGTAGTACTCAGATAGGCTCGCCAGTCCCTGTCGGGGAGGCCCGCCGCCGCGGCCAGGCTCTGGCAGTAGGCGTCTGCTCCTTCAAGCCCGCCCAAGTCGGCACCGCTGCCGGGGTTTGAGCTGGTTATGAAAAAACCCGGCACGGGGTCTTGGGCCTGCGCCCCCGCAGCGGCAATCAGTGCGGCCAGGCCCGCGACCAGCAACGCCGCCGCCGATCGCCTTGCTGTGTATTTTGCCCGAATGGTCATTTCCGGATCCTCCTCTTGGATTCTCGGTCCTTTTGAAACCGGCGAAGTCCAAGTTAAGCGACCGAGCGTCGGGCCATTCCGCCCTCACGGCCCGGCATCCGGGGTGCTGGTTCCCTTGTCCCGGCGACCAAGCCACCCCGCGGCGGCCCGGTGAGCGGCAGCCAGCCCCCACACCGCAACGCCGGCGATCAACACCAACAGCATCCAGCGCATCAACGAGGCCGCTGTGGCCGCTCCCCACGTTGGCGGGTCAATGCTGTAGGCGGAAAAATCGCCCCACCGCTCTGTCATCCAGTGCCACGCCGTGTGCGCCACGACCACCGACACCAAAACCACTCCGGTGCGCCGGACATTGGGCCGCCGGAAGGCCCATCCCAACACGGGGACCGCCACTGCAACCGCCAGAAGCTGCCCGATCTCAACGCCGACGTTGAAAGAGAGCAGGGCCATCACCAAGTGGCTCCCCGCGAACTGAAGCGACTCCCGGAGCAGGAACGAAAACCCGAATCCATGGGCCAGGCCGAATCCGAAGGCCAGGACCCAACGACGGCCCGGACCGGCCCCCACGATGTTCTCGACCGCCATGTAGACAATGGACAGCGCGATCAGGGTCTCAATGAGCGGCGGGAACCAGAGTCCCGACGGCGCGATTCCGAGGACGGAAGCTCCGAGGGTGATTGAGTGCGCCACCGTGAACGACGTCACCACAAACACCAGTTCGCGCAGCCTCCGAACGGGAAGTACCAGGCACAGCAGGAAGAGCAGATGGTCCAGCCCCTGCAGGATGTGCCAGAGTCCCATTTCAACGAACCTGAGGCCCGCCTGAAACCAGCTCGGGTCAAGTCGAACCAGACCCGGGTCGCCGAAAAACTGAAACGCGCGTTCGGCTTTGTCGGGCGCGCCGAACCTGAGCAGTGTGATTGTTTGGAGTCCCAGGTGGGCGAACTCGGGACGCACCGAGAAATCGGCCGTGTCGGACTCGATCTCGTATTCCAGCAACACGTCGAGCATGACCTGTCGCCACGGAATCTGCGTGCCCGCCGGGAGGGGTGGACCGCGAGCGGTCTCCAGTGCCGTGTCGAACTCCGCGAAGGAGCGGTTGGACGGCAGAGATGCCCGGGCGGCAGCGATCACCGGTGCGGGCAGTTCGTGCTCTCCTTCGTAGAAGGTCAGGTAATCGGCGATCCAGAGTTGGGCGGCGTCGCGAAGGAAAGGCGAGGCCGCCTCAATGTCCAGAAATCCGTTGTCCCCGCTCCGCCCCGCCTGCGGAAATTCGATGTCACGCATGGCCTCCAGAGGTGCCCGCACAAGCACGCGAAGGACATCGCCCGACGGCCGCACCAACACGTGGACGATCACATCGAACGGGATCTCGTGGGGCGCGGCTCCGGAGGTCTCCGGGCCTGGTCCGGCACCGTCGTCCGGCGGCGGAGGCAGAGCCACAAACCCGGAGCCCGGCAGCAAGGCGGACACAAGAGCCAGCCCTGCGACGCACGTCCAGAGTCGTGTCGCGGCAGGCAGGCAGTTTCGCCAAACCGGACCCCCGACCGGCCGCGATACTGGACGGCTGCCCAGACTGGTGCTAGCCTTTCTGCGGCGGCAGGGACGGTTCACGGCATGCAGAGGTTGGGAAGCTCACGGGAGACGCCAGCATGAAGCGCAATCTGATGGTTGGAGCAGGGGTGGTGGTACTTGGAGCGGGTCTCTATTTCGGCCAGGCGGCCCTGAGCGCACTCGGAGCCCGGCAGGCCGAAGCCCCAATGTTCGAAGTCGATCCGTTCTGGCCGCAGCCGCTGCCCAACCACTGGGTGCTCGGGTCGGTGGTGGGAGTTGGTGTCGATTCGCGCGACCATGTTTTCATTATCCACAGGCAGGCTCCCCTTAACGAACGTACCGAGATCGGTGCGGCTCAGGATCCGCCCACCGGCGAGTGCTGCATCCCGGCACCGTACGTCCTCGAATTTGACCCGGACGGGGCTCTGGTCAACTATTGGGGAGGCCCGGGCGAGGGGTACGCCTGGCCGGGGTCCAACCACGGGATCACGGTCGATCCGATGGACAACATCTGGATCGGGGGCAACGGCCCGGACTCCCACATCCTGAAGTTCTCTCGTGACGGTGAGTTCCTGGCTTCATACGGCACCGTCGGCGCCGAGATCCCCGCCAGCAACTCCATGGAGAGTTTCGGCCGCGTCGCCAAGATCGCTTTTGACGCCGCCGCCGGAGAGGCGTATCTGGCCGACGGGTACGGGAACAAGCGCGTCGCGGTGCTGGACATGGTCACCGGCCAGTTCAAGCGCTATTGGGGCGCCTACGGCAACGTGCCCGACGACACCAACCTCGGCCCCTACGACCCTGACGCCCCGCTCGCCGAGCAGTTCAGGAATCCGGTGCACTGCGCCGATCCGTCGAATGACGGACTGGTCTACGTCTGCGACAGGGCCAACGACCGGATCCAGGTGTTCACCACCGACGGGACTTTCGTGGATGAAGTGCGAATCGCCCCGCGTACGCTCGGCGACGGTTCAACCTGGGATGTGGCCTTCTCCCGCGACCCCGAACAGAAATTCATGTACGTCGCGGACGGTAAGAACATGAAGGTCTACGTCATGGACCGCCTGAGCCTGGAGATCCTGACGAGCTTCGGTGACGGGGGCCGCCAGCCGGGGCTGTTCTTTGCGGTGCACAGCATTGCAACCGACTCGAAGGGCAACATCTACACGACCGAGACCTACGAAGGAAAACGGGTGCAGAAGTTCGTCTACAAGGGTCTGGGGCCGGTTACTGAAATGGATCAGGGCGCACCCTGGCCGGACCGGCCGGACACGCCCTGAGGGAAGTCTGTTCGGTTAGCCCGACTTTGTCCGGATGACGATGGCTCCTATCCATCCGTCGCCGCCATAACGTGCGCTGGCCTCGCCGCGGTCCAGGATCTCGATGCGGGAAATCTCGTCAATCGAAAGGGAACGAAGGAAGTTGACGGGATCGCGCTCCACCCGCTCGTCAACGCGGACCTGAACTCCCTGTCGGCCCCCGCCGCCTCCCAGGCTCGTGCTCGCGTCGGTGAGCAAGATCACCTCTCCCTGGCCGGTCACGCGGTCCACCCGCAGCTTCTGGTGGCGCCGGAGGAGATCCAGAACCGACATTTCCGGCAGCTCAAGTATGTCTTCCTCGCGGATAATGTCCGAAGAGAAGGCACGGTTTCTGCTGCCCTGCGACAACGATCCGATTTCCGCCTCGGCAACCGATTCCTGGTCCGCGGTCAGCGACACCGTCAAGTCTTGCTGCGCCAGCGGAGCCTCCGTGGTGTAAACCACACTGGGGCTACTCCTGCCGGCCGACGTGGCCCGGAGCGACATCTCGGTGTTCATCGGAAGGCCGCAAAGGGCAAACAGGCCGTTTGTTCCCGCCTCCGTCTCGATTCGCTGGCGCGAACCGTCGGCCACCCAGCTGGCGGCCACGGTCCCCGACAGGGGCATCCCGATGTCGGCGTAGAGGAAACCGACAACCGCGGCCGTCTCAGGATCCGCCTCCGGGCAGAAATCGGCCAGTGACTGCGCCGAGGCGGCCCGTGCAACCACCAAACTCAGTGCCACGGTTGACGGGACAACGAGCGCGTTGAACTTGTGACGCATGATTCCCTGCTCCTCCAATTGACATGACCGAAATCCGACCCCGGCTACCGTAGACATCTTACCCCAGTAACCATAGACGAAAATGTACACGCACGGGTCACACTCCGCACCGCCGGGCCACGGTCTCAGCGTGGTGCTGGCGACAATGGCGCTGACCGCCACGGCGCTGGCCGGCTGCATTCGCCCCGCGTCTTGGTACGATCCTCCGGTGCCCGGCCGCGGGGGCGGGTCGGGTGCCGCGGCCGCGGGCGGAGCCGGCGGAGGTTCGGGGGCAGGCTCCTACCCGGTTGGGTGGCAGCAGGAGGGAGCAGCTTCGTGGTACGGACCGGGATTCCACGGGCGCCCCACCGCGACCGGCGAGATCTACGACCAGGATGCCGTGTCGGCCGCCCACCGGGATCTCCCGCTGGGGACGGTGGTTAAGGTGGAAAACCTCGACAACGGGCTGGAACTCGACCTGCGGATCAACGACCGCGGGCCGTACGTCGAGGGACGCATCATTGATCTGTCGCGGGCGGCGGCCGAACGCCTCGGTGTGCTGCTTCCGGGCACGGCTCCCGTGCGGGTCACCGTGCTGCAGGTCGGTGGGGACGTCGTGTCGACGAGAGGGGGATGCGTGTACGTCCAGACGGGAGCGTTTCGATCGCGGGACGCGGCCGACCCCATGCGCCGGGACGCCGCAAGCGCCGGTTGGCCGGTTCAAGTGCGCCGCGACGGCGACTGGTTCCTGGTTCTTCTTGGTCCGATCAGGGATGCCGCCACCGCCCGGACCGCCCTGAACCACGCACCCCAGAGCTTCTTGGTGCGCTGCGCGGACATCCCCTGATCCGACCCGGGTGACCCTGCCGGCACGGCGGTCGTCTGTGAGTCAAGCGGCTGGCCGCGCGGTCTGGGCCAGCCGCCCCGCGGGCAGAAAAAGCCCTTGGCGGAACCAAGAAACGATCTCGGCGGAACTAACCGAATTCGTAGCGGAGGGAGGGTGCCGGAAGTAGGTTGAACAACCCCAAAGCCCGCGCCTGGAGGTGCTGTTTCTCGTGACAATTGCCAGAAGTTTCCGACGTTCCGCGCTCCTGCGGACAGTGGTACTCAGCCTCGTCGTCGCCTTGATCCCGGTCATCGCGGTGGAGTCGGCCGAAGCCCAGGCCGGGCGGACTTTCGGGCGGAACAAGGTCGTTTACAAGAACTTCGATTTCCGCATCCTGAAGACCGAGCATTTCGACATCTACTACTACGATGAGACCGCGGAAGCGGCGGAAATGGTCGGTCGGCTGGCGGAACGCTGGTATGCCAGGCTGTCGCGGGTCCTGAACCACGAAATGCGGCAGCGGCAGCCGGTGATCTTGTATGCCGATCACTCGGATTTCGAACAGACCAACACTTCAGCGCAGTTCATTGAAGAGGGCACCCAGGGCTTCACGGAAATCCTGAAGCGCCGGCTCGTGATGCCGCTCATGGTCTCTCTCCATGAAACGGACCACCTGTTGGGCCACGAGCTCGTGCACGCCTTTCAGTTTGACATGACCGGGCAGGGACAGGGCGGGCCGGGCCTTGACGTGCCCGGTGCCATCCGGCTCCCGCTCTGGTTCATCGAGGGCATGGCGGAATACCTGTCCATCGGACCGGTTGACCCATTTACCACGATGTGGATTCGGGACGGCCTGGACCTTGAGGACGGCTTTCCATCAATCCCCGAATTGCGCGATCGGCGCTACTTCCCCTACCGGTACGGACACGCGTTCTGGTCGTTCATCGCCGGCACCTACGGCGACGACAAGATCGGTCGTATTCTCACCTTGGCGGCCCGGACCGGGAACCCGCTGGCCGCGCTCCAGGCGGTGCTTGAGACCTCCATTGACGACCTGTCGGAGAGGTGGCGCAACGAGCTCGAGACGCACTTCGCCAGCGTGCGCGCCGACACCAGGCAGCCGGATGAATACGGGCGCCGTGTTGTGTACGAACCGGACGGGGAAGACGGGTTCCTCAATTTGGGCCCATCGCTCAGCCCCGACGGATCACGTCTGATCTACGTGTCCGAGCGCGACCTGTTCGCTGTCGAGATGTACCTGGCCGACGCCGCCACCGGCAGAATCAACAAAAGGCTGACGCGCAACGCGGTGGACGCGCACTTTGAAAGCCTGCAGTTCATCCACTCGTCTGGGGACTGGCACCCCGACGGAGATCGCATCGCGGTTGCCGGAATCAAGACAGGCGACCCGCTCTTGACGATCCTCGATGCGGAGTCCGGGCGGATTCTCGACGAATTGCGTATTGAGGGCGAGGTAGGGGAGATCTACACCCCCAGCTGGTCGCCAGATGGAGCCATTATTGCGTTTACGGGGATGAGGCGGGGATACACCGATCTCTACGTGGTCAACGTGGACACCC
>JAGWBR010000031.1 GCA_021295785.1 Gemmatimonadota bacterium
TCATGCGGCAGGGGACCGGCGCGCGGGACCCGAGCGATACGGACCTCGAGACCGCATGCGCTCGGCTTGACCGTTGGGACGCATCGACTTCCGGTGAAGGCGTGGCGGAGCTAAAGAAGGAACTGCAGGAGGTCATGCAGTCGAATTTCGGCGTGTTCCGGACACAAACGCACATGCGCGCCGGCATGCGCTCCCTGGCCGAACTGCGCGAGCGCATCGGCGACGCCTACCTCGCCGACAAGAGCGCCGCGTTCAACACCGCGCGCCTCGAGGCGCTGGAACTGGACAACCTGCTCGAGACGGCGGAAGCGACGGCCATCGCCGCCGAGGCGCGAACGGAGACCCGGGGCGCCCATGCGCGCGAGGACTACACCACGCGGGACGACGAAAACTGGCTATGCCACTCCCTGTACCTGCCGGCAAGCGGGCGGGTTGGCAAACGCCGGGTGAATTTTGCTCCCGCTATCGTGGAGCCGTTTGAACCAACCGAGCGCAGCTACTAGCAGCTACGATAGGAGTGACGATGGAGGTCAGTGTTTATCGCTTCAACCCGGAGACGGACGAGTCGCCCCAGATGCAGGAGGTCACCGTCGATCTGCCGGCGGACCGGGACATGATGGTCCTCGATCTCCTGGAAATGCTGAAGGCGAGGGATCCGAGCCTGAGCTACCGGCGCTCCTGTCGCGAAGGCGTGTGCGGCTCCGACGGGATGAACATGAACGGCAAGAACGGACTTGCCTGCATCACGCCGGTTTCGGAAGTCGTGAAGCGCGGTCGGCTCGTGTTGCGGCCGTTGCCTGGGCTTCCCGTGGTCCGCGATCTCGTGGTCGACATGACCCAGTTCTACAAGCAGTACGAGCGGGTCAAGCCGTACTTGATCAACGACTCGCCGCCGCCGGCGCAGGAACGGCTGCAGTCGCCGGAACAGCGGGAGAAGCTCGACGGCCTCTACGAGTGCATCCTGTGCGCGTGCTGCACCACGTCCTGTCCGTCGTTCTGGTGGAACCCGGACAAGTTCGTCGGTCCGGCGGGCCTGCTCCAGGCGTACCGCTTTCTGGCGGACAGCCGCGACACGGCGACGGCGGAGCGCCTCGCCGAACTCGAGGACCCGTTCAGCGTGTTCCGTTGCCGAGGCATCATGAATTGCGTCAGCGTCTGTCCGCGCGACCTGAACCCAACGCGCGCCATCGGCAAGATCAAGTCGATGATGGTTACGCACGGAACTTGACCGGGCGTTCATTCTCGTGCAAAGAGAGTCCCAATAGGGAAGATGTCGGGGCGTCACATGCGTCCCCAACCAAGCGGACTGGAGCACGATGGCGGATTCCTTCGTTGAGCGGATGCGCAAGAGCAGCCACCTTTCGGGCGGCAACGCGGCGTATCTCGAATCGCTTTACGAGTCGTTCCTGAACGACCCGGGCGGGGTCGCCGAGCAGTGGAGCGACTATTTCGACGGGCTTCCCCGGCGGCGCCAGGCGCCCGATATCCCGCACAGCCCCATCATCGAACACTTCGGACAGCTTGGCCGCAATCGGCTGCGTGTCCGGCCGGAAAAGGTCAGCGCCGAGGTTTCGGACGAACACGCGACGAAGCAGGTGCGGGTGCTCGAGCTGATCGCCGCCTATCGGAGTCGCGGTCACCGCCGCGCGCGTCTCGACCCGCTCGGCGTCTGGCGGCGCGCCGACGCGCCCGAACTCGACCTCGACTACCACGGGCTATCGCCGGCCGACCTCGACACGGTGTTCCAGACCGGCTCGGCGCATTTCTTCGACGTCGGCACGGCGAGCCTGCGCGAAATCCTGGACGCGCTGGAACGCACTTACTGCTCCTCGATCGGGGTGGAGTACATGCACATCGCCGATGCCGCCGAACAGTTGTGGGTGTGCCGGCGCGTGGAAGCGGCGCGCTCGAACCCGGCGCTGGACGCCGCCGAAAAACAGGTCGTGCTGGACCGGCTAACCGCGGCCGAGGGCCTTGAGAAGTATCTCCATGCCAAGTATCCCGGCACGAAACGGTTCAGCCTCGAAGGGGCCGACAGCCTGATACCGATGCTGCACGAGACGTTGCAGCGCACGGGCGCCCACGGCGTCGTGGAAGCCGTCATTGGCATGGCGCATCGGGGCAGGCTGAACGTTCTCGTCAACATCCTCGGCAAGGACCCGAGCGACATGTTTGACGAGTTCGAGGGGCGTCTGGCAGAGACGGCTGCCATGGGAGACGTCAAGTATCACCAGGGATTCTCCTCCAACGTCGAGACGAGCGGCGGCGAGATGCACGTGGCGCTCGCGTTCAACCCGTCGCACCTTGAGATCGTCGCGCCCGTGGTCGAAGGTTCCGTGCGCGCCAGGCAGGATCGGCGGCGTGACGAGGCAGGCGACCTGGTCATGCCCATCGTCATTCACGGCGACGCCGCGTTCGCGGGCCAGGGCGTCGTGATGGAGACCTTCCAGATGTCGCAGACGCGGGGATTCCGGACCGGCGGGACCCTGCACATCATCGTCAACAACCAGATTGGCTTCACGACGCATCGCATCGACGACGTGCGCTCCACGGAATACTGCTCGGAAGCCGGAAAGATGGTCCGGGCACCGATATTCCACGTCAACGCGGACGACCCCGAGGCCGTCATCTTTGTCACGCGTCTCGCGGTCGACTACCGCATGCAGTTCAAGAAAGACGTGGTCATAGACCTTGTCTGCTATCGACGACGCGGCCACAACGAGGCCGAGGAGCCGATGAAGACGCAGCCGCTGATGTACCAGGCGATCCGGCAGCACCCGACGACGCGGGCAATCTATGCGGCGCGGCTGGCGGAAGAGGGCGCCGTCTCCGTGGCGCAGGCGGACGCGCTCGTCGAGGACTATCGGACATTGCTTGACTCCGGTGACCATGTCGCCAGGAGCCTCGTGCACGAGCCCGATGAGGAGTTGTTCGTGGACTGGCGGCCCTACCTGGGCCACGACTGGACGACGCCCGCCGACACGCGCGTGGACCTGGCGCACCTGCAGGAGCTGGCGCGCAGGGTCAATGCGGTTCCGGATGGATTCGCGGTGCACAGGCAGGTGCAGCGCCTGTTCGAAGACCGCCGGCGGATGGCCGCGGGCGCGGCCCCGATCAACTGGGGATTCGGTGAGACCATGGCCTACGCCACGCTGCTGGACCAGGGACATGCCGTCCGGCTGACGGGACAGGACACGGGGGTCGGAACGTTTTCACACCGCCACGCGGTCGTGTACAACCAGAAGAGCGGCGAGAGCTACGTGCCCCTCGCACACCTGCTGGAGTCGCCCGGCGCGCCGACGTTCGATGTCTACGATTCGCTGTTGTCGGAGGAAGCCGTGCTCGCATTCGAATACGGCTACGCCACGACCACGCCCGGCGCGCTGGTCATTTGGGAGGCGCAGTTCGGCGACTTCGCCAATGGCGCCCAGGTGGTGATCGACCAGTTCATCACCAGCGGCGAGACGAAGTGGGCACGGCTCTGCGGTCTGGTCATGCTGTTGCCGCATGGCTACGAAGGGCAGGGGCCCGAGCATTCGTCGGCACGGCTCGAGCGCTATTTGCAACTCTGCGCGGAGCACAACATCCAGGTGTGTCTGCCGACGACGCCGGCACAGATGTTCCACATGCTGCGGCGGCAGGTCATGCGACCGTTGCGCAAGCCGCTGGTCGCGCTGACTCCGAAGAGCCTGCTGCGCCACAAGCTGGCCGTGTCCTCGCTGGAGGACCTGGCCGAGGGCGGTTTTCGTAACGTGATCCCGGAAATCGACGATCTCGACGCGGACGGGGTCAAGAGGCTGGTGCTGTGCAGCGGCAAGGTGTACTACGACCTGCTGGAGGAGCGGCGCGAGAGGGAACTCGACGATGTCGCCATCCTGCGCATCGAGCAGCTCTATCCGTTCCCCGAAAAGGAACTTGGCGAGGCGATCGCGCCGTACGGCAACCTGAGATATGTCACCTGGTGCCAGGAAGAGCCGGCGAACCAGGGTGCCTGGTACTCGAGCCAGCACCACATGCGCCGGGTGCTGGCGCGTCACGATGTCTCGCTGTACCTGTTCTACGCCGGACGCGTGGCGTTCGCGTCGCCGGCTAGCGGCTATTTCAGCCACCACATCGACCGGCAGAATCGGCTGGTGGAAGAGGCACTCATCGGTTAGATGGCCATGGAGATCAAGGCACCCACGTTTCCGGAGTCCATTGAGGACGGCACCCTGGCCGCTTGGCACAAGCAACCGGGAGAGACGGCCAGGCGTGACGAAATGCTGGCCGAAATCGAGACCGACAAGGTGGTGATAGAGATCGTGGCGCCGGCGGACGGCGTGCTGGCAGAGGTGGTCAAGGCCGAGGGCGAGACGGTTTTGAGCGACGAAGTCATCGCGCGATTCGAGGCGGGATCACCGGTGGATACCCCTCCTGCACAACGGGAGACTGTTGCTGCTGCGGTCGAAGTGGGGATTTCGCCCGCCGCCCGCAAACTCGCCGAAGAGGAAGGAATCGACATCGCCACGCTGAATGGATCAGGGCGTGGCGGACGCATCACGAAGGCTGATGTCTCCCGCGCGGTCAGCGCAGCGCCGGTCGCGCCGCCGGCGGGGACTCCTGCGCCAGCACCTTCGGCGGCGCCGGTCCAAGAGGTAGTCCCGGCTTCCGAAGCGGCTGCGGAGGATCGGGTGGAACGCCGCGTGCCGATGACCCGCCTCAGGGCCTCCATCGCGCAACGCCTGGTGGAAGCGCAGCAGACCGCCGCCATGCTGACGACGTTCAACGAAGTGAACATGGAACCCGTCATGACGTTGCGGGCGCGCTACCGCGACGCCTTCGAGCGCGCGCACAACGGGACGCGTCTCGGCTTCATGGGCTTCTTCGTGCGTGCCAGCGTGGAGGCGCTGAAACGGTTCCCGCTGGTCAACGCGTGCATCGACGGGGACGAGATCGTTTATCACGGCTATTACGACATCGGCGTGGCGGTCAGCACGGAGCGCGGCCTGGTGGTGCCGGTGCTGCGCGATGCGGACGCGGCGAGCCTCGCCCAGATCGAGGAGCAGATCGCGGGCTTCGGCGCCAGGGCGCGCGACAACAAGCTCACCATCGAAGAGATGTCGGGCGGCACCTTCACCATCTCCAACGGCGGCGTTTTCGGTTCGCTGCTGTCGACCCCGATTCTGAATCCGCCGCAAACGGCCATCCTTGGCATGCACAAGATCGAACAGCGGCCGATAGTGGAGGATGGCGAGATCGTCGCGCGCCCGATGATGTATCTTGCGCTCAGCTACGATCATCGGCTGATCGACGGCCGGGAGGCCGTGCGATTCCTGGTGACGATCAAGGAATTGCTGGAAGACCCCGCTCGCATACTGTTGGAAATCTGAAATCCATGCCGAACGAATACGACATCGTGGTGATAGGGGCCGGACCGGCCGGCTACGCCGCTGCCATCCGTGCCGCGCAACTTGGAATGCGCGCCGCATGCATCGACAAGTCCCTGGACCGGGACGGGAATCCGACGCTCGGCGGCACCTGCCTGAACTGGGGCTGCATCCCCTCCAAGGCGCTGCTCGACGCCTCGCACAAGTACGTGGAGGCTGCCCACGGTTTCGAGGAAGTGGGTATCGGTGTCGAAGGCCTGTCCGTGGACGTGGGCAAGATGATGGGTCACAAGGACGGCGTGGTGGCGAAACTGACGGCCGGCATCGGAGCGCTGTTCGGCGGCAACGGGGTCGAGTCGCTAGCCGGCCGCGGCAGGTTGCTCGCCCACAAGCGCGTCGAATACACGAACCATGAGGGCGAGGTCACCGAACTGGCTGCGGAGCACGTGATATTGGCACCCGGATCCGTGCCGATGGAGATCGATCCGGTGCCGCTTGTCGACGGCGTCATCGTCGATTCCGCGGGGGCGCTGGAGTTCGATGCGGTGCCGCAGCGGCTCGGCGTGATCGGCGCCGGAGTTATCGGCCTCGAACTCGGCAGTGTCTGGTCCCGGCTCGGATCCGAGGTGGTCCTGCTGGAAGCCCTCGACGAGTTCCTGCCCATCGCCGACCAGCGCATCGCGCGCGATGCCCTGCGTGCCTTCGGTCGCCAGGATCTCGACATCCGCCTCGGCACGCGTGTCACCGGCGCGAGTGTGAAGGGCAGGGGGAAATCGAAAGAGGTGGCCGTCGACTACCAGGACAAGGACGGCGATCACACGCTCACCGTGGACAAGCTGATCGTCGCGGTGGGTCGCCGCCCCTACACGGAAGGGCTTCTGGCGCCGGATAGCGGTGTCAACCTGGACGAACGAGGCTTCCTCTACGTCAATGACCTTTGCGCCACCGATGCCCCCGACGTCTATGCCGTGGGCGATGTCGTGCGAGGTCCCATGCTCGCGCACAAGGGGGCGGAGGAGGGCGTCATGGTTGCCGAGCGGATCGCCGGCCACAAGCCCATGGTCAACTACGAGTGCATTCCGAACGTCATCTACACCCACCCGGAGATCGCCTGGGTCGGCAGCACCGAACAGGACCTCAAGGCGGACGGCGAGGCGTACAGTGTCGGTACGTTCTCATACGCCGCCAACGGCCGCGCGCTCGCGGCGAACGATGCCGAGGGCATCGTCAAGATTGTCGCCGAGGCGGAGACCGACCGAATCCTGGGGGTGCACATCTTCGGCGCCCAGGCGTCCGAACTCATCGCGCAGGCGGTCATCGCCATGGAATTCGATGCCAGCGCGGAAGATCTCGGGCTGACCATGTTCGCGCATCCGACATTGGCCGAGGCCGTGCACGAGGCGGCGCTGGCAGTCGGGGGGCGGGCGATCCACATGGTGAACCGGCAACGTCGGTAACCTGCACATCCGAGGCGCGCCAATGACGCCGGACCCCGCAGACGAGCGAGACGACCCGAAACGGACGGATCCGATTCAGGAGGGCGACCTCTCGCTCTACTGGCGGTTGCTCCACTACCTGCAGCCACACTGGTTCTGGTTTGTCATCGCGGTAGTCGGGTTCCTCCTGGCTGCGGCCTCGGAGGCCTCGTTCGCCTACGTCCTGGGCCAGATCATCGACACGTTCAAAGCCTCGGATACGCCTGGCGCGCGGGCCATCTGGTACTTTCCGGCAATCATGGTGGGCTTGGCAGCCGTCCGGGCAGTGGGAGCGGTCGCCGGAGAACTGCTCCTGTCCCGCATCTCGTTCGGCATCGTGCACGTCATCCGCTGCGACCTGTTCGAGCGCCTGCTGGTGGTGCCGAGCGCGTACTACGACCGTACCGGCCGGGGCCAACTGCTCTCCAGGTTGACCTACTCCGCCGCCCAGTTGCGCGACACGGTGACGGAGGTCGCCCGAATCATCCTGCAGGACGGCGCCAAGGTGATCTTCCTGCTGGGGGGCATGCTGTACATGAACTGGCTGCTGACGATCATCTTCGCGGTCGTCTCGCCGCTTATCGCCCTGATCGTGCGCTCCGCCGCGCGCCGCTACCGGCACCTCAGCGAGACACTCGAAGTGTCGATGAGCGAAGTCGCCCAGGTCGCGTCGGAGGTGATCGCCGGCCAGCGGCTGGTCCGCGCGTTCGGCGCGGAGAGGAAGGAGCGCGACCGATTCATGCAAGCGAGCGATCGCATCCGCCGGCGAAGCACCAAACTCGCGGCGACCAAGGCCAGGAACACGCAGGGCATTCAACTGATCGTCGCCTGTTTGCTGGGTATCGTCGTGGCCCTGGTGCTGGTGCCCGATATCGGCGGCTCCTTCACCGCGGGCGGCGTCGTCACCTATATCGCCTGGGCCGGCCTGCTCGCGAATCCGACCAAGCGCCTGTCCGAGGTGACGGAGCGGCTGCAGCGCGGGCTTGCCGCCGCCAGCAACATTTTTTCCCAGATCGACCAGGAGGCGGAACCCGATGCCGGCGAGGTCGCGGTCGACCGGGTCGAGGGGCGCGTCGAGTTTCGCGACGTCTGGTTCAAGTACGAGGATGACGGCGACGACATCCTGCGCGGCGTGACGTTCTCGATCGCGCCGGGCGAGACGCTTGCCCTGGTCGGACGCTCTGGCAGCGGCAAGTCGACGCTCGCAAACCTGATACCGCGTTTCTACAATCCCACGCGCGGCGAGATTCTCCTGGACGGGCATCCGCTCGACACGTACACGCTGCGCAATCTCCGGGACCAGATAGCGGTCGTCTCGGAGCAGGTGACGCTGTTCAACGACACCCTGCGCAACAACATCGCCTACGGCCGCCTAGCGGATGCCCCCGAAGCGGATATCGACCGGGCGGTCCAGCGCGCGCATGTCGACCAGTTCGTGGGCAATGCGGCGGGCCTCGACCTGGTGGTCGGCGACGCCGGAGCGCGCCTTTCGGGCGGCCAGCGCCAGCGCGTGGCGGTGGCCAGGGCGTTGCTGAAGGATGCCCCGATCCTGATTCTCGACGAAGCGACGTCGGCGCTCGACGTCGAAAGCGAGCGCCGCGTCCAGGATGCGCTTGACGAGGTCATGCGCGGCCGGACGACAGTCGTCATCGCGCACCGGTTGTGGACAGTGGAACACGCCGACAAGATCGCCGTGCTCGAGGGCGGCTGCATCGTCGAGATGGGCAAACACCAGGAGTTGCTCGATGCGGGCGGGGCATACGCCAGGTTCCATCGTCTGCACTTTGCCAACGGAGACGAAGGGCGCGAATCCCGCGCGCGGGACGTGGCGCGGTTTCCGGCACCGGTCCCGGAAAGAGTGGAGACGCTATCGACAAGCGTGATTGCGGAGGCGTGGTACAAGGAGTCGTTCTGGCCGAAACTCCTGTGGCCGCTGTCGGTGCTCTATGCGTACTTTGCGCGGCGCAGGCGCGAACGTTATCGATTGGATTCCGAAGCCGCGTGGCGCGCGCCTGTGCCGGTGGTCGTCGTCGGCAACATCACGGTCGGTGGTACCGGCAAGACGCCGCTGGTCATCTGGCTCGCGCGGTGGCTTCGCGGCCGAAACCTCCGTGTGGGCGTGGTCTCGCGCGGACACGGCGGGCGCGCCTCCTATCCGCTCGACGTCAGTAACGATACGCCGGCATCCCAGGCTGGCGACGAGGCGGCATTGATCGCGCGACGCACCGGTTGCCCGGTAGTGGTGGATCCCGACCGGGCGGCTGCCGTGCAGCGGCTGCTGGCGCGATCCGAGTGTGACGTCGTGCTGAGTGACGACGGCCTGCAGCATTACGCGTTGGCGCGGGATGTCGAGATCGCGGTCCTCGATGGGGACCGCGGTGTCGGCAACGGCCTCCAACTGCCTGCCGGCCCGTTGCGGGAACCGGTATCGCGGTTGTCCGAAGTCGACATCGTCGTCGCCAACGGCGCGCCGACGGGCCTCGTCCCCGGAGAGCACACCATGTCCGCCCGGCCGACGACATTCCACAACCTGGCGACGGGGAAATCGGTCCCGGCGGCGCAATTCAAAGAACATCTCGACGGTCCCGTGATAGGAATCTGTGGGATCGGCAACCCGCGTCGCTTTTCGCGCACGCTCGCCGAGGTCGGTCTCGCTCCAGCCATGCGGGCGTTTGCCGACCACCACCTGTTCACTGCCGCCGACCTCGAGGTTCCCGCCGGAACCTGGATCGTAACCACGGAGAAGGATGCGCAGAGGATGCGGAGCCTGGCCTTTACGCCCGAGAACTGCTGGTTCGTGAAGATCGTCATGCAGCCCTCGGAGGGGCTCGTGGAAGCGCTCGAGGCGAAGTTCCGCCAGAACGGCATCGACGTTTGAGCGCCTTTTCCGTCGTCATTCCAGCGCGTTTCGCTTCCACGCGGCTGCCAGGCAAGCCGCTTGCGCAAATCGCCGGCAGGTCAATGATCGCGCACGTGGCCGCGGGGGTCGCGAAGTCGGGTGCCCGGGAAGTGATCGTCGCGACGGACGATGAGCGCGTGGTCGACGCCGTGGCATCGATGGACGTGCGGGCGATGTTGACGCGCAAGGACCATGCGTCGGGGTCCGACCGGGTCATGGAAGTTGCCGAAGCGCGCGGCTGGTCCGACGATCACGTCGTCGTGAACGTGCAGGGGGACGAGCCGCTGATACCCCCTGCCGTCATCGACCAGGTGGCCGGACTGCTGCAGAGGTCAGACGACGTTGGGGCGGCGACGTTGAGCGAACCGCTTCGCGACATGGCGGACGTGCACGACGAGAACATCGTCAAGGTCGTCGTCAC
>JAGWBR010000032.1:0-13292 GCA_021295785.1 Gemmatimonadota bacterium
GCTCCGCCGGTGACGAGGACCTTCAAGGCTCACCCTCCCCCCCGCTGTTCGGGTTCGGGAGAATCCCTATCGAAATCAAAAAGCACGCCGCAAGGAGCTTCAGGTCCAGCAGCGGGCTCATCTTCTCGATGTAGAGATTGTCATAGGCATGCTTCTGCCGCGCTGATGCATAGTGGGATCGGCGGGCCTGAGCCAGCCCCGCGATTCCCGGACGGACGCGCAGGCGCCGGCCGAATCCGGGCTGCTGCCGTTCGATCAGGCTTGCCAGCTCCGGCCGTTCCGGGCGCGGGCCCACCAGGCTCATGTCACCCTTCAGCACGTTCAGTATCTGGGGAATCTCGTCGAGATGAAGCGGGCGCAGAATCCTGCCCACCCGGGTGACCCGCGAATCGTTCTCCGCTGCCCAGACCGGGCCGGTCGATTTCTCCGCTTCTTCCACCATGGTACGGAATTTGAACATCTCGAAATGGCTTCCAGCCCGACCCAGCCGGGTCTGAGCGTGAAACACCCGACCGCCATCCTCCAGCCGGATCGCCACCGGGATCGCGACGCAGAGAAACAGCCACAGGGGCGCGAGCAGAACGCCCGAGAGGGCGATCACGGCCATGTCGAAGGGACGTTTGTAGCGTGCGCGAATGCTTGCGGGCTCCTGCCCGAACCCATGCGAACTCCCGGATTTCATGCGCGGCGTAATGGATGCGGGCCTGCCGCCCGCGCGCCGCCAACAGGCCGGGCCTGTGCGACCGACACCCCCAGCACGAGCGCAAAAGTGGCGGCCACGGCCGGTATCTGCAGGCTGAAGTCAACGAGCGCGTGTGCGCCCACCAGGGTGCAGGCTGCGATGCCCACGGCAGGAAGCACTGCGTCGCGGCGCCCCCTCCCCCGGACGCCCAGCGCGCAGCCCAGGGCCAGCACCATGATCGAGAACACGAACAGAACGGCTGCGGGAATGCCGAGTTCCAGCGCCAGCTCCAGGTAGTCGTTGTGCGCCATGTTCACGCCGGGTCTGATCTCCTCGCTGCGGTGACTTCGATATACCGGCCCGAACGTGCCAAGTCCGGTGCCGAGCAGGGGGGACTCCTCGATGGCGCTCAGTGTCTGGGCGTATATCTCAGAGCGCCTTTGCCAGTCGGCGCCGGTATCCAATACCCGCCGCTCCAGGCCCTCCCCGATCAGCAGAAACAAGGCTGCGCCGGCCAACGCCGGCCCGATCGAACTCAATACTATTTTACGCAATCGAACGCCCCGCCCTAAGGCCAGCACCCAGAAGAAGACCAGCAGCGACAGGGCCGTTGCCGCCGCGCCCGCGCGCGAGAGGCTCAGCAGCAACGCGCCGGCCAGCACCAGCCACATTGCGAGAAACAAGGCGTTGCGGGGCATGAATTCCGCGAAAAGATAATTCAGCCGCAGCCTGAGACCGACCGCGCCCGGAGCCCCGCGCTCGAATCGGTACCGGAGCACGGCCGTGGCGCACAACAGGCCTATCCCGGCGTAAGTCGCGAAAGAGTTCGGGTTCACGAAAGTGGCGGTCACTGCATCGTGATACACCGTCTTTTCGAACCACAGGGTGCGTTCGAGGCCCAAAAACGCTACGCCCAGGCCGTAGAGCGCATAGCAGGCCGACCCTGCGGCCAGGGCGCGCAAGGCGTACCGGGCGCGCCGCGAATCGCTGCCGTACTGCAACGCCAGCCAGAATATCCCCGCGTACGACAAGACGCGCAGGATGCTCTCCCGGCTTGCCGAAGGATCCAGCGATATCGCTCCGCGGTATGGCATCCCGCCACACGGGGTGATGCCAGCCCTCCGGCATGAACCCCGCGGTCTGAAGCGCCGCCCACAGCATGGCCAGCGCCAGCGCCGACGCCGACCACCACACGAAGGGCGCCGGCGGTACCGCTGCCGCGCGCACGGTGAGCGTCGACACGGCTCGGCAAATGACCAGCGCGCCGCAGATGGCAGCCATGCTCGCCCATGCCCAGTCGGCGTAAGCCCCCAAGGGCAACGGAGCGGCCAGCGTCAGCGCAACAAGCGCATGAAACACCGGCGCGCGACGCTCGCCGGCGGGCGCTTCCCTCATGTGGACAGGAATCGCCTCGCCGTGCCCTCCAGAACGAGGCAGGTCAGGCGGCCGGTGACGTAGGCGCCGGTGTCGATGCCGATCCGGTTGCGAGCGACGACGGGCTCGGGAGCAAACGCATGGCCATGGACGATGATCTTGCCGTGATTGCCGGGGTCCTCCATGAACCCGTCCACGCCCCATAGCAGATCCTCTTCCCGTTGCGCCGCCAGCGGCGTTCCGGGCCGCACGCCTGCATGCACGAACGCGTAGCCCCCTTCGACGTGCAGCGTCGCAAGCCCGTTCAGGAAGTCCCTGTGGGCGTCGGGCAGCGCCTCGGCGAACGACACCCTCACCGCCTCCAGGCAATCGGCGTTGCGCGGCCCGGGCGGCAGCGATACCCCGTAGCTGAGCAAGGTACCCTGGCCCCCCGCGGCCAGCCACTGCCGGGCGACCCCGGCGTCATCGAGAAACGCGAGCACCCAAGCCTCATGATTGCCCTTGAGGAACACCGTCTCGAATCCCGGCGCGGGATCGCCCAGCAGGAACTCGATCACCTCGCGCGACTGCAGGCCGCGGTCGACATAGTCGCCCAGGAAGACCAGCACGCGCCGCTCAGCGCGCGAGGTATCTCGGCGAACCATTGCCACCAGTCTGGCCAGCGGCCCGAGTTCGCCGTGAATATCGCCGATGGCGTAGACGCAAGTATCGTGCGGAACGGAGTATGTCTTTCGCGTCGACATCGGGGCGTTCACGGTCCGCCGCTCAGGGATTGCAGTCTTCGCCGCGCGGGTTTTCCCCGAACTGCGTTCGATATCGCGATCGAAGCGACCTCGCCGCCTGCGCCGCCGATGCGCGCAGTTTCTGCCATCCCCCGTCGAGATACCAGGTCAGCATCAGCGAGTTTCTCGGCGACTCCCCCCCCGGAATCCGGTCCACCCCGTGCCAGCTGCTCGGCGTGACCCCGAACGCATACCCGGTACTTGGCAAGAATGGCAGCCTCACGAGCCTCTCCAGTTCTCCGACACCGTTGCGGCGGTACAAGGAGGTACCCAAATGGATTTGGCTCAGGTCCGCTGGCAGATAGAACTGCACCGTGATGAGCTTTGGGGGATGTCCTGATGCGGTCGGATGCGGTAGCCGGGCAGGTCGCGCAAAAGTGAGATGCGCAAGTTGGTCCTTGCATCCGCAGGGATGGATCTGCTGGCGATAGAGGCGGCAAGTTTCTTCGCAAAGGCATGCTTCACCAGCGGATGCCGCAAAGCGTCCGCGACCGCCTGTCCGGTTCCCCGCTATTCGACCGTTAATTCGAATTTCCATAATGCCGCACTCGCCAAAGGATGGATTCTTATACCTTGAACGTCCAGGCAGATCAAGCAGTTTCGCCTTGCCCAGATCGGTGGGCCTGCGCTATGGTTGTTTCGCAAACCCTGAAGGGCTGCAACCCACAGACTCGAAGGAAATTCAATGAAACACCGCACGAGCGAACCGAAGCACTCTCCCGCGCGCCCGGCGGGAGACGCCGTGGCGCCGCACAACTCACCCCCGCCCCCGAATTTCAAACCAAGCTGGGCACGTCCGACAATCCGGGTCCTGCCGGTAGTCACGCACACGGCGTCCGGTACGCAGCCGTACACGGGCCCCGATCTCGAGGATCAATCAGGGCACTACGTGACCACCTCCTGATGCTCCTCCGCGGCGCCGGCTCTAACGCGCGTGCGTTAACGAGACATTCAACGGCTGCTCAAGCCAGCAGTATTTGCGCGCCGGCCCGCAAGAATCGGTCCGCTGCGCTTTCGCATATCCCGCTGGCTTAAAATGACGCCCGAAGGCACAACCGCCCACGACGAGGTAGCATCGGCATGCAGGTTGAACCGGAAATGCGCGTCGCGCGCAACGACGACATCATCTTCACCGCACTCGACGATACGGTAGTCATGATGGACGTCGACAAAGGACGCTACTACGAACTCGACCCAACGGCCGCCTCCGTCTGGGCGTTGCTGGAGCGCGAATCCCTTGTGGCCAGCCTGTGCGACGCCTTGCTGGAGCGCTACGACGTCTCCGCGGAAACCTGCCGCCGCGACGTACAGGCGTTTCTGGGCGAGCTCGCCGACCTCGGCGTCGTGCAAATCCGGGCGTGAACACGACACGTAGGAGGTAAAGATGAATGAGGCCGGGACCCACCGCCTCACGCAAGGATGTGAATCTATGCGCCGGGCACCAGGAATTCGTATCCGAAATACTCGAAGTTGTCCCGGTGGCGCCGGAACACGCGGTTGAAGGTGTCAATCTCGGCAGCGCCGAGGCGCCCGATCTGGCGATCGTTCATGTTGGTGAGCATTTCGTTGTACCGACCCTCCTTCACCCATAGGCGCTGGCGCAGTACAAGGTCGTCGAGTTCCGGCGCCAACGCGCGGATTTTCTCTTCTACCCTTGCCGGTTCATCGCACATCTCCTCGTAGGTGAAGAACACCCCGCGTTCGCCGTGGCGCTCCAGGTTGCGGCGCTGATAGGAGAAACAGTTCGATACGTGCGTCGCCGCCAACGTGGGCAGGTCCTCGCGGTTCCCCAGGGAAGAGCCCCGCAGATTGCGGCAGATGCCCTCGCACACCGCGTACGGGTTGCGCACCATGAACAGGAACTTCGCGTTGGGAAAGTGCCGGACCAGCTCGCCGACGTAGAGCAGAAAGGGCGGGGCCTTCGTATAAAAGACCGACGCCCGGGAGTTGCGCGCGAATGCCTGGAAATACCACGCCTTGCGCGTGCGCGGCCAATCGTAGGCGCCGGGGTCGGTCAGCCGGGCAAGCCAGTCCGGCTGCGCGCTCCAGATGAGCGGGACTCTCCCCCGATTGACCGGCCCGACAAAGCCGAGCATCCTCTGACCTTCGTGCACAAGGTTCCAGGTCCCCCGGCACGTCGCCAGCGCTTCCTTGAGGAAGCTCGAACCGCTGTTGTTCGCCGCGATGCCGAACAGGTGCGTCCCCACGGCGCCCTCGACATCATGCTGGGCTCCGTATACCCGGCTCATTCGGCTTCCCCCGGTTGCGGCGCCGCCCCTCCCGCGCCCCTTCCGGCCACCCGCGCCACGGCCCGCAGGTGGCCGCTGGCCAGACACTCCAGCCACGCCTCGTACCACAGCCCGAAAAACCGACTCGGAGAGAAACGCCCGTCTCCCATCAATTGCCACATCATCCGGCCCGGCATCCAGGGCTTGACCGCACCGGTGAAGTGCAGAACCTTCGCCTCTTCCGCACGAATACCCTCGCGCGCCCGGATGGCGTCGACGAGGTGCGTTCGATAGTTGTAGGTTGAGCTGACCAGCGTCTGCTGGCCGGCGAAGCGCCGGTTCAGGAGAAACTGATCGGAGTGCACCGTATCGGCGCCATGCCAAGACTCCGTCGTCACCAGCTCCGCCAGTTCCGAGTACGCGCGTTCGCCCGTCAAGCGCCCGTCGATGAGCAACACACCGCAGCTGAAAGTCCGTTCGAGCGCGCCTCCGGGACCGGCGCGCGACGGACTCTCGATTGGCCGATACGTGTCCGCATCGTGGCACCAACCCCTCATGAACTCGGTGTCTCCGCAGCACAGCAACGACTCAGCGGAGTCGAAAAGCTCGTCGACCGGCCCGCGAAACAGGAGGTCGCAGTCACAGTAGAAAACTTTCCGGAAGCCCTCCATCCGGAAAGCCTCAAGGGAATAGAAATCCGGCAGCTTCGAGCGCATGGCCGGACGGGCCTCGCCGAGGCGGATGAGCCGCTGCTCGAGGGCGGCGCCCACCCGCTCGAAACGCAGCGGCGGAAACGCCGATTCGAGCGATTCGCGCAGTTGCCCGGGCAATCCATCATGGCAGAGCACAATGTCCCCGCCGAATCGCGGATGCTGTTTCAGGAATGAGCCGATGCTGACAACGGCTCCCGGCAGGAAATTCTCCGTTGCCGCGAAAACGAGGCAGACATCACTCCATCGTGCGCTCATCGCGAATTCCCCCCTGCGTTGCGCCCGGCGATCCGTCCGCAAGAAACGCTTTCGCCTCGCCGAGGTAGCCGAAGCGTTCCATGATCGGACCGTTCGCATCGATGACCGCCCGTACCTGATCCCGCGAAAGCTCGTCGCGCCATGCCCCCGCCCCGCCCGACCGGAAGAACAGGCGCGCCGTCGGCGGCTTCTCGAAGAACCCGGAACGCTTCTCCTGGGCGCGCAGGCGCTCGAAGTGGGCGCGCTCCACCGCCCGCGAAAGGCGCCCTGCCTCCGGCTCAAGGCCCGCAAAACGCAGCACCTCCTCAAAGGCGGCCGCCGGGTTCGCCAGCAGATTCTCGTAACGGGCAACGTGAACCGGCAGCTCCCCCTGGTCCAGCCAGCTCGCTACGTGGCCGCTCCAGGTGAGCAGGGGCTGTGGGAGCACATGGTGGATGCCCCCGACCGGCTGCGACAGAGCGGCGTCGGGACGACATAGTTCCGCCACGCTACGGGCGATGGACCAGTTCCAGAAGTGCGCGTTGGAAACCGCCACGTCGAGCGGGTTGCGAACGAGGTAAACCGCCCCGCAGGTCACGGACGAAGGGAAGAGAAGGCTCCCGCCCGCGGTGCGCAGGCAGGCGTCGTGGACCTTGACGAAGGTTGGGCGCCGCAACTCGGCGGCCAGCAGTTCGTGAAGCCGCGGCCGCGCTCGCAGGATCTCGTCCGCGGTCAGGTCGGATGAGGGCAGCCCCAGCTGATCGTCGAAAACCTCGCGCTGTTGAAAGTCAAGCCTGCCGACGAGCGCGTCGATGGAAGCCGGTCCGTCGCCGTCCTCCAGGTAGTTCGTCAGCAGCGCCCGCAGCCAGGTGTTGCCGGACCGGGGATACGAAGCAAGCCAGACGATGGGCCCTGCATTCCCCTCGCGCAAGGCAACATGCTCCGCAACCTTCAGCCGCGGGCGGCTCTTGCCCGTCCGCCACGGCGATGCGTTCGCACCATCGATGAGCCTTGGCCACCCGTCGCGCAGACAAGCTTCGACCTCGTCCGCCAGCGCATAGATAGGGCTGCGCCACACGGGTTGCACCAACCGGGCGACCGGCGCCCGACCCGCCAGCGCCACGAGCGCCCGAAACTGGGCGCGCCCCTGTCCGAGCCCGTGCGCGTACCGCTTGCGGTAGATTCGCCCGAGCAGTTGCTCGAACGCTGCGCCGCGCGGAGGCGCATCAATCCTGAAGCCGTCCTTGTTGTGGTGCATGAGCGTGAAGACTCCGCGCACCGTGATCGGCGCCTCCCGGAAACGCGGGGCGGGCGCCAGGTACTTCTCCATTCCTTCCCGCACCCGCCCCTGCACCCGGCTATTCCATCCCAGCGACTCCACCGCATCGGCCCACAGCCGAAGCCGTGGGTAGGCGGGTAGGGCCACGGGATGACCGCCTCCGTTCGGCACGATGCCCACCACGTCGTCGCAGAGCATCTCGTGCCCGCGGTCGAGCAGCGCCGCGAGCAGCGTGGATTTGCCGCTCCCGGAGTGGCCCGCAAACAGTACCGCGCCGGAGTCGGTGGCGATCGCGCTCGCGTGCAGGGTGAGGATGCCGCGCTGCTTCAGGCACGCGGCCAGCACCGATCCGAGCAGGAAGGCGCTTACCGATGCGTCCCCGTCCCGGGCGGGTTGGACCGTGATCTCCCGCCCATCGCGGACCAGGTAGCGGGCCACCGCGTCCACCACCATCAGGAAGACCCCGGGCGCAGCCTCCCAGGCACCGCGCCGCACCCGGGGTTTGGGCAGCGTATCCGGCACCGCGCCAATGCGGATGTCCACCTCCGTATCTGCCGTCGGGGAGGCGAGAGGAAGAGGAAGAGGAATCTCGGAGCGTATGACGAGCCCGTAGGCCGCGTAGTGGCGGGCGCCATAATCCATGGCGCTTTCCAGCGCCCGCACATTGTCCCGCCCGGTCAAGAGTCAGGCAGATGCCAAGGGCTATCAGGAGAAAGGAAAATAGGTCGGGACGTGGTGCTCACCGCTTGGGTTCACATTTGAATCGCCACTTTCGGTGTGCTGCATTCCCATGATCCGAACGGTGGGACGGGTCCAGTGTGATTTGCGCTGGATCGAGCGTCGTGGCGAGTTGTCAGCATACTCCCCTCCCCCGCATTTTCAGAGGAATGCGCTGCATCCGAAACGGCACAGCCTTTATGCTCCGTCGATTGTCAGACATTTCATTCACCTTGTTCCAGCAGGAAAACGCACCGTGCCAATACTACCACTCTCGCGGCTTTTCCGGCGCGGACCGCAATGCTACACTCCGGCGCGTGGAGACGCACGAAGGACGTTCCGCTGCCGCGCCGGCGGCCGAACCCAGCGGGATCGCCCGCGTCCGGAAGCCGACCCGGTTTCGTGCCCTCGGTTCGGTTGACGTGCAGGCGTTGCGGCGCCAGGTCGGGCGCCTCTCGGAGCGGGTCTGGAGGCAGGAAGACGCGATAAAGGAGAACGCCTATCGCTGCTTTGACCATACTCAGCACATCGTTTTTCGGTTCATCGAGGGCAACCGCGACCCGCGGCGGTTCTACTCGCAGCCGAGCTGGGCAGTCTGGAGTCCGATGCTGCTCGCGGTAATGGAGCCGGCCGCGGCGCCGTACCGGTTTCAGGAGCCAGCCTTCCCCAAGGTGATGCTTGCCCGGCTCAAGGCGGGTCACGTGATTGAACGGCACGACGATGGCGAGACCGGCTGCTCGCACCCGTTCGTGCACAAAATCCATGTGCCGCTGGAGACGAATCCCGGAGCCCTGGTGCACGTGGACGGCGAAGACCTCCACCTGGAGGTGGGACAGGCATGGGAGATCAATAACCTCGCGCGGCACGGAGCCGTGAACCGGGGACGAACGGATCGCATCCACCTTGTTTTCGAGGTCTTCGAAGGGGCGCAGGTGACGATGCCGGAAGATCGTCAACGCACAGCCGCCCGCACTTGACAGACCGCCCGATGCCGCCCGCAGGCACGGCTGGCGTCCGATTTCGGCATCCGCAGGACACAAACACACCATGAGCATGATCTGCGGCATCCAGGATCCTTCCGTCGCCGCCGCCGCCCAACTGGACGGCATGCTGGACGCACTGCCGGGCCGGGAGACCGACGCGCGCGCCGCGTGGGCGGGGACCTCGGCGGTCCTCGGCTGGCGGGGCCGGCCCGATGTCGGGGCCGGCGAGGCGCAGGGCGTGCCCCACTTCGACGCCGAGAGCGGACTGGCGATCACCGCAAGCGTGCGCCTCGACGGGCGGAACACGCTGTGCGAGGCACTCGGCGTGCCCGGCGCGCAGCGGCAGACGATCGCCGACAGCGTGCTCGTCCTAAAGGCCTACCAGCACTGGGGCCTGGAGTGTCCTCGGCATCTGCTTGGCGACTTCGCGTTCGCGCTGTGGGACGAAAAGCGCCAGAGGCTGTTCTGCGCACGCGACCATGTGGGCGCGCGCGCCTTTTGCTATGCGTTCGCGGGGGAGCGCTTCGTTTTCGCGAGCGACATCGACACGGTATTGGCCGCGCCCGGGGTCTGCGAGGAATTCGACGAGACCGTGGTCGCGACCCGCCTGACATACGGCGCCCGTCCCCTTGGGGACCGCACCTGCTACCGGTCCATCCGCCGGCTGCTCCCCGGTCATGCTCTCGTCGTCGAGCGCGGCGCGCGGCGCTTCAAGCGCTGGTGGCGTCCCGAGGAGTTGCCTGAAGTCCGGAACGCCTCCGACGACGCCATAGCGGAGGAGTGCCTGGCGATT
This sequence comes from Gemmatimonadota bacterium, assembly GCA_021295785.1. Taxonomy (GTDB): domain Bacteria; phylum Gemmatimonadota; class Gemmatimonadetes; order Palauibacterales; family Palauibacteraceae; genus Palauibacter. The sequence goes on from JAGWBR010000032.1 coordinate 9,786, forward strand.
CTGAGCGAAGCGGTGCGGGACCGCTTGCGGGGACGCAGGCCCGTTGGCGTGCACCTGAGCGGAGGCCTGGACTCGTCCAGCATCGCCGTCCTCGCGGCTCGCGAACTCGCGCGCCAGGGGAGCGCGCCCCCGGTCGCCTTCGGTTGGCATCCGCCGCCCGGCCGCGGGCCGCGGGACGCCGCGGCGGACGCCGAGTACGGACCCATCGAGGCGGTGTGCCGTCAGGAGGGCATCAACATCGTCTACCAATCTCCGCAGGCCCGCGACGTGGTCGATTTCCTGCGCCGCGACGGCACCCGCCGCGCGGACGAGGGCTCGCTGATCCACGAACAGATCGTGCAGCGGGCCGCGGCCGCGCGGGGCGTCGGCCTGCTCCTGTCCGGGTGGGGAGGCGACGAAGGCATCTCCTTCAACGGCCGGGGCTACTACCCGCTGCTGCTGCGAACCGGCCGGCTGGGCAAGCTGTGGCGGGAACTGCGGGAGTGCAGCTCCCGCCCTCTCGCCATGCTTCTGGAGCACGCGGCGCTGCCGCTGCTCGCTCCCGGCGCGGCGCGCGCGGCAAGGCGGTTGCGCCTTGGAGAGTCGGCCTTGCGGAAGAACATCACGTTCATTCACCCGGAATTTGCGCGTCGGGCCACGCTGCTGCCCGCAAAATCCCGGCCCTCTCCGGGAGGGCGGGGCGAGCAACTGCATGTGCTCCAGCTCGGCCACCTGAGCCGGCGCATGGAGGGGTGGGCCGCCAGCGGCGCAAGCCTCGGGCTTGAGTACGCCTATCCCCTGCTGGACCGGCGGGTGCTGGAATTCGCCCTCGGCCTGCCGCCGGATCAGTACCGGCGCGGTCGCTGGAGCCGTTGGCTGATACGTCACGCGCTCGGCTCGGTCCTTCCGCCCGAGGTTCGGTGGAACCGGGAAAAGCGAGATCCCGCGCGCTACGAGCCGGCACTCGACGCCCTCGCGGAGGCGCTGCCGGTGGTGCGCGGGATGATCGCGGAACGACCGCCGCCACGGGGCCGCTACCTGGACCTGCCGCGCCTGTTGGAGCAGATGGAACCGAAGCGCTGGCGCGACGGCGGAAGGTACGGGCCGGTCCTGAACGCCTTGCGTTTCCTGGATTTTTAATCGCGCCCTTGCCTCAAGCCTCTTGTATACTTACCTTGCACCGACGGCAGTTGCAGCAAGTCAGAGGCGATTGGAATGAACGACACTCCACACAACGCAGGGAAGGCGGTGCCTTCCGGTACTGCGAAGTACCCCAGATTGGGGGGGCAAGACTCACCCGGCCGTAAAGAGCACCGAGGCGACAGGCTACCGTGGTCTCGCCCCGCGGTGCGCGTAATGACAGGAGTCCGATCAACCAAGAGCGGACCAGACGAGCTGACGCCAGCTGTGGAGAACGAATTTTATCGACCAACCTCTTGACCCTGCACAGACGACATAAGCACATAACACGGCAGAACAGGCTCTCTTGAACGCGCGCCATCGTCCAGGGCATTGCTATAGGGCGTGATTCAATTCTCCCTGTTCGCCTCGGCATTGCCATCGCGCCAGCGCATTGTTACGGTAGCCGCAGGTTCCCTGCCTGATTTCCGCGAGGCAATTGACACCGATTCAGGTTTTGCCTGCCTCCGCGCCGGTGTCACGCACCACTGAAACCCGGACCCGGCTGGCGCCATGACGGCGCAACCCACGCCCCAGAACCCCACAATGCCCCGCTCGGCCGAAGGCGCGTTTCGCGGCGCCGGCGCCCTCGTCGCCGAACTGCTCGCCCGAGCGCCCGGCCTTTCCGCGCTTGCGCTCGCGCTGCTCCTGACCGCGGCCGTGACAGAGGCGTTCGGCCTTGCGTTGATCGTTCCCCTGCTGTACGTCACGGGTCTTGCCGAAGCCTCCGGCACCCGTCCCCCCGTAGTGGACGCCGTCGCCGCCGCCGCCGAACGCATCGGCCTGGAACTCACGCTGCCGTCGGTTCTCGCCATCTTTCTGGCGCTGGCTGCCGTGCGCGTCGCCGCCGCATGGCAGCGGCAGCAGGTCCTGGCCCGCCTCGCGCACGGATTCGAGGACCGGCTTCGCGGCGATCTATACGCCGCGACGGCTTCGGCGAAGTGGTCCCACCTGATCCGCTGGCGCCGCTCCGACATCCACCATGCGCTGACNNNAGCAGCGTCAACCTGCTCTGTCAGCTCGCCGCAGGCTCAGTGCTTGCACTGGCCCAGTTTGCCGTCGCCGTCGCGATCGACCCGCTGGTCTCGCTCGGCGCGTTGCTCGCCGGCGCCGCACTGGCGTTCCTGACGGTCCCGCTGGCTTCGCGCTCCTCGCGCCGCGGCACGCAGTTGACGCGGCGCAACGAGGCGCTGCACGCCCTGGTGTCGGACTTCCTGGCCGGTCTCAGGCTCGTCAAGAGCCACAACGCCGAAGGGCGCCACCTCGGGGACTTCACGGCCGCGGCGCGCGCGACCCGGCAAAGCGAGCTGGCGTCCCGGGCCACGCTCGCCGCCGCGCGCGCCGTCATGGACCTGGGCGCGGCATGTACGCTGGCCGCCCTGGCCTACGCGGCGATCATCTTTTCCGGCCTGGCTCTGCCCGAACTGCTCGTTCTGGTGCTGGTCTTCGCCCGCCTGATACCGTCCCTCTCGCGCCTGCAGCAGTTCGCCCAGCAGCTGGCCCAGCAATTGCCGGCTTACGCGCACGCCACCGGCATGATCCGCCGGTTGCGCCGGGGCGCCGAGCCGATCCCGAAGGAAAGCCGCTTCCCGCTGCGCCTGCGCGACGCCCTGAACGTGTCCGGCCTTTCGTTCGCTTACCCATCCTCGCCCGAAACCCCGGTCCTGACGGACGTGAACCTGTGCGTTCCGACCGGCCGATTCGTCGCCGTCATGGGTCCGTCGGGCGTCGGCAAGAGCACGTTCGCAGACCTTCTTTTCGGCCTTCTGGAGCCCTGCCGCGGCGAGATCGCGATCGACGGCGCGCCGTTGACGCCTGCCAACGCACGGCGCTGGCGCGATTCGGCCGCCTACGTCCCCCAGGAGCCCTACCTGTTTCACGAATCCATCCGCGCCAACATGCTCAGAGCCAACCCGAAGGCTTCCGGCGCCGAACTTGAACGGGCGCTCTCCCTCGCCGACGCCCGCCGCTTCGTCGATGCCCTGCCCCGGGGACTCGACACGGTGGTCGGTGATCGCGGCGCCCGCCTTTCGAGCGGCGAGCGCCAGCGCATCGCGATCGCTCAGGCGCTGCTCCGGAACCCGGCGCTGCTACTGCTCGACGAACCCACCGCAAATCTGGACGCCGCTTCGGAGCGCCGGATCGTGGCGACGCTGGCCTCCCTGTGCCCACGCGTCACGGTCGTGACCATGACCCACCGGCCGGAGCCCGCCAAGCACGCGGACAACATCGTCCTGCTACGATCCGGCCGCGTTGCCGCCACCGGACGCTGGAGTGAACTCGAAGCCGCGCTCGAGGGTCCGCTAGATGCCAAGGGCGATCAGGAGTAAGGAAAATAGGTGGGGACGT
>JAGWBR010000032.1:13500-17499 GCA_021295785.1 Gemmatimonadota bacterium
AAGGCTCATGGGCGTACTGGGCATTTCGGCTTCTCTTTCGCATCCCCCGCAACCTGCAGACGTCCCGTACCGCCCCGGCGCGTTGTAGCTTGGCCGGAGCGTTTCCTGTTGCGCTCCAGCCTGCTGGCCAGCCACAGGATCGGGCGCAGCGGCAGGTAGAGGAAGAACAGCCGATCAGGCAAATCCACCCTCCCCAAATCGTACGGCGCTACGCAAAGCCGGGCCAACTCGTGCGCCGCGCTGCGCCAGGACGGGTTCATCGCCTGACCGAGCCACAATTCGTCCATCCGTCGATCGAGGCCCTCAAGCCCTTTGCCGCCGTGCGGCCGGTTCCAGAGACGGCGAGTCGAGCGCATTGCGCGGCCGGCCCAGGCGCCCGGCGGCGGAAAAGCCGCAGGCGGGTCCACATGGAACATTTCCGAACACAGGAGAAGAGCCGCTCCGAACGCGGGCTCCAGCCGCAGTCCCTCGCGCCTGCACCGCTCGACGGCCGCAAAGATGCGGTCCTCGTCCATGGAAGCGAGCAGCGCAGCCAGGTCGCAAAGCCACTTCAGCCGGCTCCAGCGATGAAGCTGGCCGTGGATGGCCAGGTAGACCATCAGGTCGCCGTCGCCCAGGGAGGCGAAGGCGTGGCCGCCGATCTCGACGCTGACCGTGCTGGCGCTCAGCGTTTCAAAGGACGCGCGCAACAGGAACGGGTTGTTGACCAGGCGATGGTGCAGTTCCAGCTTGCCGTGGGGGCCGATAAAGAGGCGGTCCTTGACAAACCGGTCGTAGTGGCGGATGCGGGCCGGAGTCGGGTGGAATGACGGCTTGACAAGGCGCCAGCCACCCGACGCCAGAGCTTGGGCAGCCTCCGCGGCCTGCTCCCGCGGGACCAGCAGGTCAATGTCGATACAGTCCCTTGCAAGCGGCGTGCCGAACAACCGCATGCTCAGCGGCAGGCCCTTGAGCACCAGCGACGGAATACCGCTTGCGGCCAGACGATCCGTAGCCTCACGCAGGTCCGCGAGCTGCCGCAACCCTCGTCTCATCCTGTGCTGTCGGAAGGGCTCCAGTGCAGCTTTCGCGTCGGGACTCGGGTCCGCGACGGCGCTCACGCCGCGGAGCAACAGAGAACCGACCCGGTGGCGCCTGGCGAGAGCGGCTACGGCGTTCCAGTCGGCGACGCCGTCGAGCGCCGCGGTATCCGCCTCCCGTGTGCCGACGCCCATGCCAAGGCGCAGCCCGGCAAGAAGGCCCGCGAACGGCGGCGTTCGAGCGCTGCGTGCGTTCCGCCGCTGCGCCGCCGCCGATGTTCCCATCAGGCCTTTCGGCATCATGGCGATCTGGTCGACGAACGTCCCGGTTCGTCACCGTTGGGATACAGTGGCGACAGTGGGACGTAGGTGTCAAGTTCCCCGCCCCCGATGACGCACTGCCCGGCGACCATCAGCCAGGCGTGGTACTCGAGAGTCCGCTCCGGCGTTCGGCCTCGCCGCGCGCCGAAGACAAGACGGCTCGAAATACTCCGCCGGCGCAGCATCCATTGCGCCGCCATGGCCTGCGGCAGACAAAGCGCCTGGAACGGCAGGCGGCGGGCCACCTTGCGGACGACGCGCGCCATCTTTCGGGGGATACGAAGTCTCGCTGCCGCGCGCCGCTCTTCGTCGTCGCGCTCAGCCGGCCGCTCATCCGCGCCGGGGAGCATAGTGGAGCGCCGTTGCCTGGGCGATTCGGCGCGTTCGGGACAGGGCGAAGACTCCGGCGCCATATCAAGACGACGGCGCCAGAACCGCATCGGCACATGCGCGACAAGCAGTCGCGCCAGCAGCAGGGTGAACGCCGCTTCCAGCGCCAGCGCCTGCGTTTCGGCCGGCAGGCGCAGAAAACTGCGAAGTCCGTTGACGGACGACGAAGCCCCGCGCTTCGCTGCGGCAAGCCGCCCCGCCCGCCGTCCCTGTTTCTTCATTTCGTCCTCGCCCACCACCTGCGCCAATTACGGTAAGGTACCGACCTGTGGTGTGCAAGTCGGCCGCGCGGGGCGCAGGTTAAACGAAGAGTGAGCGATATACGGACACGCGCCAATTGTCCGCTGGTGTTGAGCGGCTACCTGCCCGAGGCAGAGGCGTTTCTCGCAGCGCGTGGGGCGCTGGGACCGTGATCGTAGCGCCGCCGGCTTGCGCTGGGGCGAACTCGAACCGGAAGAAGCCTTACAAGAATCGCTCGGTGACCCTTACGACGTCGCCCGGCAGCACCTCATCGGTAACCGGTATAGGGCTTTCCGTGCGCGTGTCGTCGGTTGCGCGAATAATCATTACGCGGTTTGTGCGGGCCCGGTAGGTAAAGCCGCCGCCCAGCGCCACCGCTTCCCTCACGGTCATGCCGCTGACGTAGGGGTAGGGTCCGGGGTTGTTCACCTCGCCGATGATGTAGAAGGGCCGGTACTCCAGCACCTCGACGCTGACCCTGGGATTCAGCAGGTAGTCGGGCTTGAGCGCCTCCACGACCATTTCCTGCGCTTCGCGGACGGTTGCTCCGCTAAAATCCAGCACGCCAACCAGGGGCATGGCGATGGTGCCGTTTTCACTGACCAGGAACTCTCCGCTCAGATCCTCGTGGCCGAAAACCGTGACGCGGATTCGGTCGCCGTGGCCGAGCACGTATTCTGATGCGCGCGCCTCGGAGGGCGTCTGATCCGTAGCGATCGCCTCGAACGAGTATGCCATTGCGATGCAAATAACTGCGGCGATGCTGAAACAACGCCGGTTTGCGGGAGTGCTGGTGGAGGGGCACGTCCGCGGCAAGCTCATAGGCTGAGCCGCACGTCCAAGAAAACGTAGTTCTTGGCGTAGTCGTCCCGCCGAACCGTTGAGTCCCTGCGCTGCCCCCGATAGCCGAAATCGGCGCTAACGGTCCTGTTGAACTTCCACGTTACCCGAATCGTGCTGGTCACGATGTCGTCTTCGCGCTCGATTCCCTCGTAGCTGTTGGTGGTCACGCTCACATCGGCGCCAATCAGCACGTTGCGGCGCAATTCATGGTCCAGTCCGATCTCCCAGCTTGACGAAAGATAGCCGGACGCCTGCCGCAGCGCGGATTCGTTCACCGTGCGGCTCACCGTGCCCCGCACGGTGGTCAGCGGCGTAACGTTCCATGTCAGCACGCCACCGTATCCCAGCCCGTCCACGTCAGGAAGCCTTTCGTCCCGATCGTAAGACTGGCTGCGGTAACCGGCGAACACTTCGACCGCCAGCACCGCGCCGAGCTCCAGCCGTGAGCCAAGCACCGCTTCCGTTCCGTCGGAATCCCTCAGGTACCGATCCTCGCCCTGCGGGCGGTCGTACCGGCGGCTGTACCGTGTCGCGCGCAGGTACATCTCGCTGGCGGACGCCACCTTCCAGCCCAGCCGCGCCGAAACCTCGCGCTCCGCCCGGTCACGGTCGTTCTGTATAAGCGGCCGGCCCGTAACGCTATCGACCGTATCATCGAACGCCACGTCCGTATAGCTGCCCTCCAGACCCACTGTCAGGCGGTTCATGCGCCGCGACATCCGCCTCGACACGGGCCGCAGCGCAGTGGCGGGGGACTCCGGGTCGCCGCGTTCCTCGTGCAGTTCGCGCATGTTCACTTGGGCGCGCACCCAGGTATCGCGCCCAATATCGAACCTTCCCCCGGCGCCCAGGAACCAGTTCCTGACATCTTCATCGTCCGCTTCCTCGAACGAACTCGCTTCAAGCCCTGCATCCAGCTCGATTTCGTGGCGGCTCCACCGCGAAACGCCGAAGATTCGCGGACGCGCGGCGCGCACGATGTCGCGCGTCGGCGCCTCGCGCAGCCTGTAGATGTTGTCGTCGTTGGCAAGCCCGAGTTCCACGGACGGAAACACCAGGAAGCCGCCAACGCCGATTCCGGCGGCATCCCAGTCCGGCCTGGGCCGGTTCGCGACAGTCATTTGCGATGCGCCGCCGTCCTCTTGCGCCATTGCGACCGGCGCCGGCAGGGCAGCGAGGATCAGCA
>JAGWBR010000017.1:0-17254 GCA_021295785.1 Gemmatimonadota bacterium
CGAACTCGCGGCCGGACCACCGCTGCCCGAGTTCGAGTTCGGCACGAGTATGTCCATGCGGATATTCCTTGAGTCCCAGGGTCGCAACCTAGACGTGGAGGCGTTCGACCTCGAATACGAGGAGCGCCTGATCGCAACCGGACGCATCCCCCCCCGCTAGTGCTAACCAACCGGACATTCTATTTGCTCACGACACGGTGCGGGGGCGTCGAGACCGGGGCCGGGCGGCTGCCGGGTCGGCACGCCTCGGCGCCTTCGAGCCCTCTTCGCCGCGCTCCCGCCCGGAGCCGTGCAATGCCGCGGTCCCGCAGTTGCCGCACGCGCTCGGACGAGACTCCGATCCGGGCACCGATGGCCCCGAGAGTAACCGGCGAGCAACCGCTCAACCCGAAATACAGGCGGATTATTTCCGCTTCGCGCCCCGGCAATTCGGCCATGCAGTCTTCCAGCGCGCCCAGTAGTTCACCTTGGAGAAGGCCCGAACCCGGCAGTGGCTGGGCTCGGTCGGCGACTATGTCCGACATCGTGCGGTCGCGTTTGGCGAGCGGGTCCTGGAGCGACACGAACAGCCCCCTTCCCGCCCGGTGGTCCGTTCCCCAGATCAACGCTTCCTGGACGCCCTTGCGGATGTAGGCCTTGGCGTAGGTGACAAGCCGTGCACCACGGTCCGGGTCGAAGCGCTCAACCGCCGCCAGCAGGCCCAGATTCCCTCCGCTCACAAGTTCGCACAGGTTCACATGGGGCCCCGCGTATTCCTTCGCGATGGCGATCACAAACTTCAGATTGCTCCTGACCAGCCGGTTCCGCGCCGCGCGATCTCCGGCGCGGCACCGCCTCGCCAGGCGGATTTCCTCCTCGCGGGATAACGGCCCGTCCCGCCCCACGTCCCTCAGATAACAGTCGAAACTCAAGATCAAGCGCTGCCCCCGTCTTCATCGGGAATGACCTGACGTCCCCCTGATACGGTGGAGCTGCGCGTGAACCCGCTGTCATGACCCCGCCCGGCCGGGCGGCAGGCCGGTTACCAGTCTACGTCGATCTGTGCCCTCTGGAGTTTTCCACTGTAGTCGACGTAGGCGACCTTGGTCTCCGTGTAAAACTCGTAGACCTCCCAGCCGCCCTCGCGGTGCCCGTTGCCCGTGCCCTTGACACCGCCAAACGGGAGGTGAGCCTCGGCACCTATTGTGGGCGCGTTGACATAGGTGATTCCGTTGTCGAGTTCATTGATTGCGCGGAAGGCCGAACGCACATCGCTGGTGTAGAGGGCCGACGAGAGGCCGTACTCGACTTGGTTGTTGATATCGATCGCCTCGTCGAGCGATTCGAACTTGATCACACTGAGGACCGGGCCAAAGATCTCTTCGCAGGCCGTCCGGTGGTTCCGGTCCACGCCGGTCAGCACGGTCGGCCGGAAAAAGTGCCCCTTTTCCAGTCCAGGGCCGGTGGCCCGTGCTCCGCCGCACGCCACGGTAGCACCCTGCGAGCGGGCGATTTCCACGTAACGCTCGCACTTTTCGACTGCGGCGGGGTGGATCATTGGTCCGACCTCGGTGCCCGAGTCGAGACCGTCACCCAGACGGAGCGCTTCGGCCCTGGCCTGAAGCCGCGCCACAAACTCGTCGTGAATCCGATCCTCGAGCAGTAGGCGGCTTGTAGCCGTGCACCGCTGACCCGCAGTCCCGAACGCGCCCCAGATCACGCCGTCCAGGGCCAGGTCCATGTCCGCGTCGGCCATGACGATCTGCGCGTTCTTGCCCCCCATCTCCAGTGAGAGGCGTTTGTGCATGCGTCCCGCTGTCTCACCGATCGCGCTCCCGGTCCGGGTTGATCCGGTGAAAGAAATCCCCGGCACCTCCGGGTGATCCACCAGGGCCTTCCCCACTGTCTCCCCCGCGCCGTGCACCAGCTGGATCGCCTCGGGCGGCAGCCCGGATTCGAGCAGAATCTCGGTAAATGTGTTCGCCGTAAGAGGCACGTCTTCAGAGGGCTTCCAGATGATGCTGTTACCGCACAGCAGGGCCGGGAAGATCTTCCAGCTCGGCACGGCCAGCGGGAAATTGAACGGCGTGATGATCGCGAACGGGCCGATGGGACGCCTGAACGACATCGCCCACTTGTCGCGCAGTTCCGACGGGACGGTTTTTCCGAACAGTCGGCGCCCTTCGACGGCGGCGTAATAGGCCGTGTCGATGGCTTCCTGCACGTCGCCGCGTGTCTCTTCCAGGACCTTGCCCATCTCCCGTGTCATGTCCCGTGCAATGGCGTCCTTGCGTTCGGTCATGACGTCGCCAGCCTTCTTCAACACGAACCCGCGTTCGGGGGCCGGCATGCGCGACCACTTCTCGAAACCCCGCTCCGCCGAGGCCACCGCTGCCTCGATGTCGGCCCCGCCGGCCCCGGACGGCGGACCTGTTTCCGGGAAGAGGCCGATCAGCTCGTCGGTGTTGGCCGGGTTACGGTTTTCGAAGTGCTCGCCCGAGGCGGGGGCGCGCCACTGGCCGGCTATGAAATTCTGGTAGGTGTTGCTCAATTGGGTCCAGCCCTGTTCCGGCCCGTGGAGACGGGCGGCCTGGTAAGACGGTGGTGTCGGGCGCGAGTTGTCATGGCCGCCGGCGAATGACGACCGCGCTGTCTTGGATGGTCAGGTTCTGGAATGTTTCGGGGACTTGGGTCGCGACGCTGGTCCCGGCTACCTCCAGGCCGATTCCGGCACCCAGTTCGCGGAGCGCCAACGGGAGCATGAGCCCGGGGATCGGGGAAACCCGCAGCACGTTGGCGCGACCGGCACCCGGAGCATCCACGGTGTGAGACAGCTCCCCGGAAACGTTCACTGAATCTCCAAACATCCTTCTGCCTTCCGCGGCCTGGGGGTATGCCTGTTCCAGTGCCGCGAAATCGATGCGACCCGAGAAAGTCAGCGTTGAGTCGCCGAGCGCCACAGCCACATTCTCAACCCCGGGTGGCAGGAATGCAGGCAACGAAAAACGCACCCAGGACTGCACTTGCTCGCTGGTCAAACGGACCGTGTCGGGACCACTCCCAGCAGCCGCGCTACGCCACACCCGTTCGGTTTCGGCAGCAAGGGTTTCGCTCAGGCCCCCTTCCATGACGACCTCTTCACCTGCCCACCCGAACTTCTGGCTGATCCACCCCATGGCACCCCGGAGCTCGGCCCGGTAATACCAGCCCGCCAAGACGACGGCGGCGATGAACACAAGCGTGAAGATGCCGCGGAGGAGCTTGCCCGCCATTTTGAATATCATGCGCCGAAATTGCCACCGGATGCCGCAACATGGCAACCTTCGCCCCTTTGCTTGGACACCTTCCCAGACCGCCCGCCCGTGATTCTTCTAATCGACAACTACGATTCGTTTGCCTGGAACCTGGCCCGGTTGCTTGAAGAGAGCGGCGAAGACGTTGTGGTGCGCCGCAACGATCAGGTGACCGCCGACGGTGTCTTGCGTAACCCGCCCTCGCATGTGGTCATTTCCCCGGGCCCGTGCACCCCGGCGGAAGCCGGAGCCTCAACCGCTGTTGTCGGAGCGGCGGCCGGCGGGATCCCCGTGCTGGGCGTGTGTCTCGGCCACCAGTGCATCGCCGCGGCACTGGGAGGGACGGTGATTCGGGCGGAGCGCCCAATGCACGGGCGGGTTTCCGAGGTCACCCACGGTCGCACCGGGTTGTTCGCCGGCCTGCCTTCGCCGCTCAGTGTGACCCGGTACCACTCGCTGGTCATCGATCCGGCAGACCCCGGTGTGGATGTCGTCCCTACCGCCCGGGCTCCTTCGGGCGAGATCATGGCGGTTGAGCACCGGACCAGGCCGCTGTGGGGTGTTCAGTTCCACCCCGAGGCCGTTCTGACGTTCGGAGGCAGGCGCCTGTTGGCCAACTTCCTGGCGATGGGCCGGGGCCGGAACCCCGATGAAATCACCGAACCCGCCGCTCCTTCCCACGAACTGCCCCCGGGCTACATGCCGGCAGCCTGGCGGGCCAGCGCAGGCGGGCGTTCGGCTGAGCCCGGTGGCCTGTAACGGATAGCCTCGGCCACAGCCCCGACCGTGACCCGACCGGATCCTGACAGATCCGCGATGGTGCGGGCCAGACGAAGGGTGCGGTGGTAACCCCGCGCCGTCAGCCCCAGACGCGTAACCGCGGTCTCCATCAGTGCCATGCTCTGGTGGTCCAGACTGCACGCTTTTTCCGCCTGAACCGGGTCCAGTTCGGCATTGCACACCACTCCCCGCCCCACCGCCTCGCGCCGCGCCGCGATCACCCGGGCCCGGACCTGGGCCGAGGTCTCTCCCCCGCCCGTGGCCGACAACGCCCGCCAGGAGACCGCCGGGACATCGGCCAACATGTCGATCCGGTCAAGAAGCGGGCCGCTCAGCCGCCTCTCGCTGCGGGCCAGCACCTCGGGCGTACACGAACACTCTCCGTCCGAACCCCCGAACCCGCAGGGACAGGGGTTCATGGCCGCGGCGAGCATGAATGCGGCCGGGAACACGGCCGTGCCGTTTACCCTTGTAATCTTCACCACCTTGTCTTCCAGCGGCTGCCGCAGCGCCTCGAGGGCCCGCCGGGAAAATTCGGGCAACTCGTCAAGAAACAGGACTCCGCGGTGGGCCATGGACGCCTCTCCCGGGCGGGGGCCCGGACCTCCACCAACCAGCCCGGCCTCGCTCACACTGTGGTGCGGCGACCTGAACGGCCGATTCCGCAGCAGTCCGCCGACCCGCCCGGGTGGAGCCACCACGCTGTGGATGGCGGTCACCTCCACAGCCTCCCGACGGGAAAGCGGGGGCATGAGACCCGGAAGGCATCGCGCGAGCGATGTCTTGCCCGACCCCGGTGGCCCCGAAAACAGAATGTTGTGCCCGCCCGCCGCGGCAATCTCCAGTGCTCGCTTTGCCGAACTCTGACCCCTGACCGAGCTCAGGTCAGGCGGTTCGCCTTCGGAGGCGGCCGCGCCAGTGCCGCCGGAGCGGGGCAGTTCTTTGGGGCGCAGCAGTGCCGGGGATGTCCGGCCTGTCGCCGCAGCTTCAAACACTTCCAGCACATCGGTGAGGCTGCGTGCGCCGCGCACCCGGATGCCGTCGGCCGCGCCGGCCTCTCGCAGGTTGCCGAAGGGAACCAGTAACCAATCCACATCGGGCGACGCAGCCGCGTGCATGGCGATTGAGAGGGCGCCGCGCACCGGCCTGAGGGCGCCGTCCAGGCCCAGTTCTCCCACGGCCAGGCATCTCTCGATACAACGAGCCGAGAACCCGCCGGCCGCGGTCAATATTCCCAAGATGATCGGCAGGTCTAGCGCCGCGCCGGACTTCGGGATGTCCGCCGGGGCTAGATTGACGGTGATCCGCATCCCGGGTAGCCGGAGTTTCAGCTGCCGGGCCGCGGCGCGAATGCGCTCCCTCCCCTCTCGGACAGCGCTGTGCGCCAGGCCGACGATCTGAATCATGGGTGTCCCCGGGGTGATCGACACTTCAACCCGAACGGGACGGACCAATAGTCCCGCGGTGGCGGCGGAGCGGACCCTGCTGAGAGAAGCCTTCATGCCTACACGATGCGCGGCGCTGTCAACTGGCTGTCAAAACGGCGCCGGGGGTCGCCTGCCGGTTGTGCCCGATTGCCGGGGCGGAGCGCTGGCGGTGGTGGCAGCCCTGTGGGTGGGTTTCGTGCTCGCATTGCCCAGCCGCGGAGAGGCATCCCGGACCCAGTCCGAACCAATGGCCGACATTGGGCGGGGGGAGTTCACGGTACTTCAGAATGGTCAGCGTTCGCACGGGGAGACCTTCCGGCTGGTCCGGGCCGGCGCACGCCTGGTCGCCGCGGGCAGCCTTGCCGGGACGCCGGATGGAGAGGCCGAGGTAACCCTGCAGGTGGACGACCAGTTCGCGCCGCTCTGGTACGAGCTCCGCCGGGGGTCGGCGGTGAAAGCGGTGGGGCGCAGAGCGGGCGACCGGCTACTGATCCAGACCGTGGAAGAGGGCGGTCAGCGGTGGAAGGAATATCTTTCCGCGGAGATCGGGGCAGTGTTGGAGGACGGCGTCATGCACCACTACGCTATCCTCGCCATGGCGCTGGACAACGCCGGAGGCGCGGGTATCAGCGTTCTCAACCCGTCCTCGCAGTCGCTGACAACGGTTACGAGGACGGGCGAGGAGCCTGAAGGCATCACAATCGGAACTCGCGTACTTGAGGCGTACAGGTCAGATCTCTGCCTCGGCGAAGTAGTTGCAGGACCGGCAGACACGGCGGAAAGGGTTACCCGTTCCACCTGCCTTGGGACCCGTCGGTTCCTTTGGCGGGACCCGGACGGCCGTCTGCTCAGAGTTGTGGAGCCCGACACCGGAAGAGAGGCAGTCCGGCGGCGGGCGGGGATTTGATGTTTGTTGAGAGCTGATTGAGGGGCCCGTGGTAAGGCTTGGTTGTGACCACGGACCAGAACGAAAACGCCGCCGGGAACGGCGACACACGAACCACGGGAGAAGATCATGTCAGAACTAGCCGAACAGGGAGTCACCCCTCCACCCCTGCCGTCCCTTCCGTCACGGATAGTGGCCGTTTTCATGTCGCCCGCCTCGCTTTTCGACAAACTGAAGGAACGGCCGGTCTGGCTCGTTCCCTTTCTGGTGTCAGTGGCCCTGGGAACCGGCATCCAGCTGATTGTTCCCGCCGAAATGCGCATGGAGGTGGTGGAGCAACAGCTTGCTGCCTCTGGTAACGAGGTGACTCAGGAGCAGATTGACACTGCGATGTCTTTCTCTGACCCGACGGGCGTGTTTCAGATCGTAATCAGAGTCGTGTTCGGTTTGGGGATGTACGCCTTCCTTGCCCTGGTTCTGTTTGCGACCTTTTCGCTGATCATGCGCGGGACCGGCTCATTCAAACAGCTGTTCAGCGCCTTGTGTCACGCGGGGTATGTTCCGCTGGCCGGAGCGCTGCTGTCATCGATCTTGATCAGCCAGACGGGAAACCCCGCGGCTGCGATCAACATGGGGTTGTTAACGCCTGAAGGGGCATCGGGTTTTTCCGCGGCCTTCCTAAACGGGATCGACCCTTTCGCTGTTTGGGGTTGCGTGACCATGGGCGTCGCCGTGAGCCGCATATACGAGGGACGGTCCGTGGCCGCCGGTGCCGGGCTCTTGATTTTCGTCTATTTCACGGTGGTGGCGGCCGGCGCAGCGCTGGGAACGGCGTTCGGCGCCGGCTAACCCCGGATCGGCCCAAGGCTGAACCGGCGGAGGCACCAGCCGGAAAAACGAGAAACCCGGCCGTTTCTCGATCCGTAGTGTGGGCCGCGTGCGGACCCCGATAATGACAACAAGAGATTGGTACTGAATGAGCAAGGCAGGAAAACGGACTCTGATTGGAACCGTCGTGGTGGTTGGACTCGGCGCCATGAGTGTCTTGGCCGTCCAGCGCGGACAGGGAGGCGAGGTCGAGGTCATCACCGGCTCCGTCCAGGTCCGTGACTTGGTTGAGCAGGTGTCCACCACTGGCAGAATCGAACCGAAAACTCAGGTGGACATCACGACCGACGTGGCCGGCCGCATCATCGAACTCACGGTGGAAGAGGGAGACGATGTGGAAGAGGGACAGCTTCTCTTGCAGATCGACCCGGCCCGTTTCCAAGCTTCGGTTGACCAGGCCGAGGCGCAGGTCCTTCAGGCCCGCGCGACGCTGGCGCTGCGTCAGGCCACCTACGATCAGGCAGAGCGCAACGCCGAGCGCCTGACCGCACTCGCCGGCAACAATTACGTCACTACCGAAGAGCTCGAACGAGCCGTTACCCAGGTTGATGTGGAAGCGCGACAGCTCGAGGCGGCCGAGCACGCGGTGGAACAGGCTGAGGCACGGCTTGCCGAGACGGAGGACGTGCTCAAGAAAACCACTATCCGGGCCCCGATGTCGGGCCGCGTAACCCGGCTCAACGTGGAGCGCGGCGAGACGGCCGTGGTCGGTACCATGAACAACCCTGGCAGCCTGCTGCTCACCGTCGCCGACATGTCGGTGGTGGAAGCCGTGGTCAAGGTCGACGAGACCGACATCCCTGGAGTCAACATCGGCGACCGGGCTTTCGTGGAGATCGACGCCTTCCCGGGAGTACAGTTCGAGGGCTGGGTCTCGGAGATCGGCAACAGCTCGATTGTCCCCATCAACCCGGCCTCACAAGCGGGCAACCAGGCGATCGACTTTGAGGTGAGGGTCACGCTTGACGCGCCGCCGGAGGCGATCCGGCCCGACCTGTCGCTTACGGCCGACATCGTGACCGAAGTGCGCGAGGGGGTGCTGGCAGTGCCGATCGCCGCCCTCACGCTCCGCGATCAGGGCGACGTCGAGATCCTGGAGAACGAAAATATCCCGGCGACCGAACGCCCGGACGTGCTTCGACAGCGCGATGTCGAGGGCGTGTTCGTCGTGGACGGGAACCGGGTCAGGTTCCAGCCGGTTTCCGTGGGCATCGCCGGGCAGGACTACTTCGAGGTTACCGGAGGTGTGCAGAGCGGCACGGAGATCGTGACCGGCAGCTACCAATCCATCCGCGAACTCGAGGACGGCGCGACCATCCGCGCCACACGGGAGGAACAAGAAGCCAACGGGACCGGAGGCGCCGCATGACTGCGCAGCCTGGAGAACCAATCATCCGGACGCGCGAGCTCCGCAAGGAGTACGTGATGGGAGCCGAGGTCGTTTACGCCCTGAACGGCGTGGACGTTGACATTTGGCGCAACGACTACGTGGCAATCATGGGTCCGTCTGGTTCGGGCAAGTCCACGTTCATGAACATGGTCGGCTGCCTGGACACCCCCACCGCGGGCGAGTACGCGCTGAACGGGCAGGAAGTGCAGTTGATGAACGACGACGAGCTCGCCAAGATCCGCAACCGCGAGATCGGGTTCGTGTTCCAGACGTTCAACCTGCTCGCCCGGGCCACCTCGCTGCACAACGTCGAACTGCCGCTGGTCTATTCGGGCATCCCGGCGCGCGAACGCCGCCAAAGGGCCGTCGAGGCCCTTGAAACCGTGCAGCTGGCTGACCGCATGATGCACAAGCCCAGCGAGCTGTCAGGCGGACAGCGCCAGCGCGTCGCGATCGCCAGGGCGCTCGTCAACGATCCGTCAATCCTTCTGGCCGACGAGCCTACGGGCAACCTGGACTCCACCACGTCGCTCGAAATCATGGACGTGTTCGACAAGCTGCACGACCGCGGGCAGACGATCATCATGGTGACGCACGAATACGACATCGCCGCGCGGGCCGGGCGCGTTATCACACTGGTTGACGGCAAGGTGGAGCTGAAGGTGGATTCGCCAGCGTTCCAGGCTCAGGCAGGGGTTGCCGCGGCCGGGGTCGGCGTTCTCGGATCCCCGGGGAACGTGCTGGGCCAAACCGGAGCCTTGTAGCCCGGTGAAATGGGCTGAAGGAATTCTGATGTCGCTGCGGCAGGTCCGGGCACAGAAGCTGAAGTCCTTCTTCTCGCTGCTTGGAATCGCCATCGGCATCACCTTCCTCATCGCGGTGATCACCCTCGTGGAGGGCATGAACCGCTACGTCCGCGAGGACTTTGCCGGTTCGTTTTTCGGGGTCAACACGTTCAGTGTGATCCAGCGGCGACAGGTGAACACGGGTGAAGTAGACCGTGAGCAGCGCGCGCGGGAAAGGCGCAACCCCAGGCTCCGGATGGACGATGTTGAGGTCGTCAGGGCAGCGGTTCCCAACGCCCTCTATTTCGGATACTCCGCCGCCACCAGTGGCGAGGTCAGGCGCGACCAGTACTCGCGGCGCGGAGTCCGGATTCTCGGCGGGTCGCCCCAGTACGAGGCGATCCACGGCTGGGATGTGGAGTTCGGGCGGGGATTGACGTCGGTCGACGACCGCCAGGCACTGCCCGTGGCCGTGATCGGGTCCCAGATCGCCGAACGGCTGTTCCCGAGTACGTCACCGCTGGGCCGCCAAGTCAGGGCAGCGGGCCACCGGTTCACGGTCGTCGGAGTCTACGAGGCGCAGGGCGGGCTGACCGGGAGTCTGCGCGACGCCGCGATGTTGATTCCCTTTGAGACGTTCCAGCGCACTGTCGCGACCCGACGCCAGGAGGTTGACGAGATCCTGATCAAGGTCAACCGGGTCGACGAGATGGCGCCGTCAATGGCTGCCGTGGAGCAGGCTCTCCGCGTTGACAGACGCCTCCGGCCCTCCGAACCCAACGATTTCTGGGTTCAGACTTCCAGCGACCTGTTGGACGCCTGGGAGACCATCAACAACGTGCTGCTTGTTGCCCTGCCCGGTCTGGTCGGGATTTCACTGGTGGTCGGCGGCATCGTGATCATGAACATCATGCTGCTTTCGGTCACCGACCGCACCCGCGAAATCGGATTGAGGAAGGCGTTGGGCGCCAAGCGGAAAGACATAATGTTCCAGTTTTTGACCGAGGCCTCCACCCTGTCGGTACTAGGTGCCGTGTTCGGGATCTTTGCCGGTATCGGCATGGCGGCGATAGTAGAGAGCGCCACTCCATTGCCTGCCGCGGTTTCGCCCGTCGCGCTTGCCGTGGCGATCTGCCTGGGGCTGGGCGTAGGGATAGCCTCGGGCATCTACCCTGCCGGGCGCGCGGCCCGTCTTGACCCAATAGAGGCGTTGCGTTTCGAATGAGTTTCTGGACTACAATCACCGAGGGTATTTCGGTGGCCCTGGACGCCCTCAGGGCGAACAAGGTTCGCAGCGGCCTCACCATTCTGGGGGTCGCCATCGGGGTTTTCGTGGTCATGACAATGGCTGCGATCGTCACCGGCATCGACACGAGCTTCGAGGAGATCATGTCTTCCCGGGGGGTGACCACGTTTTTCGTGTCTCACTTCGACTGGACGGAGTTCATGGATCCGTCCACGGCCGACGACGCCGAGAACCACTTTATGAGGCGAGACCCGGTTGACCCCCGCTGGGCGGATGATCTGGCAGCGCTACCGGGCATTTACCGGGTATCCGCGATGGTTGACCTGGGAGATGCCGGATACGAGGCGCGGGTGGGCGAAACCCAGGTCGGCATATCGCTCTACGGGGTGAGCGCCGACTACCTGTCGATCGACAACGGCGACGTGATTCAGGGAAGGTGGTTCACCGAAGCCGAGTACGAGCGCCGTCGGCAGGTTGCCGTGATCGACTCGGCCACTGCCTACAGCCTGTACGGGGCTCTCGATCCGCTTGGCCGTGAATTCCGCATTCAGTCGAGCCGCGCCGGCGCACCGTTTACGGTGGTCGGCGTCTACCGGCGGCCCGCAAACCTGTTTGCCGGGTTTGGCACTCACTGGGTGATGGTTCCGTTCAGCTCGGCCGACAAAGCGCTGCCGGTCTGGGACCGCATGGTTACGCTGGTCGTGCGCCCCGAACCGGAAACCGAGCTGCAGGCCGCCCTCGACGTGACTCGGGCGCGCCTTCGCCAGATCCGCGGACTGGGCCCCCGCGACGAAGACGACTTCGCCATGATCACCCAAGAAGAGATGCTCAGCGTCTGGAACCAGCTCACCGGCGTGTTATTCAGCGTCATGGTCGGGCTGTCGAGCATCGGGCTGATGGTCGGGGGTGTTGGTGTCATCGGCATCATGATGATCTCCGTTACCGAGCGTACGCGCGAGATCGGGCTCCGAAAATCCCTGGGAGCCCGACAACGAGACGTGCTTTGGCAGTTTCTGGTCGAAGCCGCCACGCTCACACTGTTGGGAGGGGCGATAGGAATGGCTTTCGGCGGCTCGGCAGCCTGGGCCGTGAGCGAATGGACGCCGCTTCCCGCCTCGGTTCCCTGGTGGTCAATCGTTGCGGCGCTGGGTGCTTCGGCGCTGACGGGCGTGGGGTTCGGGCTGTATCCGGCCTCGCGAGCGGCCCGGCTCGACCCGATCGCAGCCCTGCGGTATGAATGACGGACGGCACGGTTGATCTTCTTGCCATAGGGGCCCACCCCGACGACGCCGAACTCCTCTGTGGCGGGACACTCGCCCGGATGTCACGGGCCGGTTACCGCACGGGCATCCTCGACCTGACTCGCGGCGAGACGGGCACCCGCGGCAGTGCCGAGCTCCGGCGCCGCGAGGCGGAGAAGGCGGCGCAGGTGCTGGGGGTTGCGGTGAGAGCGAACGCCGGGCTTCCTGACGCTCGCTTGCTCAACAACCACGACTCCCGGGTCGCGGTGGTAAGGGCGCTCCGGCAATTGAGACCACGCACCGTGATCTTGCCCGGCGCCGGCGGGCGCCACCCCGACCATCGGCAGGCCAGCCACCTGGCGAGGGATGCATGTTTCCTGGCCGGGCTCAAGAACTTCCCCGAGAAGGGCGACGGCGATGGAGTGCCGGCCGGGGCTTGCCGGCCGCGGAAAGTTCTTTACGCCCTGAGCTTCCTGGAACATGCAGAGAAGCCGACGTTTGTCGTGCCGATTCCCGGGGATTGCTTTCGCCTCAAGCTGCAGGCGGTGAGCTGTTACGCCTCTCAGTTTTCGGGTGTTGTGCAGGCGGGGGATATATTCCCCGACGGGCGCCCGTTGATGGACAGGATTGAGACGGCAAATCGCCACTACGGCTCTCTTGTCAGGGCCGAATTCGGCGAACCGTTCACTACCGAGGAGACCATGGCCGCAGACGATGTGGTGGCTCTCCCGGTCGACTCCTTCTGAAGGGTTTGCGCAGCGCCCTGACCGGCCGGCGGAGCGGACCCGCCGAGGTGTGGCGCCCCGAGCTCGTGGGGGGAGATGGATGAAGCGGGTTTATCTGGATTACGCGGCCACGGCCCCCCTGCGCAGGGAAGTCTGGGAAGCCATGGAGGCCGAACTGGGTCATTGTTACAACCCGGCCAGCGCTCACACGCCCGGGCGTCAGGCCCACCGCTGCCTTGAACAGTCCAGGGGCCTCATGGCCGATTTGCTCTGCTGCGGCAGGTCCGAGATTTCTTTCACCGGGGGCGGCACCCAGTCCGACAATCTGGCAATCCTCGGATTCGTCCGGGCGCATCCCGGCCGACCGGTTCGGGTGTTGGTGTCGGCCATCGAACACCAGGCCTGTTTGGCCTCGGCCAACCGGGCCGGGGTCGAGGGCGCCTCGGTCATGAGCATCCCGGCGGACGGCACCGGCACGGTGGATCTTGATTGGCTGGAACGGGCACTCGCGACCTCCACCCGGGCAGACGGGGGCGCGGCGGTGCCCACGCTGATTTCGGTCATGTGGGCGAATAACGAAATCGGCGTCGTGCAGCCGATTGACGCGATCGTGGAACTGGCGGAGCGGTACGGCGCATTGGTCCACACCGATGCTGTCCAGGCATGGGGGAAGGTCGAGGTCGACCTGACGCAAACGCCGGTGGACCTTCTGTCGGCCAGCTCCCACAAGTTGGGCGGGCCGGTCGGCATCGGGCTCCTCTATTGTCGCCGGGGCGTGGAGCTGGAGCCGCTCAGTTACGGCGGCGGGCAGGAGCGGTCCATGTGGCCCGGGACCCAGAACCCACTGGGCGCCGTGGGGTTTGCCCGCGCCGCGGCCCTCGCCGTCGAGGAGCGCCCGGCAAACGAAACCCGGTGGAACGGATTGCGCAGACGTCTGGAAGACCGGGTGCTAGCTCGGATAGACGGGGCCAGGATCCACGGTCACGGTGCGCCCGCTCGGCTGCCTCACATTGCGAGCGTCGGAATTCCGGGTTGCGACCCGGGTGCGCTGCTCGTCTCCCTGGATCTGGACGGCGTAGCGGCGTCCGGCGGATCGGCCTGCAGCTCCGGCGGCCACGCCGGGTCGTCCGTACTGGAAGCCATCGGGGCACACAATCACGATCCGTATGCGACCGTGCGTTTCAGCTTTGGGCACTGCACCGAAGAGCACGACGTGGATCGGGCGGCTGACTCCCTCATCGGGGCCGCCCGTCGTTTCGCCCGGCTCACGGTCTAGGCCGCCCCCGGTCCGCGCATGATGCCTTCCCACGGGGACCCGTCTCGGACCGTCCTGGCCGCAATGTCGGGCGGCGTCGATTCCTCGCTGACCGCAGCCCTTCTGGCCCGTCGGGGCATGACGGTTATCGGCGTTACAATGAAGACCTTCTGCTACACCGGCAGCGAAGGGCCGTCCCGCACATGTTGCGGGCTTGAGGGAATCGCCGACGCCAAGTCCGTGGCGGCCCAGCTCGGTATCGCCCACCTGGTTTTCGATGTGGAAGAGCAGTTCACCCGCGACGTAATCGATGATTTCGTGTCGGAATACGCTGCCGGCCGGACCCCCATCCCCTGTGTTCGGTGCAACAGTTTCACCAAGTTCGGAGACCTGCTCAGGCGGGCCGACTCACTGGGGTGTGAGTGGATGGCAACCGGGCACTACGCTCGCGTGGAGCGCCAGAACGGCGGGCCGGCCCGGATGATGACGAGTGCCGACGCGGACAAGGACCAAACCTATTTCTTGTGGGGCATCCCCCGGGCGGCCCTGGAACGCCTGGTGTTGCCGATCGGCGGTCTTACAAAGCCCCGTGTTCGCAACGCGGCGCGCAAGCTGGGTCTGGATACCGCGGACAAGCCCGAGTCATTCGAGATCTGTTTTGTGCCCGACAACGATTACGCCGGGGTGCTGCGCCAGTACCTGCCGGACGACCACCCTGCCCTTTCGCCGGGAGAGTTTCTTCTGGAGGACGGATCGGTGGTCGGCGAACACGGCGGCTACGCACGGTTCACGGTCGGACAGCGGAAGGGGCTGCCCGGCGGATTCGCCGAGCCGATGTTCGTGCTCGGTATCAGGCCGGGGCGCCGGGAGGTCGTGATCGGCCCAATAGAGTCGCTGGCCCGGTCGTCGCTGACCGCGGGCGGGGCGAACTGGCTCGACAGCCCGCTGGAGCCTGGTGAGCCGGTTGGAGTTCGGGTGCGCCACCGGGCCCCCGTTGTTGAAGGGACCGTGGTCGGGGCGGACGACGACAGCTTCACGATCGACCTCACCCTTCCGCGACGGGCGGTTACCCCAGGGCAGAGCGCGGTGGTGTACCGCGGGGATGTGGTGGCGGGGGGAGGGGTGATTCTCTCGGCGCAGACCCACGCCGCGGGTGCGCCAACGGTTTAGCGGCGGAGGCCCTCTTCCTGCAGGATGTCACCGATCTTCTCGCGGGCCTCGGCTGACAATTCGGGAGTCTCCACCGCAACCCTCACAACCTGATCACCGCGGCCACCGCCCCGGGCAACGCCGGCCCCTTTGATCCGGAACCGCCTGCCAGTCTGGGTCCCGGGCGGAATCCGCAGCACAACTTTCGACCCGTCCACGGTGCGCACGCGGATCTTCGAACCCACAACGGCCTGCGCCATGTTCACCTTGACGTCGCAGTGCAGGTCCAGCCCGTCCCGTTTGAAGAAACGGTCTCCCCGCACGCTGAACTTGATGATGATGTCGCCCGGCGGCTTCCCGCCGGAACCGCGTTCGCCCTTGCCCGCCAGGCGTACCCGGTCGCCCTCCGTCACTCCCGACGGCACGGTCACCCGGAGCTTCCGCTCTTGGCGCACCTGTCCGCCTCCGTTGCAAGCGGCGCAAGGAGACTCGGGGATCTTGCCGCGACCCACGCAGTCCGGACAGGGGCGCGACACTCCGAAAGAACCTTGTCCGAAGGTGATGTTCCCCTCGCCGCGGCACTCCTGGCAAGACTTCATCCCGGTACCGGGCGTAGCGCCGTTGCCGTGGCACTGGGCACATTCCTCGTGAAGGGGGATGTTCACCACCACCTTGCCGCCCCGCGCCGCTGTCTTGAAGGGAATCTCAACCAGATATTCCACGTTCCGGCCCCGGGTATGCGAGGGGCCGGGCTTGTCCTTGCGGCCGAAGTCGAAAATGGACGAGAATATGTCCCCCAATCCCCCAAACCCGCCGTTTCCGGCCCCGGGTCCGGCACCTCCCCGCCCCGCGCCCCCAGGTCGGGGACCACCACGACCGCCGAGCCCGCCCAGCCCTCCGTATTTCCGAACCATGTCGTACTGGGCGCGTTTCTTCTTGTCAGAGAGCACTGTGTAGGCTTCTGACACGCGCTTGAACTTGTCGGCGGCCCGGGGATCATCCGGATTTGCGTCGGGATGGCATTTCTTGGCCAGCCTGAGGTAGGCTTTCTTTATCTCGCCGGGGCCGGCGCTCTCGGGAACTCCCAGCGTCCGGTAGTGGTCCTTGGTCCTGGCGGGCATCGGCGCGCGGGCTCCTGGTTTCGCTATTCGCCGTGCCGGTACACCAGCACCTGGGCGGGCCGGAGGAGCCTGTCACCGAAGCGGTATCCGGCCCGGTGAACCGAAGCCACCATCTGGTCCTGTTCCCGGGCGTCCGTCGGTACCACCGTCAGAGCTTCATGCCACGTCGGGTCGAACAACTCGCCCTCCGGGACCATCCTTTCGAGGCCGGCGCCCTCCAGCGCCTTGCGGAGCTTCCGGTCGAGGAGGTCGAATCCCTCCTGGAGGCTGCCCACCGTTACCTGACCTGCATCCTGCTGATGGAAGCTGTCGAGGTCGTCCAGGACTTCAATCAAGTCACGGGCCATGTCCGCCCGCCCCGCCTCCCGGCTGCCCTGCAGGTCCCGCGCCGTGCGCCTCTTGTAGTTATCGAACTCCGCGATCTTGCGGATGTGACGGTCCTTGAGCTCCCGCAGCTGCTCTTCCAAGTCGCGGGGAGCCTCTTCGGGGGCGTCTACCTGGTCAACAACCACGTGCCCGGAAGCGTCACCCTCTTCTGGATCGGGTGCGTTCGCCGAATCGGTGTCGCCCTCCGGGCCGGGTTCGGTCGGGTTGTCGCGCTGCCGGGCGTCTTCACCCTCTTCTCCGGCGAATTGCTCCGTCTTCATTGATTTCCTTTCCCTCGCGCAGTCAACCGCAGCAACCACTCCAGCGCCTCGCGGGCGGCCGACATACGTACCGCCTCTCGATCTCCGTCAAACTGATGAAATCGGGTGCCGGCGTGCCCGCCAGCCACAGCCAGCCACACCGAACCCGCCGCCTTTTCGGGGGTCGCGCCGCCCGGTCCCGCTATTCCCGTCACCGCCAACGCCCACACTGTTCCGGCCAGGGCTCTGGCCCCAACCGCCATCTCCCGCGCCACCTGCTCTGACACCGCCCCATGTATTTGCAAGTTGTGTGCCGAAACCCCCAAGAGCCGCTGTTTCGCGGTATCGCAGTAGGAAACGGCGCCGCCCCAAAACACCTCGCTCGCGCCGGGCACGCGCGTAACCAGGCTGCCGATCAACCCGCCGGTGCAGCTTTCCGCCCGCCCGACGGTTTCGCCCCGCT
>JAGWBR010000017.1:17315-63371 GCA_021295785.1 Gemmatimonadota bacterium
ACCGACGGGGCCCTATCGACGGGTCCCGCCAAACACTCTGATGAAGGAGTTGGCGTAGAAAGCCGCCGAGACCGTGGTCACGACTACCGTTAGAAACAGCATGGCCGAGATGGACCAGGCGTGGATCCGCGACAGAGTGTCCCAGTACTGGCCTGCCGGCGGAACAAAATCGCGGCTCCCGAAGGCGGCCCACAGAATGGCCAGCCCCAGAAAGATGTTCTGCGCAACAGCCTTGCGTTTGCCCGAATCTCTGGCGCTCACCACCGCGCCGCGGCGTTTCGCCAGGATGCGCAGGGCGGTAATCAGTGCCTCCCTGCCGATCACCACGGCCACGGCCCAGACCGGCACCGAACCAAACACGGGCAGAGGCAGCGACTCGGCGTGCGCATCCAGCACCAGGTAAACGGGGATCAGCGCACATACCAGGAGGAGTTTGTCGGCGATGGGGTCGGCAATTGTACCGAACTCGGTGATCTCACCCCGCCGGCGCGCCAGGTGGCCGTCCCAGAGGTCGGAAACGGCCGCCAGGAAAAACACCACGAACGCCAGAATGCGGTTCATCCACCCGGGCAACATCAGGAGCCAGGCCACGGCCGGGGCGGCAGCCATCCGGGCAATCGTTACGACGTTCGGGTAATTCAGGGGGCTCCTCAGTCCGCCCCGGGTTCGTCTGTCTCGGCGGTCTCGCCCGATTCGCGCGGTGCGTCGGCTTTCCCGTTCTGTTCGGTCTCCCCGCCCTCCTCAGCCCGTTCCATCGCGATCAATGCCTCTTCCAGTCCGGCCAGGATCAACCGGGCACGGCGCTGGAGAGCCGGGCGCTCCTCCCATTCCACGTAATCCCTCAGCAGTACCACGTCCGATGTCTCCGGGTGCTGACGCAGATAGGTGAGTGCCGCCATGCGCCGCATCGGGGACGGGTTGAACAGGTCATTCCGGCGGCGGCGAACGTTATCCTGGACCGCCAACACCACGGTCGCGCCGAGGACCGCCGCGCCTGCCACCATCCACACCAGTCTGGTCCCCGTCGAGAGCTGGTCCGCCTCCCTCCGGCTGGTGACTCTCCGCACCTCAACAGCGGTCACTGCATTTCCCTCCTGCCAACCAGTGCCTCGCCAATCGTCACTCCGTCCGCGTATTCCAAATCGCCTCCCACCGGCAACCCCTGAGCGGGCCGCGTAACCTTGACCGCGGGGCGCGTCTCCAGCAGACGGCGCAGGTAGGCTGCAGTGGCCTCTCCCTCGATGCTTGGGTTTGTAGCCACGATCACCTCTGACACACCGCCGGCCACGCGCTCCTCCAGTCTTGCCACGTTGAGGTCATCGGGGCCCACCCCGTCCAGCGGAGACAGGCGACCCCCGAGGACGTGGTAGAGGCCTCCGAACCTGCCCGAACGCTCTATCGCGGAAATATCGGACGCTTCCTCCACCACGCACACGGTGGCCGTGTCGCGCCGCGGGTCCCGGCAGTACTCGCAGGGGTCGGCATCGCTCAGATTCCCGCACTCTCCGCAGGGCCCCACCTGGTCGGCCACGCGCTCCAGGGCCCCGGCCAGCCGCCGCGGTCCGTCGTTGGAGCGCTTGACGAGATAGTACGCCAGCCGCCGGGCGGTCTTACGGCCAATTCCGGGCAGCCGCGTCAACTCCTCAACGAGTCCGTCCAGAGCGTTCACCGCAGCAGGTTGCCCAATCCGGGCAAGCCGCCAAGGCCACCCAACCCCGGAAACCCGCCAGCGGCCTCCCGCATCCGGTTCTCCATATTGTCACGGGCCCGCCGTTGGGCCTCGGCGAAGGCGCTGACGATCAGGTCTTCGAGCATTTCCACTTCACCCGGGTCCACAACTGCCGCGTCGATACTGACTTTCTTGATTGCGCCCGTACCGTCGGTGGTTACTTCGACCAAACCGCCCCCGGCCGAGGCCGACACCTCTTCTCTCGCCAGCTCCTGCTGCGCTTTCTTGACCCTCGACTGCAGCTGATGGGTCGCCTGCAGCAGCTTCGCCATGTCAAATGCTTGCATTCCTAGTCCCTGAATTCCAGGTCGAGTATTGCCTTGGCGGCCGCAAACCGAGGGTCCAGCTTTTTCAGCGTCGCCTCGGGGCTCACCTGCTCAAATGTGACGCGCCCCCGGTCAAGTTCGGGTTCCGGGGCCGGTTTCGCGGCGGGCGGCGGAACGGCAGCAGCGGCAGTCTTCGCTGCCGATCGCTCCACCGGTCCGGGTTCCGGCGGGTCGTGCCCTTCCATTCGCGGGGCGCCCAGGGCGGACAGTACTTCCTCCAGCGAAACCGTCGATTCCATACTAACGAGGCGCAGTAACAATACCTCCAGGTGGATCCGCGGCCGCGCGGTGCGTCCGAGAACTCCCGATGCATCAAAATCGCTCGCCGCGGCCATCCTGCGCATCCAGTCGGCCGGGCTTGCCGCGTCGGCCGCAACCTGGAATCTGTCGCGAAGGTCGTCCCTTACGGCCGCCAGATCCGAACGGGGGGCCAGCTTCAGTACCATAGCCGCCCTGAGAGCCTCTCCAAGCCCCCTCAGGAACTGCGCCGGATCCAGGCCGTCGTCCAACAACCCCTTGGCGTATTCAAAAACCCCGGCGCGGTCCCGAGCCGCCATCAGTTCCAGTAGTTCCAGGTAACGCTCTTCCGGCACCAGCCCGAGGATGCGGTCAACGTCGCGGCTGGTCAGCGAGTCACCGCTGAAAGACAAGACCTGGTCGGTCAGCGAGAGCGCGTCGCGAACACCTCCGTCGGCCTGCGCCGCAATGGTGCGAAGGGCCTGCCGCTCGGCTTCCACCCCCTCGCGTTCCAGGATCTGCCGCAGTCGCTCCCGGATGTCGGCATCGGCCACACGCCTGAACTCGAAGGTCTGGCACCGGGAGATGATCGGCGACGCCGTCTGCTCGATCTTCTGCGGTTCGGTCGTCGCAAACGCCAGGATCAGCCGGGGCGGCGGTTCCTCGATCAACTTCAGCAGAGCGTTCCAGGCCTCGGTGGTCAACATGTGGGCTTCATCGAGAATAAATACGCGGTAACGATCCTCGCGGGTCGCCGCGTACATGGCCCGCTCTCTCAGGTCACGGGCGTCATCAACCCCCCGGTTGCTGGCCCCGTCCATCTCGACCACGTCCATGGTCGACTTGCCGGCCCAGATCGGTTCGCACGAGGCGCACACCCCGCACGGTTCACCATCGGTTCGGTCCGGGCAGTTGAGCGCCATCGCCAGGAGGCGAGCCGTCGTGGTCTTCCCCACGCCCCTGGGACCGGAGAGCAAATACGCATGGGCAACGCGCCCTCCCTCCACGGCGCTTCGGAGCGTTGATCCCACATGATCCTGCCCGACGAGTTCCGAAAAACTCCTGGGGCGGTGCGTTCTAGCGAGAGCCGTGCGATGCAAGAAAGCCTGCCGAAATCCTCCGAACCCGAGCCCCCGCGCCAGTCGGATTCACCGTGACCAAACCCCTGTTTTCGGGCCTGAATCCGCGGCAATCCGCCGGCCCCGGTGAGAGGTCAATACTACCGTCCCAACCATCATCTTGCCAGATTTTCGCGGTCCGCGCGGCCTGCCGGCCCCGGGGGGGAACCCGCATGTTTGACCGGACGCAATCAACCCGGGTCCGAAGGCCATCAACCCAAAACGGGGGAACGATTACGCAGCACGGCGAGCGAAGCAACCCGCACCGGCAGCCCACTGACCTTGTCCAGGCGGTTGGATCGACCACCGGCCTGCAACCGTGGCGGCGTGTGTTCCACTGCCTCACCGGGACTACCGTGGTCGTTCTGGTGGAAATTGGCGGCATGGCCCGACCAACTGTGCTGGCGTTGCTGGCGGCCGGTACCATTGCCGCCCTGGCGCTGGACTGGGTGCGGTTGACCCGGCCCAACGTGAACCTTGCGTTTTTCAAGTTTTTCCGGACCCTCGCGTCCCCCCGCGAGACAAGGAAGATCGCCTCGTCCACCTGGTACGCGGTCGGTGTTTTCCTGGTTTTCTTGCTGGCCCCGCGAGAGATGTTTGCTCCGGCGGTCCTAGTGACGGCGTTTGCCGACCCGGCAGCCAGCATCGCCGGACGACTGGCCGGGAAACACCATTTCGGAAGCAAGAGCATCGACGGGAGTTCCGCCTTCTTCTTGGTCGCCGCCTCGGTCATGGCTCCGTTCGTGGGAATCGTCCCGGCTTTGGCGGCCGCGGTGGTCGTCACCGTGCTTGAGGCAGCGCCCCTGGGAATGGACGACAACCTCGCCACACCGCTGGCCGCGGCTGGTGTCATATGGGCGGCGGAGACGGTGTTCGGGCTATCTTGAGGGGGTACCCCGGCACCGTAGCGGAAGCGCCGGGATTTCATCGTTCAGGAGACTTGGGTGGCGAAGAAGAAACTCGTTGTGGTCGGCGACCGAGTGCTAATTGAACCGGCTGCCGGGGAGGAGCGCACGAAGATAGGCCTGTACCTCCCGTCTTCCGCCGTGGACCAGCAGGCCGTAAGGGCAGGGACGGTGGTCGCCGTCGGGCCGGGGAATCCGCTGGGGCCTCCCTCCGAGCCCGACGAGGAACCGTGGAGAGACGGGGTCGCCGAGCCGCGCTACTCCCCGATGCAGGCACGCGAGGGAGACCACGCCCTGTTCTTCAGGAAAGCCGCGGTCGAGATCACATTTGAGGGCAAACCTTACCTGGTGGTTTCGCAGGGAGCCATACTCGCCCTGGTTCGCGACGAGGAAACCGTGACACCGGAGACCAGCCCCGAGGACGACGAGACCTACGAATTCTGAGCCGGCCGGCTAACAATCGTCCCCGTAGAAGGCCTCGGGTATGTGCCGGATTTGGGCGCTCCCCGAAGGCCCGATGTGTACCGTCACCACATCAAACGCGAAATCTGACCCGGCTCGCGGGTTTGCCTTGATCCAGGCTCCGGCCACTGCGCTGAGGCGCCTTCGCTGACCTGGAGTCAGGCCCTCTTCGGCAGGTTGGACCCCGGGGCGGCGCGTCTTCACCTCCACGAAGGCCACCGTCTGCTCCCTTCGGGCCACAATGTCCAGTTCGTTCCGTCCGTCCCGCCAGTTGCGCGCCAACACCTCGTGGCCGGACTCTTCCAGAGCACGGACGGCCAGGTCCTCGCCGAGGCGCCCGAGCTCCTGTCGAGTCAGTCGGTTTGGGTCAGGGGGCAGACAATGCCCCTTGCGGGACCCGGTCGGGAGTCGCAACACCCTTGCCCAAAGCCGCCGCGATCGGGCGAATCTCCCCCATCAGCTCCTCAAATTGCCGCGGAGTCAGAGATTGCTGTCCGTCCGAAGCCGCCTTGGCCGGGTCCGGGTGGACCTCAACAATGAGTGCATCGGCTCCGGCGGCCACCGCTGCGCGGGCCATCGGGGGCACTTTGCGGGTCGCGCCGGTGCCGTGGCTGGGGTCCGCCACAACCGGCAGGTGTGAAAGTTCGTTGATTGTCACGATGGCGGTGAGGTCGAACAAATTCCGCGCGTGGTTGTCGAAATTTCGGACGCCTCTTTCGCAGAGCATCACCCGCGATTGCCCCTCGACCAGGATGTACTCCGCCGCGAGCAGCAGTTCCTTGACCGTCGCCGACATGCCCCGCTTCAGTAGAACCGGTTTGTTCGAGCGACCGGCCTCTCGCAGCAGGGAATAATTCTGCATGTTGCGGGCACCGATCTGGATGATGTCGGCGTACTCGGCCACGAGCTTCACGCCGTCGGTGTCGACCGCCTCGGTCACGATTGCCAAACCCGTTGCTTCACGGGCCTCGGCCAGATACTCCAACCCCTCCACCCCCAACCCCTGGAATGAATACGGGGATGTCCGCGGCTTGAAGGCCCCTCCCCTGAGGACCGCTCCTCCGGACCCGGCGACCGCGTGTGCCGACTCCAGAATCTGGGACCTTGATTCCACCGAGCACGGACCGGCCATGACCACCAGGTCACCACCACCAATTGTTACTCCGTTTGACAAAGCGATCTCGGTGGACTCCCCTCGCCACTCCCGACTCACCAACTTGTAGGGTTGGGAAACGTGGATGATCCGCAGCACACCCTCGAGGTTGGCCAGCACGCCCTCTTCGACGCGGCCGTCGTTGCCGATCAGGCCGACCGTGGTGCGGTGGCCGCCGGGCATGGGCTGTGCCTTGTAGCCCAGGTCCTCGATCGCTTCCGCGACGGCCCTGACGTCGTCCTGCGTCGCGTCCTGCTTCATCACAACAAGCATGGTTGTTCCTCTTGGCCTGGCCGCGGCCGTCCCGCGGCGCCGGTCAGTTTACGGGGTCCGAAGCCGTGGAGCCCAACTCCACCCCCACCACTGCAGATACTCCGGGTTCTTGCATGGTCACGCCGTACACCCAATCGGCGTTTTCAATCGTCCGCGGGTTGTGGGTGATCACGATGAACTGCGTCCTGTCTTTGAACTCCTCCAGCAACCGCACAAAACGCAGCACGTTCACCTCGTCGAGCGGGGCGTCCACTTCGTCCATCAGGCAGAACGGGCTGGGCCGGGCCAGATAGACCGCGAACACCAACGCCAGTGCGGTTAGCGCCCTTTCGCCGCCCGAAAGGAGGTCGATCCTTTCCAGCCGCTTGCCGGCCGGGTTGGCCGATATCTCGATCGGTGCCTCCAGCGGATCCTCGCTCTCGCCGAGCCGCAGCTCACAGCGCCCGCCCTCGAACAGCGCGTTAAACGTGCGCTTGTAGTGCGTGCGCACTTCCTCGAACGTTGTATTGAATGCTTCGCCGGCGCGGCGGTTGATTCTGCGTATCAGGTCCCGGAGCTCATTCGACGCAAGTTCCAGGTCCTCCCGCTGACTGGTCTGGAACTCCAGCCGCTTGCGAGCCTCTTCGAATCGCTCGGCAGCCAACAGGTTGACCGCGCCGATCCGGGCCAGCGAGCGCTCTGCCCGTTCGGCCGCCCGCGACCACTCCCGGGGCGTTCCCCCGGGCGGGTCGCCCGCCTGATCCCGCAAGTGCTCCAGGGTTTTCCCCCACCGCGCCTCCAGCCGGGTCCTGACGGCTGACTCCGCGGCCCCTAGCCGCGCCGCGTCCAGCTCGAGGGAGTGCCGAATTTCCGCACGCTCCCGCTGGTCCTTGCGGAGCTGACGGATATTGCCTTCCGCCGCCTCCACCTGGGCCCCCAGGTTGTCGACCTCCTCGCGGGCAGCTTCGGCCCGTTTGGACTTGGCCGACCTGGCCTCCAAACAACCGCGAAGTTCTTCTTCGGTTGTGGCGGCGACTTCCGTGAGGCGCTCAACCTCGTTCTCGGTCCGCTCGGCCTCCAGGCGGCCTTCCGCCTGCCGGCGTTCAGCGTCGTCCAGCGACTGCTCCAACCTTGCCTTCTCGGCGCGGAGCCCGACCAGCGCTTCTTCTTTCCTCGCCCGGTCAACTTGGTGCGCGTGTAGTTCGGCCCGGGTCGCGTCGGCGTTGGCCCGCGCAACCGCTGCTGCCTCCTGGGCCGTTTCCTCGGCGGTATTCGCCGCGGAGGCCGCCGCCTCGAAAGTTGCGACCGCGGTCTCGGCCTGGCGCAGCCGGTCCTCTTCGCTGCCTTCCCGCTGTTCGAGCTCGCGCACCCTGGCGTCCGCGACCTCGCGGTCGCCGCGCAGTGCCTCGAGGCGGCGGCCGAGGGATTCCTGCTGCGTTCTTGCCGTGGCCAGCGCCGAACCCGACGCTGCGATTCGTGAATTGACGTCGTCGAACTCGGTGCGGGCGGCCTCGGCCCGCCCGCCTGCCATTTCCGCCTCGGCGACCGCGCGGGCGAGGTCCGTTTCCAAATTTGCGGCTTCCTCCCGCAAGCGGGTCAGGCGAGCCTTGGTCTCAAGGATACCGCCGCTCCCGGGGCCGCCTGCGAAGAACGCACCTAGCTGGTCGCGGTACCAACCCTCGCGGTTTGCCCACGGACCGTTGGGAGGAGTGCCGGTGCTACCAGCCGCCGTCACCTCGGCCAGGATCGCCTCGATCCATGCAGCGCCCGGCCCGGACGCCCTTGCGTATTTCTGCAGAGTGTCCGGGGCACCCGCGGCGGATTCCCGCGAACTTGTGCTGCCGATCGCTGGTTTTCCGGGCAGTATGGTCAACCCGTCGCCGCCTTTGTCGGCGACCCGCTGCCGAACGCGGTCCGCCGCGGTGTCATCTTCCACAACCACGCCGTGCAGGTACGGACCAAGCACCAATTCGATCGCTGCCGCCCATTCTTCTTCGGTTTCAACAAAATCCGACAACACCCCCTGTATCCCCGGAATGTCACCGGCCTGCCGAATCAGGCGGGCGGCGGCGGGGAGCAACTCGCCCGACCTGGCCAGGGCGTTCAGGCTGTCGATCGCGGAGCGCGCTGCCGACAGGGCGCCCGATATTCGGCCGCGTCGCTGCCGGGCCGCGAGCAGGGCCTCTTCGGCACCGGCAAGCTGTTCCGCAAGCCGCTTTTTTTCGGTTGCCAGGCCAGACAGATCTGATTCGGCGCTGGCGAAAGCGCCCGAGGCATTGTGGGCGGCTGCTGAGGCGAGCCTCTCCTCTTCGGCCAGCTGAAGGGCGGACCGCCGGCGGTTCTCCAAGTCTTCGGCATCGGTCCGGCCGCGCCCGCGGACAGCTTCGACTTCAAGGCGGGCGCGCACCACTTCGGCCGCGGCAGCTGCCGCGTTCGCCCGCCTGGCCTCGAGCTCGGTCTCGGCCGCAGCCAACGCGCCGGCAGCTGCCGCGGCCTCGCGGGACAGGTTTTCTTCTACTTCGGCCAGACCGCCGAACTCCTCCGCACCCACCTCGGTTGCGGTCCGGGCAGCCTTGAGCTTGACCTGGAGCATGCGGCGGTCATCCCGCGCCTCCTCGGCTCTGGCGGAGATTCCGGCCAAGTCTTCTCGGGCCCGGTTCAGCTTCTCGTCGGTCAGCAAGCGGCGGCGCTCGGTCTCTTCCACCAGGAGCCTGGCTTCTTCCGCCTCGCGGGCCAGGCCTGATAACGCACGGCGTTTCTCGGCCAGCGCGGTGCGACGGGATTCCGCCCGGGCTTCCTCCGAATCGAGGGTCGCCTGGTCCGGTGTCCTCTCCCGGATTGCGCCGAGTTCGGCCGTCACCGCCGCGGCCCGCTGGGATGACTCCCTGATTTCATGGTCGGCAAGCGCCACTTGGAGCCGCATCAGCTTCGACGTGATCTCTTCGTGCCGCGCTGCCCTCCCCCGCTGCTGGGCCAACGAGCGCACCTGCCCCTGGAGCTCGGTCAGGAGATCGTCAATCCGGCGCAGATCGGCCTCGGTCTGTTCCAGCTTCCGCAGTGCCGCGCGCCGACGGTCCTTGTACCGGCCAACTTCGGCTGCCTCCTCGAAGAGTTGTCGCCGATCTTCGTCTTTGTCCGAGAGGATCGCGTCAACCATGCGCCCTTCGATCAACGCATAGACAGTGGCTCCGAGGCCCGTGTCGCGGACCAGGTCCACAATGTCGCGCAACCGGCAGGGTGACCCGTTCAGGGCGTATTCGCTCTCCCCGCCCCGGTAAACCGTCCGGCCAATCGAGACCTCGGCATACGGAACCTGCAGTGCCCCGTCCTCGTTGGCTATTTCCAGGACCACTTCCGCCCGCTGGAAGGGCCGGCGGTCCGACGAGCCTCCGAAAATGGTCTCCTCCATCCTGCTGCCCCGGATCACCGAAGGCTTTTGCTCCCCCAAGACCCACCGAAGGGCATCGGCGATGTTGGATTTTCCGCAGCCGTTGGGGCCGACCACGGCCGTAACACCATCGTGGAACTCGATGCGGGTCCTGTCGGCGAAAGACTTGAACCCGTGCATCGTGATGGCGCGGAGCTTCACCGGTCCGGCCCCCCGGGAACGAAGATCTGGCCGCTTCTCGGAACGAAGGGACCCCTGGACTCGAGAGCCGCCTCTTCGCCACCGAGTGTCTGCAGCAGGGCACGGGTGGGTTCGGCCTGGAGCGAGTCCTCGAAGGCGCCGACGAACACGCGGTACAGCGCGGTGTCCAGGGCGTCCCGGACCACGTATGCGGGTGCTCCGGCCTGGTCGAAGCCCGCCGCCCTTTCGCCGGCCGCCCGGGTGTCGGTGAACGCCCCTACCGCGAACCCCAGCGGAGCGGGACGGACAAACCACTCGTCCCAGGCGTCCATCAGGCCCGTGACAACCATCAGGTCCATCACGGGGAGCGCTGCCTCAAAGGTCTCCGCAGCCCCCGCGAACACGCGGAACTCGGACCCGTACGACAACCGCGAAATCGAAATGAAGTGAGGCCGGGTCGACGGGTCCGACGGGTCGAGTCGGGCCAAGTGCCGCCTCGCCGCGGCGAGGGTCGGGTATCCGCCGACCAACACCGACCACCCGCCCGCTACGGGGATATCGGCCGGCGAGAGGACACCCGCTAGCGAATCGCCCGGCATTTCGGTTAACGCCGTGTCCGGCGCGGGATCCCCGGCAGGGGTCGGCGGGCCTTCGGGCGAACTGTCCGACGAGCCTTCGGGCGCACCGTCTCCCGGGCCCGGGGCGGTGGCTGCCGGGACATCGCCCGCAGCGCTGTCCAGGGCGCCCGCCACGGCACTGGCAATTCGGTCGAACAACGCGCCCCCGAGCAGGGCAAGGACCGGCGCGGACAACGCGACCAGGGCAAGCAGGGCCGCGCGGAAGAACCGACCTCCCTGGCGTCGCTCCGCCTCGGGAATGGTTTCGGCCGGCGGCAGATCCGGCTCGGGCTGGACCGGCTGGAGTTCAGGTTCTGGGCCCCCCTCGACCAGCTCGGCAAGGGGCTCTGCTTCGGCAGGCGGCGGATCCGGCTCGAGCTCTGGCTCTGGGGCCGGGGGCGCTGGTTCGGGCTCCGGCTCGACGATTTCCGCCAGTACTTCCAAGCCTCCACCAACCGTCGCCGCGGCTCCCCCGAACACCACAATCCCGTCCAGCGCTTCCGCCAGCCGCGGCGGAACCGGTTCGGAGTCGCAGCACACAACCAACAGATTCCCGCCCCTCACCCTGACCCGGTTGGCAAATTCGGCCAATCTCTCGCCGAATTCGGCCGGAGACTCTTCCACGTTTTCGGGAGATCCGGCAGGCAGGAACGTGTAAGCCCCTCCGGCCCGGATCACCGCGACATCCCTGAAACGGGCATGCCCGTGGAGAACCGAGAGAAGCCCCTCCGCCCCCCCCGCCCCCAGGAACGCGTCCAGCGACCGACCGGCTGTTGGCATGGTCGCGAGAAGAGTGTTTTCGCGACCGTGGCCGACTCCGGCGGCAAAGGCATCGACCTGGGGTGCGGTTTGGTCCTCGGAGCCCGCCCGGTAAACGAGCACAACCGATTTGGCCTCCGGGGCCAGTCCGCGTCCAAGGGCACCGGCCCGGGCCGCGCCCCCGGCGTCAGGCGGGGTGTCCCCGGCGGCGCGAGTCACCGGGACTCCCGCCGCCGGGGCACCTCGTACACCCAAGCGTCGATGCCAGCCTGGATTTGCAGTTCAAGCGCCGCCATTTCGGCATCGACCTGGTCGTAGGGGCCGGTCAGAAGCATGTACGTCACTCGGCCGCCCGGCCCTCTCCTGGGTGCGATGATTACCGAGTAACCGACTCCCAGCAGAGAGTCGCGCAAGCCCAACAGGTCCGTGGCGGTTTCCGACGAGCGTGCCACGGCGTACCACCCCGGCCCCGGTGCGGTGACGGCCGGCTCGCCAACCCGGCCCGGCGGAGCCGGATCGCCGTCCGGGTCGTCCTCCGCCGAATCACCCGGAAGCCCCCCCAGGACTGCGGCCAGGGCAGCCGAGGCCGGCCGGCCCATGGTCAGGAGCCCGATGGTCCGGCCGCCCAGCTCAGCAACTCCCTCGTCAACGGGCTCGGGCTCGGGTGCCGATGCCACCGGCAGACGAGGCCCCCAGCGCAGCGGCAGCCACCATGCATCGGGCGGGCCGGCGATCTGATCTCCCGCGGCCGGGTCGTGGGAGCCGCCCCCGGCCAGCACCAGGCGCTCCCCGTCCACGGTCAGCGCCCGCCCTCCCAGAAGCGCCAGTGGCAGGTCGTCCCTCCACTCGCCCGGAAGTCGCCGCGGATCACCGCCCTCGACCGTGCCCAACCACGCCGCCTCGCCGTCGAAAACCAGCAGCTGCCCCGTTACCGGACTTGTGCGCAGAGCGGATACGGGGCCTTCGGTCCTGATGGAAGCCACGCGGCCCCAGTCGTACCGGTCATAAATGTCGATCCGTCGGTCGGCTGGGCGCGCCACCAAAACCCGGTGCTCGGAGGGCGAGGTCGCGAGCCAACCGGGTTCACCGTCCAGGTCCACCGTCCCGTCGGGAGTCGAGGCGGAGGTCAGCGGCTGGAGATTCCCTATCGACCACCGGTCCAACCGGTCGCCGCGGGTCAACAGCACCTCTCCCCCCCAACCGGCCAGCGTCGCCGGAAGGGTCCCCTCCACCACAATGCTCGTGTCGGGTTCGGAACCGCTGATGCCCCACCTCACCAGCCGGCGGCCGCCTTCGGTCTCGACCAGTGCCACGGCAGCACCTTCTTCGGCCGCCGCGGCCCAAATCACTTCCCCCGCCGCGTCGCCCGTCGCCCGGATTTGGCGGGCATTGACCGCGCCGTCGGAATCTCCCGTTCCGTCGTCCCGGTAAACGACAATGGCCCGGGACTGGCCGACCAACGACGCTCCTCCGCGAAACGACACCCAACTGAAGTCGTCCGGCACCGCGCCGATGTCGTCGAGCGATTCGGGAGCACCGTGGTAGAGGTAGGCGCGCCCGCCGGAGACCAGCACGGCGGCGCTCCCCGCGGAACGGGCCGCGGTCACCGGGGGGAGTCGAAGCCGTCCGGTCCAGATAACCGTTCCCGGATCCTGGAGCGTCCTGAACTCCGCCCGGCCACCGGCACGGGGCACCACCAACAGCCCGTGCCGCCACAGCTCCTCGCCGCCCACGAGTGCTTCTCCCTCCAACACCTCGCCCTGCACCTGCGGCCCGGAGTCACACCCCTGCGTCGCAACAGCCGCCGCAGCCACGAAGGCCGCGGCCAAGGCCCGGCGCGGCGCAGTCATTTGAACTCGTACGACGGAGCGTCGCCCCACAGGCCCTCCAGCCTGTAGAAATCTCTGACCTCGCCCAAGAAGACGTGAACCACCAAGCCCACGAAATCGACCAGCACCCACCGCCCTTCGCGCAGGCCTTCCACACCCTCCGGGCGGTAACCCGCCTCGCGCGACCGGTCCAGGATGTTCTCGCATATGGCGCGGGTGTGGGTGTCGGAATCGCCGGTCAGGATCACGAAGAAGTCGGTGACATCCGAGATTCCCCGCAGGTCCAGAACGGTCGGCGCCCGTGCATTTCTCTCGAGGGCAGCCTCGGCGACCGTACTCAGCTCTGGAGCAGGTTCACCCCCGGCGGCCAGACTTTCCCAGACTACGCCAAAGGGCAGGGCGTCCAGGGTCAATCCTCCGCAATCACCCACACCTTGACGGCGGGCTCCACCTCGGCGTGCAGGCGGACCGGCACTTCGTAGACACCCAGTTTCTTGATGGGCTGTTCAAGGCCGATGGCCCGGCGGTCTACTTTCACGCCTTCGTCCTCCAGGCCCTGCTGTACATCGGCCGCGGTGACCGACCCGAACAACTGGCCGCCTTCACCGGCCCTGGCCCGGAACGTAATCTCAACATCCACCAGGTCTTGGGCCCTCAGCTCGGCCTGCTTGCGGGCGCGACGGGCCCGGCGCTCAATCCGCCGGCGCCTGTCTTCGAACTGGCGCAGGTTGCCGGGGGTGGCTTCGAGGGCAGAACCCTGCGGAATCAGGTAGTTTCGGGCAAACCCCGGCCGCACCTCCACCATGTCTCCGGCCCGGCCCAGGTTGGAGACATCCCTGGTCAGAATCAGCTTGACCATCAGTTCCTCCTCCGCTCAGTCGGTGTAGCCGCGGATATATGGCAAGAGTGCCAGATACCGCGCCCGTTTGATTGCCAGAGCCACCTTGCGCTGGCACTTGGCACAATTCCCCGTTGCCCGCCTGGGCAGGATCTTCCCGCGATCCGACAGGAACTTCTCGAGTACCCGGTCGTCCTTGTAGTCCACCGGCCCGCCGTCACGGGCGCAGAATCGGCAAGGTTTCCTTATCGGCATTGTTATTCAGCCTCCTCGACCGGAGAATCGGCCTCGTCCTCCGTGTCGTCTTCGCCCCCGTCGTCTTCGGAGCCGCCGTCCGCCCCTGCGTCGTCGTTCCCCGAGTCGTCATCCCCGGATTCGTCCTCGCCGGCATCCTCGTCAGCGGATTCGTCATCCCCGGATCCGTCCTCGTCAGCGGACTCGTCGTCGTCGGATTCGTCTTCACCGCCTTCGCCTTCGGCGTCCTGGCCATCCGCTGCCTCGCCCTCCGCATCGCCCTCGCCATCCATCGGTGGGGAAGCCACCGAGAGTTCTCCCTCTGCAAGCACAATAAGGAACCGAAGAACATCGCCCTCAAGGCGGAGCAGTCGCTCCAACGCCGAAAGACCATCAGGACCTGACGTGAAGCGGGCAACCAGGTAATAGCCGTTTTTCTGCTTGCTGACCGGATAGGCGAGCTTGCGACGGCCCCAGTGAACGACGGCGGTAACCTCTCCCCCGCCTGCTTCGGAAACGGCCTCGTGATAACGGGCCAGCTTCTGATCCACTTCCTCTGGAGTGAGGGTGGACCGGAAGATGTACACAATTTCGTATTCGCGCATCGTATCTCCTTTGGTCTGCGCGGCCGCGACGGCAATGGCGCCAGCGCGGCAGGAGCTGCCCCGGGGGGCGCGGCCCCCCAGGATCATGTCTGGAATTACTGGAGGAAAGCTAGTCCCGTCACACTCATCCCGCCATGAACCAGGGTGCCAGTACCAGCGACACCACGGCCATCAGCTTGACCACAATGTTCATCGAGGGGCCCGAGGTGTCCTTGAACGGGTCGCCAACCGTGTCGCCCACAACCGCGGCCTTGTGCGGTTCGCTGCCCTTCCCGCCGAACGCTCCGGTCTCGATGTGTTTCTTGGCGTTGTCCCACGCCCCTCCGGAATTCGCCATGAACAGCGCCAGAAGCACGCCGCTCACCGTGGCACCCGCGAGCGCGCCTCCCAGCGCCTCAACACCCAGGAACTTGCCGACTAGAATCGGCACGACGATGGCCGTCAGGCCCGGCACAACCATCTCCTTGAGCGCGGCCCGCGTGGAAATGTCAACGCACCGCGCCGAGTCGGGCTTGGCGGTACCCTCCATGATCCCCGGAATCTCCCGGAACTGACGGCGCACCTCGGCCACCATGCCGGCGGCGGCTCGCCCCACCGCGGTCATCGTCAGCGAGGCGATGAAGAATGGAGTCACGCCTCCAATGAACAGGCCAATTACCACCAGCGGATCGACGATGTTGATTCCCGTCTCTCTCAGACCGGCGGCGTTGGCATAGGCGGAGAACAGCGCCAGCGCGGTCAGCGCCGCCGAACCCACCGCAAAGCCCTTGCCAATCGCCGCGGTGGTGTTGCCGAGAGCGTCGAGCGAGTCGGTGACCTTGCGAACTTCGGGCCCCAGCTCGCTCATCTCGGAAATCCCGCCCGCGTTGTCGGCGACCGGGCCGTACGCATCAACCGACATGGTCACGCCGACCGTGGCCAGCATGCCAACGGCGGCAATTCCGATCCCGTACAGCCCGGCAAAGCTGAACGCCAGGAAAATCGCCCCCGAAATCAGGAGCACCGGGATCAGGGTGGACTCCATTCCCACCGCCAGCCCGGTAATGATGTTGGTGGCGGATCCCGTCTCGGATGCCTTGGCAATCCGTTGGATCGGTCCCGCGGCGGTGTAGTGCTCGGTCACCAACCCAATGGCGAGGCCGACCAGCGACCCGAACAGCATGGCCCAGAACGGACCCGCGTTTTCGTTCAATAGCACCCAGGTGCCTGCCGTCGCCGGGTCGATGACCCGCACGTCGGTCGTGATGAACCAGGCCAGAATCCAGAACACACCGGCTCCGATAATGGGGGCCCAGCGCAGGGCAAATGCCGGGTTGGCGCGCTCCAGCACGCGGATCGACAGAACGCCAACCACGCTCGCCAGGAAACCGGCCATCACATACATCACCGGCAGCGCCAGGGCATCGCCTCTTGCCCCGTCGAGGATCAACGGGCTGGTAACACCGATCACGACCGTGGCGATGACAGAACCCACGTAGGACTCGAAGATGTCGGCACCCATGCCCGCCACGTCGCCCACGTTGTCGCCAACGTTGTCTGCAATGGTGGCGGGGTTGCGGGGGTCGTCCTCGGGGATCCCCGCCTCGACCTTGCCTACCAGGTCAGCACCGACGTCAGCGGCCTTGGTGTAAATGCCGCCCCCGACGCGGGCGAACAAAGCGATAGACGAAGCCCCCATCGCGAACCCGGAGATGATCTCGCCGAACGGCCTGTACCCCGTGGCCACGGGATCAAAGGCCACAAGCACCAGGCCAATTCCCAGCAACCCCAGCGCTGCAACAGCCGTTCCCATTACCGCTCCGCCCGAGAAAGCGACCCGCAGTGCCTTCGCCTGCCCGTCGGCGCGCGCGGCCTCGGCAGTTCGCACGTTGGCGGCCGTGGCGGCCTTCATGCCGAAGAAGCCCGCCAGGATTGAACAAACCGCCCCCAGTGCATAGGCCACCGCGGTGTTGCTGCCGACCAGGAAGTTCAGCAGCAGGGCCACGACCACGACGAACGGGCCCAGCACCATGTATTCACGGCGCAGAAACGCCATCGCCCCGGAATGGATGGCCGCTGCCAGATCCTTCATCACGTCTGAACCCGACGGCTGCCGGCGCACATACATGTATAGCGCGAACGAGAACAACAGCCCGGCGACGCCCAGCCAGTGGGCATAGGTGATGTTCACCAGAAAATCTAGGTTTGAGAGCACCTAATCCCTCCTTGGATCGGTCTCAATGTTTCCTCTGGATAACCATTCGTCTACGAACTGCTCTGCCCGGTCAAAGCCGCCCAGCAAAGTTTCTTCCTCGGCCGGTTCCATCGGAGCCAGCACCCAGGCTGCCAAGTCCGCGCCGCGCCGCGCCGGACGTCCCACCCCCAACCGGAGCCGCCAGTAACGATCTGACTGCAGGGCCCCCGCTATCGAGATGAGTCCGTTATGGCCCCCGGCCGATCCGCCGGGTCGCAGCCGCACTCGCCCGGGCGGGAGGGCGATGTCGTCAACCACCACAAGAAGGTCTCGGGGGCCGCGCAGCCGTCCGGACCGTGTAAGGGCATGCACGGCCTCGCCGCTCCGGTTCATGTAGGTAAGGGGCTTGTGAATCTCAACCGGGGGCGCGCAGTCGGGTCTCGCGGTGAACGCAGTGGAACCGGACACCCGAAACGGCGGGCAGCCCCAACGCCGGCTCAACCGGTCGGCGAACCACCACGCAGCGTTGTGTCTGGTGTCCAGGTAGCGGCGCTCGGGGTTTCCGAGCCCCATGACCACGCGGGCCGGCGCGTCCGCTCTGGCGTCAGTCCGATTCGTCCTCGGCCTCCTCGGCCTCCTCCCCTTCTTCCACTTCCACTTCTTCCACTTCCTCGGGTTCCTCCTCCAGGGCAGGCGGCACCACTGTGCACACCGTCATGGCCGGGTCATCGAGGATGGTCACGCCTGGAAGATCCAAGTCGGAAACGTGAATACCCGACCCGATTTCCAGGTGACTCACGCTAACCTTGACCTCGGGAGGAATGTCGCCGGGAAGGCACTCGACCGTCACCTCGTGGCGGGCCTGCTGGAGGATGCCGCCCAGTTTCACGCCGGCGGGGGTGTCCTCCAGGCGGATGGGCACCTGCACTCGCACCGTGTCGGACTCGGAGACCGCCAGCAGGTCAAGGTGCAACAGATCGGCCCGGTCTGGCTCGCTCTGGACCTCGCGGATCAGCACCTGGCGGGGCTTGCGCCGTTCCACCTTCAGGGAAATCACGGTGGTGGCCCTCTGGACGCCCGAGAGCAACGTCTCAACCTCCCGGGCATCGACCGAGAGAGCCTCGCTGGGCCTGCCACCCCCATACACCACCACGGGCAGTCTGCCGGCACGTCTCAGGGCGCGGGCAGCGCTCTTTCCTGTATCCGCGCGCCGCAGGGCGCGCAGCTCGGGTTTATCGCTCATCAACTTCGTCCTTCTGGTTGGGAATCGCCCCTCAGTGAACAGTCAGTCAAACAGCCGGGCAAGCAGTTAGTTGAACAATCCGCTCACCGACCGGCTCGTGTGGGTGTTTTCTATC
Source organism: Gemmatimonadota bacterium (assembly GCA_021295785.1). Lineage (GTDB taxonomy): Bacteria > Gemmatimonadota > Gemmatimonadetes > Palauibacterales > Palauibacteraceae > Palauibacter. Next base: position 35,479 of record JAGWBR010000017.1, read on the forward strand.
GCCTGGGCCAGCAGGCTGGCCACCGACAAGACCTTCAGCGTGGGGATCCTGGCTTTCTTCTCCGGGGGAATCTCCACCGTGTCGGTAACGAGGATCTCTCTGACCGGCAGGGCGCTGAGCCTGTCAACGGCGGGGCCCGAAAGCACGGCATGGGTTGCCAGCACGTAGATGTCGCGTGCGCCCTTTTCCTTCAGGCAGTGGATGGCCGAGACCACGGTCCCGCCGGTGTCGATCATGTCATCGGGGACCACGCAGTCGCGGCCTTCCACCTCTCCAACGATGTCCAGCACCTCGGCCTCGTTCGCCCGGGGCCTGCGCTTGTCGATGATGGCCAAGTCCCCCCCCAGGCGCCGGGCGTAGCTGCGGGCCATCTTGGCGCCGCTCACGTCGCTGGCCACCCACACCACCTTGTCCAGCCGCAATGACAACAAGTAGTTGCGGAACACGGGCGCGGCATAGAGGTGGTCCATGGGGATGTCGAAGAACCCCTGGATCTGGGCCTGGTGGAGGTCGATCGACAGAACCCTGTCCGCTCCGGCCGCCACTATCAGGTTAGACATCAGCTTGGCGGCGATGGACACCCGGGGTTGGTCTTTGCGGTCCGCCCGTCCGTATCCGAAATACGGAATCACCGCAGTTACACGGGCTGCCGACGCCCTCTTGGCCGCGTCAATCAGCAGAAGCAGCTGGACGATGTTGTCCGACGGCGAGTTCGTGGACTGGATGATGAACACGTCCCGCCCCCGCACGTTCTCGTTGATCCGAACGAACAGCTCACCGTCCGTGAATTGCCGTTGGGTTACATCGCAGATCCGGCGGTCTACCCTGTCGTCGCCCATTGCCGCGGCGATGTTGGCGGCAAGCTCGGGGTTCGCCGTGCCCGACAGAAGCAGCATGGGGTCACTGGCGGCAATCACGTCGGGGCTCATTCTTGGCTGAGTGGTTGGCGCGGGAGTGGCGGAGTTCGGAAAGGTCTTCGGGAAGAGTAACGGGGCTCGGCAGGGGAGTCCCTGGAAGTCAAGGCGCGGGGACGGTATCCCGCCGAGGGTCCTTTCGTCAAGCCTCTACGGAACCGGCCGAGTGTAAACGACCTGTGTCGGATAGGCAAATTCCACCCCTTCCGACTCGAATTTTTCGTGAAGGGTCAGGGCTACTTCCTGCCTCACGTCCATGTACACCTCGAAATCGGGCACTTCCACGTAGTAGACCGCCTGGAAATTGATGGAGTACGGTCCGTGTTCGGTTAGATGGGCCCGGTCGAATCTCGCCTGCGGCCGCGCGGTCACAATTTCCTCGATCCAGGTCGGAATGGCGCGGAGGGTTTCCAGCGGGGTGTCGTAGACCACTCCGATCTCCAGGGCCACGCGGCGCTGTACCATCCGGCCCAGGTTCCGGATCCGGTCATTGAGCAGATCCGAATTGCCGACGACCACCTGTTCGCCCGTCAGGCTACGGATTCGCGTCGTCTTCATTCCCACGTGCTCGATGGTGCCCGAATGGGCTCCGGCGGAGACAAAGTCCCCGATCGCGAACGGCTTGTCGAGGAATATGGACAGCGCCGCGAACAAATCGCCGAGCGTGCTCTGGGCCGCCAGTGCCGCCGCCACACCACCCACCCCCAGCCCGGCCAGGAGTGCGGTCACTTCCACGCCAAGGTTGTCCAGCGCCAGCAGCAACACGAGCGCCCAAACGAAGATCCGGCCGATTACCGAAAGCGCGGTCATCGTCGTGACGGCCGAGCCGTCCAGCCCCTCGCGGCCCTGGATGTACCGCCGGCTCCAGCTGGCCAGGGCGGCGCTTCCCCAGATGCCTCCCTGCAGGAAAAGGGCGATGAGGGCTGCCCGGTAGATAACCGATGAAAGGGTCTGGTTCAGGTCCGGAACCAGCGATGCACCGAACAGTGAGACGACCGCCATGAGCCACCAGCTGGTCGCTTGAAGCACGTCCACCGCCAGGTCGTCCAGGCTGGTTTGCGTCTTGGATGCGACACGGCGCATTGTGGCAAGCGCGGCACCCCGGAGGATTCGCAAGAACAGCAAAGCCACGACCAGCACGCCTACAGCCGTCAGCCAACGGCCAATCGTGTTGCCCCAGAATACGTCGTTCAGTTCCATTGCTTCGTTTCTCCGATGGTTACTCCGTCCGGCCGGCGGTCCGTAACCGACGGGAGATTCGGTTGGGTCGGAACTTAGCTTCGCGGCTCCGGGCGCAGTACCGGCCGCGGAGCCGGTAGCGGGCAGGTAAACCACTGCAGGTCCACCTCGGACGGGCCCAGCGTCAGGTCAAGGGCGGCCAGCGACATGCAGTAGGCTGTCGGACTGTGCTCCAGCGCTCTCCTCACCGAGCGCACCAACCTCCGCGCTGCCCGGTGCCATCGCTGGCGACCGGTCAACCGCGCCGCCCGCGCCAGTACGTACAGCGCCGCCGAATTGGCCGAGGGGATCGCACCGTCATACAGCTCTTTTTGCCGCAGGGGTAACTCGGTGCCGGCTCTGGAGGCCGTGAAAAACCCTCCCCTTTCGGTGTCCTCAAACTGCTCCAGCAGAACGGACAGCAGCGCCTCGGCCTCGGTCATCCATTTCGGATCGCACGTGGCGCCGAAAAGCTCAATCGCGCCCCAGGCCATGAAAGCGTAGTCGGCCGCTCCCGCAACCAGGGCCGCGTCGCCGTCCCGCCACCTGTGCAGCAGGCCTCCGTCTCCGTCGCGCATGTGCTCCTCTACGAAATCGGCGGCGCGAACCGCGGCAGATGTCAGCGAACTCTCCTGGAAGGTGCGCCCCGCACGCGCCAGCGCGGCGATCATCAGTCCGTTCCAGTCGGCCAGCACCTTGTCGTCCAGCAGCGGGCGCGGCCGGCGGCTCCGTGCCGCCAGCAGCGCGGTTCGCGCCGCCTCCAGGCCCTCCGCGACCTCCGGGTCCACCGGCCCCGGTCGGTGCGGAATGTTGAGCCCCGTCCATGCCGCCGTGGCCTCGTCGCGGAAGTTGCCGCCCTCCTCGACCCCGAAGGCGCGTCGGGCCCGGGCAACAAAGCCAGATCCGCAGGCCCCGGACACCACGCTGTCGAATTCCGCGGCCGACCACACGTAGAACTTCCCTTCGGCCCCTTCGCTGTCCGCGTCCTCCGCGGAGAAGAACCCACCCCCGGAATGGGTCAGGTCGCGCGCCACGTACTCGAAGGTCTGCATCGCCGCGGTGCGCAGGGCAGGATCACCCGAGGCCTGCCACGCCTCCGTGTAGGCCATGGCCAACATCGCCTGGTCGTGGAGCATTTTCTCGAAATGGGGCACCAACCAGCGGCTGTCGGTGGAGTAACGGTGGAACCCACCTCCGATCTGATCGCAGATCCCGCCCCGGGCCATCGCATCAAGTGTGCGCGTCACCATCTCCAGAGCTCCGGGGACCCCGCGCCAGTGGCGGCGCAGCAAGAACAGCAACTGGTGCGGCGCGGGGAATTTCGGAGCATCACCGAAACCGCCGTGGCGCTCGTCAAACCGGCGGGCCAGATCGCGGAATCCCCGGTCCAGGGCAGACCGGGTTTGCTGGTCCGCCTCCGGGTGCCCGGCTTCCCCGTCGACGGGCGCCAGCACGTCCGAGGTCGCGCCGGGGGCCGCGAACGTATTGTCTTCGATCTGGCGGAGCTTCTCCAAGATGCCGTCCGCCGAGCTCTCCAGTTCGGCGCGCCGGTCCCGCCAGGCTTGGGCCAGCCGCGGAAGCAGCTGGAGCATGCCAATCCGCCCCGGTCCGCTCTCCCGGGGAAAATACGTCCCGGCGAAAAACGGCTTCCGGTCGGGCGTCAGAAGCACCGTCAGCGGCCACCCCCCGCCTCCGGTCGTGATCTGGCACGCCGCCATGTAAACGGCATCGACGTCGGGTCGTTCCTCCCGGTCTACCTTGACCGGCACAAACAGTTCGTTCAGAAGCCGCGCCACTTCCGGGTCGGTGAAGGACTCCCGTTCCATGACGTGGCACCAGTGACAAGTCGCGTAGCCGACCGACAGGAAAACGGGCACGTCCCGCCTCGCGGCCTCGTCAAACGCATCGTCGCCCCAAGGCATCCAGTCAACCGGATTGTGTGCGTGCTGGAGGAGATAGGGGCTCTTCTCGGACGCCAGTCGGTTGGGGGTCATTTCCGGGCCAGCACCCGGGGGCCACCGGCGACCCGACCGCCAGATCGGTCCCGACCAATCCACCCCAGGCGGCGGGATTGAAATACGCCGCGCCTGGCATGGCGAACCCTTGGATATTCATGATCAGAAATACCCAGCACCGCGAACCCGCGGAGCACATCCAGACTCTCGAACCGCTCGCTGCCGGGATTGCCGTCGGTCATACAGTTGCCCCCCCAGGATTCGAACCTGGATTACCGGTTCCAAAGACCGGGGTCTTGCCCTTAGACGAGGGGGCAAAGCGCCAAACCCCTGGGCAGGCTCCCTTCCGCCTCGGGCGGGAACAAACTTGCCGAGTTGGGGATAATTCACTTAACCTAGCGAGCTGGGTCTTAACACACCGGACTTGTTCGCCGGTCCAACACCAACAAGCCCACCTTCCCGGGGAGTGAACCAATATGCTACGTAAGCTGTCCCGCAGGTTCCGCGCCCTGCCCGTGATCCTGATCTTCCTGGGTACGGCGGCAGCCGTGGCGCTGCTCATGTCGCTGGCCCCAGAGCCGGAGAGCCGGGAGCCGCCACCGCGGATCCCCTTCGCCCAGACTGGCGTGGCGTCGATTGGATCGGGGGCCATTCCGGTGCACGGGTTCGGGACGGTGCGTCCCAGCGCCGAGGTGGACATCGCTCCCCAGGTGGGCGGCAGGGTAGTCTGGGTGGATCCGGGGTTTCTGAGCGGGAACCGCGTCAGCGAGGGCCAGACCCTTTTCCGTATCGAAGAAGCCGACTATTGGGTTCGGGTGCAGGAGGCCGAAGCCGCCCTGGCGGCCAGCAGGGTGGCCGTGCTCCGCGAAGAGGAACAGGCCGCGATAGCCCGGGCCGAATACGAGATGTACGCCAGTCGTATCGGCTCGACCTCCCGGGCACAGGCGAATCCACTCACTCTGGGCGAGCCCCAGCTGGCGGCCGCGCGGGCGGCCGTGGACCGCGACGAGGGCCGGCTCGCCGAGGCGAATCTCGCACTGTCGCGCACGCAGGTGGTGGCACCCTTCGACGGGTTTGTCCGCAACGAATCCGTTGATGTGGGGCAGGTGGTCAGCCCCGGCCAACCCGTGGCGCGACTCTTTGCCTCTCGCTCGGCAGAGGTGGCGGTGCCGCTCTCCGACGCCGACGCGGCGCTGATTCCGGGACTGTGGCGATTGGGCAACACAAGCGGGCAAGGCGGCGTGGCGGCCCGGGTGAGCGCCCGGTTTGGCACCAGCACATACGAATGGGATGGATATGTGGACCGCAGCGAGTCCTTTCTCGACGCGGAGACGCGTACCATCGACGTAGTGGTGCGCGTGCCGGACCCATACGGGATCGCGAGCCGCTCCGCCGATGCGGACCCGCCCCTGCTGGTAGGCAAATTCGTCGACGTGGAGATCGAGGGGTTCTCGGACGAACCCTATTTCCGCATTCCGCGAGCGGCCCTGCAGAGCGGCGACGAAGTGTGGGCGGTGAGCGAAGGCAGCACCCTGAGAATCGTTCCGGTGCGCGTGTTGCTGCGCGCCAACGACGAGGTTTTCGTGGTTGGGGACTTGGAAGACAACCAGGCGGTGGTCACCGGCGGGCTCCAGTTCGCCACTCCCGGGATGCGGGTCCAGACCGGCGACCAGTAGCCCGAGGGTCGCTGCCCTCCTGCACTGCGGCGGGGTGTCCGACCGGACCTGCGTTTAGCCGCCGGCTTCCGCCACTGCCCTGACCAGGCGGAGGGCCGACGCCGGGGCCATGTCCCGGTAGTACCGCAGGAAACGCTCCGTCTCGAAGGCGTCGTAGGTCGCGAGCTCTTCGGCCCAGCGATGTGCAATCGGTTGGAACCAGAGTTCGGCCTCCAGCGTGAAAGGGCCGGCCTGCTCGTCCACCGCCACCGCATAACGCACTCGGTCAGAGCCCGCCGAGAAGTCACCGTCGCTGCCGGCACCGCCCACGGGCAGCACCCGCGGATCCGCCCCGGCGAAATCGAAACCTTCGGGCAAGATGCGGTTGTCCTTCACCCACGTTTCCGCGGACATCAGTCCGGTGGTCACGTTCCCGCCCCCGTCAACCATGACGGCCTGGTAGACCTGCACTTCCTCTGGCGAGGAAATAACCTCGTGGTGGGGTTCATGGCGGGATCCATCTGCGTCGTTGTCGTCTCCCGCGATGCTGCCGTCGGGGTTGAGTGCGCCGGACTCGAACACCCGCCGGCCCTGGGCGTCCCAAACCACAAAGCGCACCCACGCACGCCGCGACGGATAGCCCGTGGGGAACTTGTGCCCGGCCAGATTGCTCACGGTTACCGTGGCCCCAAGGCTGCCGGACTCGACTCGCACGTCGCCAATACCAATCGTGGCGGTCTCGGTGCGCAGGTGATCGGCAGTGCGCGCGGCGGCCAGCTCCAGCGCGGCCGGGAGCGCGGTCACTCCCAGTTCGTTGCGGTAGCGGTTCAGCATGGCCAGCATGAAGAAGTTGCCGCCTCGAAAAACGTGGCGCGATACGTCCGGACGTGCCTGCCCGAGCACCCGGGTCACGGGCACGTCTTCGCCCACAACGGGCATGTGGCAGTCCTGGCAGCTGCTCGCGTTGACCCCGCCGTCGGCATAGGCGCTCGCCCGCCACTCCAGAAACGGGGCCTGCTCCGGGAACGACGGGCCGCGGCCGTCGGGTCGCACGGAGTGGGTGATAACGGTGTGGCAGGACGCACACAGTCCCGACGAAGTGACGTGCGCCCCGTGCGCGGGCACAAAACCAGTGGCGGAATGCATGATGCCGGCACCCCCCGGATCCGGCTCAAAGGGACCGAACACCTTCCGGTCCGGCAAGTCGTCGGGCGCGATCTGAAAGCGGGCCGTGAAGCTCTCTTCGGTGCCAAGGCCGTCCGGCAGGACCTGATGGCAAAGCGAACACGACACCCCGTCCGCGGCGAGGTCGGCGTGCGGGCCCCCGGCATGACCCACGGGCAGGTTGGCGAAGACCTCGCCCGGAAGCCCGCCCTCCATGGCGGCAACGGTTGCCATGGGCATGTGGCACCGGGCGCATTCGGCTTCGATTTCCGGTGCCGCACCGGGATAATCCATGATCTCCCGCCTGACGGCCGCCTGGAAATAGGGATCCCGGGCGCTGTTTGCCATCATCGACGCAGCCCAGTCCAGTCCAATCGAAACGTCGGTTCCCTGGCTGGCGGTTACACCCTGGTGGCAGGCGATGCACCGGTCCGAGGTGCGAAATTGGTTGCCTGGGTCATCCTGTCCGACCACTTGGGGGACCCACAAGGCACCTTGCACAAACACCACGGCGGCCAGAGCAGCGCTGCAAGCGGCCGGTGTTCGCCGGGCAGGCGCCCCCCTCCGGGTGCGCGAGTGTCGCCCGCGGAGGTTCACCATCCTTCCAGAAATCCGCCGTCAAACCAGTCGAGCAACACATAGGCAAGCAAGACCACGGAACGGCCGCTGTCCTCACCGGCACCGACCGGCACCAGCACACCGAAGTTGGCAAGCACGTGCTGGCGCGTGTTGAGCGCAACCTGCACCTGGGGCACAAGGTCCACGGATGCGACCGCGCCCGACGCCATGTGCCGCGCCACCTGTAACTCCACCATCGGTGACCAGGTTCTTCCCCACGGCCCCTCCGTGCGGCTCGCGCCCACCAGGAACCGCCCGAACAGCTCGCTGGAACCGTCCCGGTAGAGCGGCGCTTCAACTCCCGCCTGAGCTTGCAGGAACGCATCACCCGGCAGTATCTGCCCCGCCAACAGGAATACTTCAGCCACGCTCCCCGGCGCGCCCAGGCCTGCCGCCTCGTTCCCGGTGGGGAGGCTCATTTCCCCCATGACCGAGAAAATCCAACCGGCATCGATGTCGTGGTAAAACGCGTGTTTGAGCCCAATCGAAACATCGCCCAGACCGCTCCCTCCGCCGTCCCGGGCAGCGTCATCCGCGTCTGATCCAACCTCGTCGCGCCACCCGTACGGAATCGTGATCTCAACCTGGCTACGCGGACCGAACCGACGCTCGTATACATAGGTACCGGTGAACGCTTCGGAATCGTCGGTGTGGGCAGCCGCCTCAACCACCCATTCGTCCTCCGGGTACGCCTTTTCGGTTAACAACGCACGCGGGAGGTTCAGTTCGCCCCGGGGCCAGTTGTCGTCGGTGCACATCGTGCGGATGTGCTCCATGACCCGTCCAAGTTGGTCCACGGTAAGCGCGCCCCGGAAGGCAGGCATCATCTCGCTGAACCCGCGCACCGGGCCGCCCTCGTGGGCCACGGCGATCCAGTCGGCATCGGGTTCGCGGGCCGCAAAGTCGCAGTCGGTGAAGTCGGGGAGTTCCTCTTCGAACGCGAGGAGCTCCGGCGCGGCCCCCCGTCCGTCCACTCCGTGGCAATTCGCGCAAGCCGCGTTATAGATGACGTCGCCGGACGCTTCAAGGAGGTCCTGGCCGATTGCCCCTACGTGGGCCTGGGCGCTCGCGGCGGCCGGGAGAAGCGTCAGAGCAGCGACGGCGAGGGCGGTTCTCACGCGGCGCTTTTCCCGTCCAGTTCGGCTGCCGTCACCCGCGCCCGGCGGTGGGTTTCCTCGTCAACTGATACGGTGACGTTTCTCATGGGTTCGCAGTCTCGCGGTTTCTGTGTTACACCGTTTGTGCGTCCAAGGTAGAGCGGTCCTGGGATGGGAGGCAACGGCGCGTTTCGCGTTCTCGCAGGTCTACGATGTCCCGGGGCAACTGGAGGCGCTCGCTCCCGTTCGGCCGGTGACGCCTGGCACTCCGTCGAGATATATGTTCTGGTGCACCGCGAACAACCGTGGTTCCCACCCCCGCCCAGAGTCGCCCTCATGACAACACCCCGGGGCGAGCTGGATGTACAGCGGGTGGTCCGCTACAGGATCGCGTTGCCCGGCTCCTGAAGAGATGAACATCGCCTCGCACCGCAACCCGTCGTTTGCCCGCGCCCTGCCCGCGAGCCAAGATTCCAGCCAACTTCAGCGATTTGCAGAATCTGGAGGTTTTTTTTGACCAGTTTGAAATCCGCGCGGTTGGCGGCCGCCCTGAGCACGCTGATTCTGGCGCCCCAGGCCACCGCCCAGACACCCGCTCAGGCAATGGAAGAAGCCGCCCGGGCTTTTGCCGAGGGGCGGTTCCTCGAGGCAGCGGAATTGGCAGAAGCGGTCGGCACGTCGGATGGGTTGGCGCTGGCAACCAAGTCTCTAGCGGTTCACGCCCACTATCTCGCTGCCGAGGAAGATCGGGAAATCCTACTTGAACGGGCGATGGCGCTTTCCGAGCAAGCCATCGCGGCGGATCCGTCAAGCGCCATGGCCCAGCAACAGGCTGCCCACGCCCTGGGGCGTTACGCGTTGAACGTCGGGGCGATGACTGCCCTGCGCCGGGGTTACGCCGGCCGGATCCGCAATCACCTGGAAGCTGCGCTCTTCATCAATCCCCGGGACGCTGAATTGCACGTCGGGCTGGGGGCCTGGCACGCCGACATCGTGGACCGGGCAGGACGCACACTCGCGCGCATCAGCTACGGCGCCAACCGCGGCGATGCTTCCGAACACTTTGAGCGAGCACTGGAACTGGCCCCGAACTCGCGGGCCGTGTTGTATGAATACGGGCTCAGGATGCGCCTTCTGGAAGGCCGGGACGGAGAACAGCGGGGGATCGAGATGCTCCGCCGGGCTGCGGCAATCCCGGTGGTAGACGCCCACGATGAGCTGGTCCTGGGCGACGTGCTTGCGGCCCTGGAGGAAATGGAAAGCGGCGGCAGGTAACACTGGTCAATCGCCGGCAGTAAATTCTCCCGGAGCCGTGGTGTCCACACCAATCCAACCAACAGGAAACGGTACCGCGATGATCACCAGGAAATGCGTGCTTGCAACCCTCGCCGCCTTCGTCACCATGTATGCGCTTGGCTATGCCATCTACGAGTGGATTCTGGGCAGTTTCATGGCAGAAAACGTCGGCACCGCTACCGGCGTAATGAGAGACCCGCCCAGCTTTTTGCACATCTCCCTCGGTCAGCTGGCCGGAGCGGGGCTCCTTGCTACCGTGCTCTCCTGGAAGGGTGTGAAGAGCGCGATGGCAGGCGCCAGGGCCGGGGCCGCGGTTGGCCTGCTTCTGGCCGCCTATTACGGCTTCATGATGCTGGGCACCACGAATACCACGACGATGGAAGCCGTGTTTGCCGACGTGGTGGGCTCCATGGTCATGCTGGGAGGCGCCGGCGCGGTCGTCGCGGTTGTGATGGGCCGTGGCGGTGACTGAAGCCTGATTGCATCTTCTTGTTCCCGCTCCCCCGCGGCACCCGGGGCGCATCTGACGGGCGACCTCCGACCAGGTCACTGGAGCGTTGATGGCGAGTAACAACCCGGGAATTGAGCGCCGCGATTTTCTGCGGACCGGCGCTCTGGGGGTCGCCGCAGGGGCAATCGGCGGCTGCGCCGACGGCGCGGGCGACCAGCGAAGCGGCCAGAGCGGCGGGACCGCCGGAACCGGCACCGTACCGGGCGGCCTGCCGGCCCCCCCGGGCCAGCCGCTGGCCGCGCCGCCGCTTGACCAGGTGCGCATCGGCTTCGTGGGCGCGGGGGGCATGGGCACGGCACACGTGCGCAATCTTGTCCGGATCGATGGGTGCGCCGTGACCGCTGTTTGCGACATACGCCAGGCCCACGCCCAGCGGGCTGCCGACATCATCACGGAGGCCGGCCACCCCCGCCCCGCGCTGTTTACCAGGGGCGAGACCGACTTCGAGCGGCTCTGCGCCGAGGCCGATGTCGATCTGGTCTACAACGCGACCCCGTGGCGCTGGCACGTGCCCATTTGCGTGGCCGCCATGGAGGCCGGCAAGCACGCCGCCACCGAGGTGCCCGCCGCCTACACGCTTGAAGACTGCTGGCGTCTGGTCGAGACCGCCGAGCGAACGGCGCGCCACTGCGTGATGATGGAGAACGTCAACTACGGCCGCGCCGAACTGCTCTGCCTGAACCTGGTTCGCCAAGGCCTGCTCGGTGAAATCCTCCACGCGGAGTGTGGCTACCTCCACGACCTGCGCGCAATCAAGTTCGCCGACGAGGGCGAGGGGCTATGGCGGCGCGACCACTCCTGGACCCGCAACGGCAACCTCTACCCAACGCACGGGTTGGGCCCGGTGGCCAACTGCATGGACATCAACCGAGGCGACTGTTTCGCGACACTGGTGTCGATGAGCAGCCCGTCGCGCGGTCTGCAGGAGTGGGCGGCGGCCCATTATCCGGACGGGCACCCCAAACGCACCGAGACCTTCGCGCTGGGTGACGTCAATGGCAGCCTGATCCAGACGGCGCTTGGCAGGACCATCTACGTGTCCCACGACACCAACCTCCCGCGCCCCTACGACCGCATCAACAAGGTCCAGGGCACGCGCGGCATCTTTCAGGGCTATCCCGACCGGGTGCACGTCGAGGGCCGGAGCCCGTCGCACCGCTGGGAGGAGGCCGACACCTACTACGCCGATTTTGAGCATCCGCTGTGGCGCGCGCTCCGCGAGGCGTCAATCGGGGCGGGACACGGCGGCATGGATTTCATGGAGGACTACCGGCTGATCAAGTGCCTCCGCGAGGGTCTCCCAACCGACATGAATGTCTACGACGCGGCGGCGCTGAGCGCGGTATGCGAACTGTCCGAGCGGTCGGTCGCAAGCGGCAGCGCCCCGGTCGAGTTCCCGGACTTCACGCGGGGGCGGTGGCGCGAGTGGACCCCCTGGCCGGCCGTGGGGGCTTAGACCCCGGGGCCTCCAGGCATTTGGATCCCGAATCACCGCTTGCTTGGTGCGTGCTCGCCAAGACCGGGAGGCTGGGAGCAGACGGGCAGACGGTATTCGCCATGGCGGCCGACAATACCATCGTCGCGACCGGTCGTGCTCAGCTGGAAAACCGGCTCGACCGCGATGCCTTCGGCCCAAACGGCCTCGCCGCCTCTCTCATGCCCCCCCCGCTCCGGCCTTCCCACCGGTCGTCAAGTCGTCCCGGTCGCGTTCGTAGACGGGGGCCAACCGGACGATGGCGCGCAAAGCATACCAGCTGCCGGCCATTACCCCTATCGATGAGATAAGCGCGAGAGTAACGACTCCCGCCGGGGTGAGGATTGCCGCCGGCCACCCATCGAACAACGTCGACATCCATATCAAGCCCGCGAGAGCAGTTGCAAGGATGAAGAACTTGGATCGGGCTTGCTGACCCGAGAACTTGTACTGGAGCGCCACTCCCAGCATGGAGACCAGGACCGCGGCTATACCCGCGCTGACCGCGACAATGAACGCTCCGGGAAGGGCCATCAGTCCGAAGAGTGGGAGTAGGGTCGCCAAGTGGATGACCAGTGGCATCGCCAAAATGACGGCGGCCACAAGGCGGCTCGCGGCGTGCTCGCGGCCCGTGATAGGCAGGGAGGCCAGGAAGCGAAGGGAACCATCGACCTTCTCGCCGGTCACGTTCCGGGCAAGGCTCACGGGCAGGTACGCAAGCAACCCACCGGGCACTCCGACCATTATATCCTGGCTTAGGGCACCCGTAAGCACGAGCGGAAGCACCACAACGACACCCATCGCCAATCCCACCTTCCACATCGGCTTCACGGCCCGGTACACGTGAAGGCGCGAGAGTCTAAGCACGGCATTGCGCCTCATCGCCCCGCCGCTCCCAGCAACATCCGCTTCGCCGTCTCGCGAATGCCGGCGTCGCTCGACACCAGCGCGCCATCCCCCGAGGGATTCAGGGCCTTCCCCTCCCGCAAGACGAGAAGGCGGGTGAACGGGATTTCGTCCAAATCTTCGAGTATGTGCGTTGCCAAAACGACTGCAACATCGGGGAATTGCCTCGTGTAGGACAGAATAAGCTGGAGCGCGTCGTGCCGGGCCACCGGGTCGAGGCCTGCCGTGGGCTCGTCAAACAGAAGGAGCTTGGCTCCCTGGGCCAAGGCCGTGCATAGAGAGACCTTCAGGCTCTGTCCGCGAGAGAGCTCCCGGAGGCGGTCGGCCAGCTTGAGATCCAGCGTTTCGGCCATTTCCCGTGCCTTCGCCATGTCCCAACCGGAGTAGAAGTGCGAAAGAAAATCGAAGTGCTCGGCCACCCTCATCCATCCGAGGCCCAAGAGCTGGGTCGGAACGATCGCCACCTGCTCTCGGATCGTCGGGTCCACCCTGTCCCGCTTCCTTCCCAATATCCATAAGCTACCCGCCGAGATGACGCGGTGACCGGACAGGATGCCGAGGAGCGTTGTCTTTCCCGCACCGTTGGGTCCCACAAGCGCCACAACGCCGCCGGGGCGGATCCGCAGACTAAGGGGCCCAAGCCGAAACTTCGGATAGCTGAACTCGATCTCCCGGAGGTCGACGACACAACGGTCGTCCGCGGTTTCAGCTCTCTTCGCTTCGATCATTGAAGCATGCCTCTGTATGTACCGGGCCTCATTGGGCGTCCGAAGTCGATGAGATGGTTACATTTGATCCAACGCGCCTGCGCCAGCGCGAAAACGTCGACCAGCGGAAGCAGGTGTTCGCCCCCTTCCTTCGCCAGCAGCTCCCTGAGGCCCGCCTGTCCGGGTGGCCCTTACTCCCGTAGTTTCTCTCCATCGTGGCGGTCTCCATTTTGGGGTTTGTGCTGCCTGATTCTAACCTGGAATCAGGCCTCCGGGAGCCACCACGATTCTTTTGTGCCCCTTCAGGCTACCTCCAACTATTCCTGGGACACCCTCGACAAAACGGACACTCGGGTGTAACACCAAGAGCTGGTTATTGAGCGTAATGTGTCTGGCGGCCCCCAATGTTGGAGTTTATGTTGAATCGGTTGAATCGGTGCAAGCTAATCCCCGGGTTGGAGGGCAACCAAGATGGAGGTACGTAGCTCGGCTCTGAGGGTTCCGGAGCCCGCCGACATCGACGCCATCGCGCGCCGCAACTAGCATTCGGCCAGAACCGGGCATGACCGGACTCGGGCAAGACAGAACCCAACCGGGGGCTGCCAGCCGGGTAACAGCCCCTTGAAAGGTCGGCGTCTGGTGCCCGACGAGTTGGCCCGGCGGCTGGAATCGCTGCGTGCCGGCGGTAGTTTTTCGCACGGAGGCGCGGGGCCGCGAGGGCTCTTCGGTTCCGCCGCCGGACCGGACCTTGCCGCGCTGGCCGAGTTCATGTCGGCAGCCCGCCGACGCACGGACGCCGCCCTGGATGAGGCCCTGCCACCGGGATCGCAGCCCCCCGCGGTCCTTCACGGAGCCGTGCGCTACGCAGTCTTTCCGGGGGGCAAACGCCTGCGCCCGATGCTGGCCTTCGGAGCCGCCTCGGCGGGCGGAGCCGACCTCGACCGGGCCATGCCGGTTGCCGTCGCGGCCGAGTTGATCCATACGTGCTCGCTGGTCTTGGACGACCTGCCAGCGCAAGACAACAACCCTCTGCGCCGGGGGCAACCAGCCGCCCACATCGCCTTTGACGGTGCCACGGCCATGCTTGCCGGCAGTGCACTGCTTTCGGCGGCGTTCGCCCAGTGCACGCGTCTGGCCGACCCCGCGGCGTCTGCGGCGGTCGGGACCGGACTCGCGGACACAATCGGCTCGCGGGGACTGATCGGCGGGCAGATTGACGATCTTGCGTTCGACCCCTCCGGGGCCAGCGTCGAGGAGGTGGAGCACATCCACCTGCGCAAGACAGCCGCACTGTTTCGGTTTTCGACATGGGCGGGGGGAGTGGCGGCCGGTGTAACGGGCCAGGACCTGGACCGCCTGGAGGCCTTCGGCTGCGCCTACGGGCTCGCCTTTCAGATCGCCGACGACCTCCGGGACCAGGACCCACGGGAGTGCTCCATGCTGCACGTGCTCTCAAGGAGTGAGGCAACGGCGCGTATGAGCGACCTGCTTGACCACGCCACACGCGAGATCGAGGTGTTTGGTCCCGGCGGGTGGGTGTTGGCCGGACTGGCCCGGAACCTGGCCGCGCGCTCGTCCCGTGAGCACCGCGGTGCCAGGGAGGCCCTGGCATGACCCCCGGCGACGCCCCCCGCGGCCCGATCGCCTACATGGCGGCGAACAACATGGTCGTCAGGGTGGTCACCCTCTTCCTGCTGGTCGGCGGCCTGTTCACGGCGTTCGGTCTGGTCCAGGAGGTGATCCCCAACTCCTCGTTGGACCGCGTTCATATCGTCGTGTCTTATCCCGGGGCCTCTCCAGAAGAAGTCGAAGAGCAGATCATCCGCAGGATCGAAGAGCAGATCCGCGGGGTGGAAGGGCTGGGGCGTGTTTCGGCCATGGCCTCCCGCGGCTCCGGTTCGGTGATCGCCGAGTTCAGGAACGGGACAGACATCGGCCGTGCTCTCAACGAGGTGAAGGCCGAGGTGGACCGCATCCCCACGTTCCCCGCCGAAGCGGAACGACCCGAAGTTCGAGAGCTCACTACCCGACAGCCCTTCCTGCGCATCATCATCCGCGGCGACGTACCGGAACGCGCCCTCAACGAGCTGGCCCTGCAAATCGAAGAGGGCATTTCCGCCCTTCCCAACGTGTCTTTGGCGCGGACAGGCGGCACGCGCCCGCACGAAATCTCGATTGAAGTCCCGCAGCGGACTCTGCGGGCGCTCGGCCTGACCCACGAGGGAATCGCCCGGGTAGTGCGCCAAGCCTCGCTGGACCTCCCCGGGGGACGGGTATCGGCCAGTGATGGCGAAATCCTGGTTCGGACGCTGGGTCGGAAAGACGACCAGTACGACTTCGAAGACATCATCGTCCTGACCCGCGCCGACGGGACCGCCGTGCGGCTCGGCCAGATCGCCACGGTGCGCGACGGGTTCGCCGACAGCGATTTGAGGATGCGCTACAACGGCCTGCCCGCCGCCAGCGTGGACGTGTTCCGCACTTCCGACGAACAGCTGACCGGCATCAGTTCTGCGGTCCGCGATTACCTGGAGAACAGTGTCGAGCCAGGCCTGCCCGCCGGGGTCGAAGTCGGGATCTGGTTCGACGACTCTGAGATGGTGAGCGGGCGGTTGGGCCTCATGATCAAGAACGCCCTGCTCGGCCTGATGCTTGTCTTCATCACCCTGGCGCTCTTCCTTGAAATCGGGCTCGCCATGTGGGTAGCGGCGGGCCTGGGTGTGTCGTTTGCGGGAGCGTTCCTTGTGATGGGGGCCCTGGACGTCACCATCAACATGTTCTCCATGATGGGGCTGATTCTTGCCCTGGGGATCGTTGTCGACGACGCGATTGTCGTGGGAGAAAGCATCCACCTGGAGCGCGAAAAGGGGGCCGGCGGGCTGGAAGCTGCGATGCGCGGTACAAGACAGGTCAGCAGTCCGGTCTTCTTCGCGGTCGTAACCTCGATTATCGCCTTCTCAACCCTGCTGACCGTGCCGGGCGCGCCGGGCAGGCTCATGAGCTCCATCCCCGTGGTGGTTATCGCCGTGCTTGCCGTTTCGCTGCTCGACTCGCTGCTGCTCCTTCCGAACCACCTTTCGCACCTGCCCGAGGCCGGCCGGCAGGCCCCCAACCGGGTTTTTGCACTTTGGAAGAATGTCCAGAACCGCGTCGATGCGCTGGTGCGGAAGACGGCCGACGGTCCGCTTGACCGAGGGCTGAGCCTGGCGACGCGCAGACCGTTCGTGGTGTTGGCAGCGGCCGCCGGGCTGTTCGTTCTCTCGGCGATGCTGGTCGTCTCGGGAGTCGTGCGCAACCGGGCCATAGTTCCGATCGAGGGCGACATCGTGTCTGCCGACCTGGAGCTTCCGGCCGGTACCGGCGGAGACATCACCTCCAGGGTGGCCGACCGAATCGAGGCAGCGGGACTCCGTGCGGTGGAACGCATCGCCGCGGAACACGACCCGACCACCGCGGGCGCGCTGCGGAACGTGGCCGTTGCCGTGACGGTCGGGCAACCGGCACAGCTGTTTGACCCGATCGGGGGCGACGCGGCACCGGTCGCGCGCGGCCACCTGGCGACGGTCCAATTCCGCATTTTCGACTGGGAACGCTACGGAGTTGCCGCGGGCGACCTTGAGCGCGTGTGGCGGGAAGAAGCCGGCGAGATCCCCGAGGCGACGGCGTTCACGATCACCTCGAGTATCATCGGCGGAGACATGCCCGTTCACTACGATATCTCCCATCCCGATCCCGACCGCCTGGCGGCGATCGCCGAACGTGTGGTTCGCGAGCTGAACGGGTTCGACGGTGTGTTCGAGGTGAAGGACAACCTGGACGACGGCTTCAACGAGCTCCGGCTCGAACTGGAGCCGGCCTCCCGTTCGCTCCAAGTGACCACCGACCATTTCGCCCGCCAGATCAGGGCCGGTTTCTACGGAGTGGAAGCGCTCACGGTGCCGCGGGGGCGCGACGACGCGAAGGTCTACGTGCGCCTTCCCGAGGAAGAACGGAACTCGGCGGCCGATGTGGAAGAGTACATGGTGCGCCTGCCGGATGGCGGAGAGGTGGCCCTGGGGCAGATTGCGCGCGTCAGCTTCGACCGGGCTCCGTCCACGATCCACCGGATCGACGGCCGACGCGCCGTATCGGTTACTGCAGATGTGGATGCCGTCAACGCGACCGGCGTCCAGGTCGACGCGCACGTGGTCGATCAGATCTTCGCCCCCCTTGAAGCCGAAGATCCCGACTTTGCCTATGCCTTCGGGGGGCAGCGCAAACAAAACGACGAAACCATGAGCGCGCTGGCGCGATCCGGGTTCTTCGCACTGCTTCTCATGTACGCGCTGATGGCGATGGCCTTTGGCTCCGGTTTCCAGCCGCTCGTCGTGCTCGCCGCGATTCCCCTGGGGATGATCGGCACACTGGTGGGGCACATGTTGCTGCAACTGGACTTCAGCATGTGGTCGACCTTCGGCCTGATCGGGGTGAGCGGAGTGGTGGTCAATGATTCGCTGGTCATGATCAAGACCATGAACGATTTCCGGGACGCCGGCATGGACCCGCGCGAAGCCATCATCGCCGGGTCCAAGAGCCGGTTCCGGGCCGTTGTCCTGACATCGCTCACCACTTTTTTGGGGGTGGCCCCGCTGGCGCTGGAAACCAGCAGTTACGCCGAGCACCTGGTGCCGCTGGCCACGTCGGTCGGCTTCGGCGTCCTGGTCGCCACCTTCCTGATACTGTTGGTCGTGCCGGCGCTGGCCATGGTTCAGTACCAGAGCCGCGAGTGGTTCGGGCGTGTGCTCGGAGCGCGATCGCGTTGAAGCAGCGGACTGTAGGTGGCCCGAATCACGGCAGGAGATCACGTAAGTCTAACTGGGACTGCACGATCTGCGCTTCTTGCCGTTGAGGCGTATCGGGGTTTGCCGGACTGAAAGAGCCGGAAAACCGCGTCAAACGGAGGGCATTTCGCCGGATCCGAAGAGGGTGTTCCAATCCACTCAGCCACCCCGTCCGATAGCCTTCAGGACCATCCGCATGAAAACCGCCCGACGGGCCGTCGAGATCGGGTGCCGCGACCCGGTCGCCGACGGTCAATAGCTCTCGATCGCGGTTCGGTTCTCCTCACGCCAGCGGGATCCTCCATAGGGCTACAGATCCGGTAGATGGTACGCAACCAGAAACCTAGTCAGAACCTCTCCACGGAGAGCTATTCGATCGAGATCTGCTCGCTTCATGGCCGCGAAGTCTGTCGGATAGTCCTTGACCTCGCCGCGTTTCGGAAGTTCTGGTGGTGCCCACGGCAGCTTGCCGTCTTCCTGTCCGAGATAGGAGAGCACGAAACCGGAGATATCCCCCCACTCGGCGAGCCGGTGCAGCCGATGCCTCGTTGCGTCTTGCACCTTCCTGAAGACGGTCAGGAACGAGCGGCACATCCGGGTCGGCCAACACATGGGGTAC
This sequence comes from Gemmatimonadota bacterium, assembly GCA_021295785.1. Lineage (GTDB taxonomy): Bacteria > Gemmatimonadota > Gemmatimonadetes > Palauibacterales > Palauibacteraceae > Palauibacter. Next base: position 54,433 of record JAGWBR010000017.1, read on the forward strand.
TTGTCGTCGTCAAACAAGCCGGCACCGGCGTCGCAACAGATGATGTACTCCGGGTTGAAGACGTTGGTGCTGATCGAGGGTTCCCGACCAGGCTCCATCGGGGAAACGCCGAGATTCTCGAAGACGCCGCCATCGGTAAGGAGAACTCGCGTGGGGCCCGTGGCGGCACCCTTCTTCAGGAAACGATACTCTCGGTCCAACGCCGGGAGCAGAACCGGGTAGGCTGCGGATGCTGCAACGGCGTCGGCGACGAACGCTTCCTCGGCCGCGACCCTCCCGAAACGCCAGCAACCGCTCTGCCTACTGCCGAACCGGAACGCCGACCCGGTTCGCAGTTCAGTGGCGTTGATTACCGTCTCCAATGAGTCTCGGGCCACGTCCCTCATCAGCGTATTTCTGAACAGCGACCTTCTCAGAACCTCGCGGAAGGCTTCGCTTCGGCTGAACGTGCGAACCGGCGGAGTCTTCCAGAGACCAGTACCGCGACGCGACAGGGAAGTAAGCGACCGGGTGATGGAAGCAGCACCGATTAAGACCTGAGCCCGGGCGGTTTTCCCTATCGCTCGCAGTCGGAGTGTTTCCCGCACGATGTCGCGCTGAAGTCCTCGGCGCAGGAGCTCGACCACCCGATCGTCGAAGTCGGAGAACGACTCGCTCGAATAGGCGTACATCGCCGCGATGACGGATCCGCCCGAGACGCTCGAAATGACCTGAAGTCGAGCCAGCAGGCCAAGGTCATTGAGAGCACGAAAGCACCCGAGGTGGAAGGCGATCGCTCGCGAACCTCCGCCGGAGAGGGCAAGCCCAACATCTCGCGGATTGACCGGAGCCGGTTCAACAGAGATCGTCTCGGAGACATCTTCCTTGATATAGTAAACGCACCGTGGACGCAGCTTAGTCCGAAACACATGCGCCCCGAGAAGGGGGTCGCTGTCTGGATCTCCTGAGAGGATCAGCAAAACGAGCGTGCGGCGAGACGACTCCGTTCCGTCTAGGAGCTGGGCAACGGTGCTCAGGTCAATCGCGCTTGGCCAAGGTCCGGCCCTTGGGTGTGTGTGCCAGCTACCAAGGCACTCCACAGATCCACGGAAACGATCGTGCCTCACCTCGGCGGATTCACCCGTACCCAGGATACCGCAAGTGAAATGACCATCGGACGCGGCGCTGTCTGGAGGAGGCCCATCGACCTCGGAAATCCAGATAACCGACGCCGCCTCGTTCACTTCGCCAAAGATCAACCCTCCGGTTTCGACGGATGGGCCAGCCGTCCGAACTGAACGCCTTGCCCACGCTCGCATCTCTCTGACGGCCTCGGGCGACGCTCTGACGGTGTAGCGCCCGCTGTGCGCTTCGGCACTGTAGTCTGGACGCCACGCGAAACAGTGGATTGGACCAGGCTCTTCAACGAACCAACCGATAGCTGTGTGTTGTTCGTCTGGTCCTGACAGCGTCCGGGCGATGGCATTCAGCATTCGCGCCGAAAGGCCCGCTAGATCAGCGTTTGACCCTATGAAGGTGGGCTCCGAGCATCCGGGTTCCGGCTGAAAGGGATCATCCGGCAGCGACTCTGGCCAAAAGCCCTCGAGAGGCCGCGCAAGTCGGGAGTTTCGACAGGCTTCGAGCTTGAGTCGCCGCACGACATCCAGTGTCCCTCCGCTGTGGCCCGGCTTCGAGAGGGTCGCGATCCCGGTGGCCGCCTTGCTGTCGATGGACATGGAGGCAATGGGCGGACGCGAGTCGATCCTGCGGAGTCGCTGCTCGAGGATCATCCTGACAGCCGGTGACGCGGAGCAGTCGATCACCAAGTCGACATCCGGTATCGGAGTACCCCCGCCCATCCGGTGGATCAGGTCAGCGACCGAAGCCTCGACCGTGACGTCAGGGTCGACCCGCTTGAGGCGATCCGAGAGTGCGTCGACTTTCGGGTTCCCGATATCCGCGTCCTCGAAGCCCTGCCGCACCAGGATTCCGGGGTTGACCCATCCCTTGTCCACGAGCTGAACATGTGTGGCGCCAGCTCGGACTACCGATTCCGCAACGTGCGTCCCGACAGCACCACATCCCCAGATAGCCACCCGCCTGCCGCGGAACCATGCCATAGGGGAGGAATGGTCGCGACGCCGCGTGACTTCCGGACGCATCTCGCGGACACGGCACCACCCTACATTGGCGAGGACCGACCACTCGACGACGGCTTCTATCGCCGCTTTTCGTGAAGCCGCGACGTCGCCGTCCCAAACGGCATCCAATTCGCGGAGCTTGTCCGCGTCGGCGGCCGATATCTCCCAGACCGCAAGGTGTTGAAGGGAAGGTCCGCCAGGTTCGATGCGACGCATGGGACTGCCCAGTACCACCAGTACCGGTGTACCCGACCTGCTCCGGTTCGCCAACGAAGCGAACGTTCGCACGAACGGCACGTAGTCCACGCCGTGGCCCTCTAGCTCTCTAAGGAGGCTGTTGACGGACTCGGGGTATTCGAAGGGCAACGGCTTGTGGAGCAGGAGTGCCGGAGCCTGATTGTCGAGGCTGCCCTGGGGGTGCTGCGACCAACCGGTGATCTCCGTCCGATGATGCCGTTGCCGAAGCTCCGCGAATCCAGACCACGCTGATTCCCTCACCCGAGGGGTATCCGTTCTCGGAATCACCAAGCGATCAACCGTGGCATATGCGACGGGAGGATGGAGGGGCGCGTCGTCGGGGTCGAGGCGATTCAGCGCCGCGTCGCGGATCCACTTGTCGAGTCGTTCGATCAGACCGTACATGCCGTCCTGGGGCCGCCAGTCGGCTGAACTCGCATAGAGACAAAGACTGCGGGCCCACTGCACATGGGGGAACCCCGCGAAGCGACGGTGGGGGGTGCATACCGACGGGCGCTCGTAGGGGAAGGTAGGGGGGACCGCTAAGAGGAATCGCTCCCGAGCCCGTACCCGCAGCCCGTCCTCGACCCGCTCGTGACCGTCAAACCCAAGGCTTATCACGAATTGGCCGCTCGAACGCCTCGCTCCTCCCTCCACATCGACCGTGCCATCGGACGCGGCCGCGATCTCCCTTAGTTGTTCTTCGGCGAGTTCATAGGCGCGACCCATCAGGGCCGGCCGTAAGTGTGATCGGTTTGGGGTGGCCTGTACGAGCCCCGTGCGTCGTCCGCCGCTTGCGAAGCCGACTTGGCAGCCGCAGCAACCCCAACAAACGTGACTCCCTTATCATCCAGATGGGCCACGATGGGCTCGTCCTGATCCATGGTACAGAGGAAGGAATCGGTGATGGTCTCGTACTGCCTCTTGGCCTTGGCGTGCGGCGGGTTGTCCCCTGCCTTGGTGGACGACGGCACGGTCTTGGAGCTGGACACGACCCTGTTGGAAGTCTGCGAGGCCTCTTCCATTTCGTCGACGATGTGCTTCTTGAGCTTCTCTTTGTCCTTGCCCTCATCCTTCCAGTACATCACCGCCTTCGAACAGTGGTGGGGTGTGAGGAGGACGTTCCAGGCGAGATCGTCGGAGTCGCTGACCTCGAAGATACGCTTGACGATAGGGTACGAGAGGTCGCCGAGGAGCAACGCCCGGAGCGTCCTGGTTCCGTCGTTCAGGGTCAGTTGGATGCCGAGGCTCGTGTCGTTACGCTCTCCATCGTCGTCGTCCTTGAACGGGGCATGGACGAACACACGAACGTCATCCGACATGTCCTGCTCGTCGATGGTGGTTAGTTCATTCCCGGGAACCGTCAGGCGGTCCTCCGGAAAGCCCTCGAAGTCGTCCTCCTCCAGTATCTCGGAGTAGCCGAAGATGCGTACCCGGTCGCCGGCGCCCGGATCATCGCCGTCCGCGTCGATCGTCTTCTCGACGCGGCGCTCGGCCTCCTTCTTGAAGGCCTCGGCATCGTCGGAGAGATCCTTCTTGTACTCGTGGAAGATACGCGGTGTGAACCACAATTCTCCGATGTCGACTTCATCAAGGAGCCTCTCGAACCCCCGGCAATGATCCTGATCCGGGTGCGTGAGGGCGAACACGGACAGATACGGACGGTCGTTGATCTTGGGCAGGCGCTCGACCAGTTCGTCGATGACGGCCCAGGCCGCTTCGTCGTCGTCCTCGGCCTTTTCGAGGTGGTTCAGGTCCACCTGGAGGTGGGTGCCGGAGTCGATGACGACCGTCGTGCTGTCGCCGTTCTCAACAGGCCAGAAGACCAGCCCGCGAGTTGGCAGTTCGAAACTCATTCTTCTCTTCTCCAATCAAGAGTGGCGTTGGCTGACCGGCCGAGCGCGTCGGCCAGCACAGCCGGGGGTAGCTCTCCTCAGCGACTTGCTACCGCGGGACATCCAGCGATAGGTTCCTAGTGCTGCGAGTAATATATCGTATGCGCGATACGTGTCAAGACGGCCCCAGCCCCCTCCCTGGACGGATCACGCTCATGAACGACTTCGGCAGGCGATTGCAAGAGATCCGGATCGACGCGGGACTGACCCAGAGCGGGCTCGCTCGGGTTCTGAACACATCGCAATCCGCCATCTCCCAGATGGAACGCGGTGAGCGCGAACCGTCCTTCAGAATGCTGAGACGGCTGGCTAAGGCTTTAGGCGTGAGCCTCGCGCACCTTCTCGGGAAGGACGTCGACGAATTGTCTCCGGCTGAGCAGGTGCACTTCCGCCAGTACCGAAGTCTTCCGGCCGAGGCAAAGGAAGAGCTCCGCGACTTCGCGGATTACCTGCGTCAGAAGCACACCAGGTCAAGGTGACGGGTGCCCCCATCTCGACGCAGTCGGAACGGCCGGCGCATCGCCCAGCTTTTTCGGAAGGTACGATTGTCGGACGGGGCACGGGCTTGCGATCTGGATGGAATCCTCGCCGGAGACGACATCGAGGTCGTTGAGTCCGAGGTCCGAGAACCCGGCTACACGGCTTGCCTCGTTCGGCCGGTCCCAGACTTGCCCGCCGGCATCATGCTCGCACCTGATCAAAGCCGCGGCCGCCGACGGTTTTCGGTCGCACACGAGCTGGGTCACTACCACATCCCAACTCACCAGGGTATCGCGACCGGGTGGTGCGGCGACGCTGACATGACAGCTGGGGCTCACGGTGGGAATGTTCGCGAGCAGGAGGCGAACGATTTCGCGGCGGAGTTGCTTATGCCTCGGCATCTGTTCTCCCAGGACGCACGGGGCCGGGACCCCAACTTCCGGGAGATCGGCGAGCTGGCACAGCGTGATATGTACGATGTCTCCCGTACCGCAGCTGCGTTGCGCTATGTGGAGGTCACGCAGTCTGCATGCAGTCTGGTATGCGCTCGCGATGGGATCATCGAGTGGGTAGCGAAGTCCAAGGACTTCGTGTACCGCATTCCCTGGCGGGGCGATCCCGTTCCTGCGGAGAGCCACGCAAGGGCGGTGTTCAATGGAGAGGAGGCAAGCGAAGAAGCTGAACCCCTCGACCCGTACGCATGGCTTGAGATCGAGCAACGCCAGCCCGTTGAACTCTTTGAGAGCACGCTGGCGATTCCACGCCAATCCCAGGTGCTATCCCTTGTTTGGGTCGTATCCGAAGGGGATTGGGTATAGCGTCTCATACCACGTCCGGCTAGCCGCTCAGGCGCAGGTCCGCCGCAGAACTGCCAAGGTGCTGATGACTCAAGCCGACATCATCAAACGCGAAATGGGGCGGGCCGAGGATAGCCGGAAACCGGCTCCTCAACCCACTCCACCCACTCAGGAGGGTTGAGCCAGCGTTTCCGGAGTTCGACAAGCCTCCGAGCCGCCGAAGCGATGGCTTGCGCGCGGGGATCATTAGCGTAGTCCGTCGGAGGAGCGTCGGGCGAGAGCCCCTCTGGAAAGGGGAAGTCTCGAAGGTCGTGGTCGGAGTCATCGGAACCGCGTCCCGGATCTGACGCTCGTGTTCGGACGACGCGGGCCGCACCCGTGCCGACACGAAACGACCTGCTACATTGGAGCATGACCAAGACCGAGCTTCCGAGTTCCGGGCGGAGGGTGGCCGACCTGCTGTTGGACATCATCAGGCCAAGCAGGTCCGCGAGTCTCCTCCGGCCCAGCGATGCTGCCGCCCCCGATCCGCGCCCCACGCGCTGACCCGCCCATGGCCCTCCGCAAGTCCCACCTCTACGCCTCGCTATGGCAGAGTTGCGATCAGCTTCGCGGCGGGATGGACGCGGCGCAGTACAAGGACTACGTCCTGACGCTGCTGTTCATGAAGTACGTCTCCGACAAGTACGCGGACATCGACGACCCGTACCCCGACATCGTGGTGCCACCGGGCGGCGGCTTTTCCGACATGGCCGCGCTCAAGGGCACGAAGGAGATCGGCGACGGGATCAACAAGGTCATCGGCAGGCTCGCCGAAGCCAACGGGTCCCTCCTCAGGGGCGTGATCGACCAAGCCGACTTCAACGACGAGAGCAGGTTGGGCAGGGGCCGGGAGATGACGGACCGCCTCACGAAGCTGGTCGGGATCTTCGAAGGGCTCGATTTCCGCGCCAACCGCGCCCACGGCGACGACCTCCTGGGCGACGCCTACGAGTACCTCATGCGGCACTTCGCGACCCAGTCGGGCAAGAGCAAGGGTGTCGCGCATCATGGCCCGGGTCATCGGGATCGGGCCGGACACGACCCGCGACCGATCCGTCTACGACCCCACCTGCGGCTCCGGGTCGCTACTCATCAAGGCTTCCGACGAAGCTCCGCAGGGGTTGACCATCTTCGGACAGGAGATGGACGTGGCGACGTGGACGATGGCGCGCATGAACATGATCCTGCACGGCCACACGGCGGCCGAGGTCGAGCGGGGCAACACACTTGCCGCGCCGCGCTTCACCGACAGGCGCGGGCTCCTCCAGCGATTCGACTTCGCCGTGGCCAATCCGCCCTTCTCGACGAAGGCCTGGTCGAACGGCCTCGATCCCGCGCACGACGCGTTTCGCCGCTTCGAGTACGGCATCCCACCGCCTTCCTCCTCCATTTCGTCGCCTCGCTCAAGAGCACCGGCAAGGGCGCGATCATCCTCCCCCACGGTGTGCTCTTCCGGGGCAACCGCGAGGCGGCCATCCGCCGCAATCTGGTCGGGCGCGGCCTGATCCAAGGGGTGATCGGACTCCCCGCCAACCTCTTCTACGGCACGGGGATCCCCGCTTGCATCGTAGTGCTCGACAAGCGGAACGCGGCCACGCGGGACGGCATCTTCCTGATCGACGCCAGCCGGGGCTTCCGGAAGGACGGCGCGAAGAACCGGCTGCGGGAGCGCGACATCCACCGAATCGTGGACGTGTTCAACGACCGGAGAGTCGTTCCCGGGTACGCGCGCACGGTGCCGATGGACGAGATCGCCAACGAGGCCAACGACTACAACCTGAACATCCCCCGCTACATCGACTCCGGCGAGCCCGAGGACCTTCACGACCTGAGCGCGCACCTGCACGGCGGCATCCCGAACCGCGACATCGACGCTCTCGGGCGCTTCTGGACGGTGTTCCCGGGGCTGCGGGAGCGGTTGTTTGCACCGGGCGGCCGTGAAGGGTACAGCCGCGCGCGGGCTCCTGCGGACGAAGTACGGGCAGTCGTCCACGGACACGACGAGTTCACGGCGTACGGGGACCGGACTCGCCGCGTCTTCGGCGCTTGGCGGCGGGCGCACGCGCCCCGTCTTCTCGGGCTTGGCGAGGGCGATTCGCCCAAAGCCCTGATCCGCGATCTGTCGCAGGACCTGTTGAACCGCTTCGCGGACCTTCCACTCGTCGACCGCTACGGAGTGTACCAGTGCCTCATGGACTACTGGGACGAAGTCATGCAGGACGACGCGTATCTGGTCGTGACGGAGGGCTGGACCGAGGCAGCGCGGCCCCGCGTACTGCCCGGCGGGAGGGGGAAAGGGGCAACGGAGTCGCCGGACTTGGCGGTGCGACGCACGAAGTACAGGATGGACCTGCTTCCGCCGGAGCTTGTGGTCGCGCGGTACTTCGCTGGCCAGCGCGGCGAGGTTGAGCGACTGATGGCCGAAGAGGAGGCCATCGGGCAGGATGTAGCGGCGTTCGTTGAGGAGAATGCGGGCGAGGACGGTCCGCTGAGCGGCGCGACCACGGTGACCGGTAAGGTGACGCAAGCAGCCGTGAAGGCGCGGGTGCGGGTGGTTGGCGACGGCCCCGAGGACCGGGAGGAACGCGACGCGCTGGAGGTCTGCCTCGATCTGATGAAGGCGCACGCCAAGGCGAAGAGGACCACGAAGGCCGCTCAGGCGAAGCTGGATGCGAAGGTGCTGGCGCGGTACGCACCGCTTGGCGCGGCCGAGGTCGCCGACATGGTGGTCGGCGACAAGTGGATGGCAAGCATCGAGGACGCGATTCTGGCGGTAGTCGAGCGCCTGACAGGCGAGCTTGTGGACCGCGTGAGAGTGCTGGAGGAACGGTACGCGGAGTCGCTGTCTGAGCTTGCACAGCAGGCGGACGACCGTGAGGCCCGCGTAACGTCGCACCTGCGTGACATGGGGATCGCTGGGTGATGGGGCGGAGGAGGTTCAGCGGCGAGTGGGAGACGAGGCAGCTTGGTGAAATCGCGGCAATCACGATGGGTCAGTCCCCGGCGTCGGCATCTTACAACGTTATTGGTGAAGGCCTTCCCCTTATTCAGGGCAAGGCCGATATCTTTGGTCGAGCGACGGTTCACCGAACGTGGACGAGTGCGCCAAGCAAGCTCTGCGAGGCTGGTGACATCGTGCTGACCGTTCGGGCTCCTGTTGGGGCCGTCGCAATTGCGAGCAAAGATGCCTGTTTGGGCCGGGGTGTCTGCGGGGTCAAGCCGCTCATCGACAGCCAGTTTCTCTATTGCGCGCTCATTCCGCTGGAATCCCAATGGGAGGGTGTCGGACAAGGGAGTACTTTCTCGGCAGCGGATTCGCGCCAAGTCGCCAGCTTTCTGGTTGTAGTTCCAAGTGACAGATCCGAACA